>JAZQGX010000055.1:0-58811 GCA_045540275.1 Kiritimatiellia bacterium | reverse complement strand
GAAAGTGAGATTACGGTGCGGATGAATGAAAGTGTATGGGAAGAGGGAGAGGAAGAGGAAATGGATGTGGAGGGGAATGGGGATGTGGGGGTGTGAGGATGTGGAGTGGAATAGTAGTAGGTAGGAGCGGGTGGAAGCTTGCGCAGTTGGTGACGTGTAAGCATTCAGTAATAACTCTTGTGTATCAAATTTTTTTACATAGTATGAAAAATTGGCGAGATGTCAGTAGGCAGACCGATTTTTGTCCTGGTAAAAATCTAATAATTTTACGATAACTTACGCGAAATTTATCTTGCAGTTCCAGGTGGAGATATGTATAATGGAGTCAGTTTTTAAATGAAGAGGAGAATTTATGAAACGTATAATCTCTATAGTGGGAGTCTTGGCTCTGAACGCAGGCTTTCTTTTGGCCGAGGAAGAGTTGGCTGATTCTCCACGCTGGTATGTCAGCCCCGGCGTGGGCATGCTCTTTTTCGAGGGTAATCAGGCCGTCGATTCGCCTTTGAATCTCAATTTGCGTATCGGTTACGACATCAATGAACATTGGTCGGTAGAATTGGAGGCATCTGATGCACTTAATGCTACTGCCAACGGAGGAACACGCCTCGGTCGCAAGAATGGTCATAAGAGCGATGCCCATAATATTTGGGGCGTAGGCTTGGATGCGCTCTATCACTTCGACCGCTATGAACGCTTCGATCCGTATGTTTCGTTGGGGTGGGTGTACTACCACGGCGACGATCGTATCTTCTCCGAAGGTTCATACTACAATCACACCGGCCCCCGTCTCGGTATCGGTGCGTTTTATCACTTGACCGATAATTGGTCGCTTCGCGCCGATGGCCGTTTTACCGTCGCTTGCGATAGCACCTTCGAAACCCTCTATACCGCCGACCTCGGTATTGCCTACCGCTTCGGCGGCAAGGGATCCGGCTCAGATGTCAAAGCCGCTGATTCCGGTGTCATCGCCCCGGCTGCGCCTAAAGATACCGATAACGACGGCTTGACCGATGACGAGGAAGAAAAACTCGGCACCGACAAGTTCAAGGCCGACACCGATGGTGACGGTTTGACCGACGGCGAGGAAGTCAAGACTTACAAGACCGATCCACTCAACCCCGATACCGATTTTGATGGTTTGACCGACGGCGAGGAAGTCAAAAAGTATAAAACCAACCCCAACGATCGCGATACCGACAAGGGCGGCGTCTCCGACGGACATGAAGTGCTGATCGACAACACCAATCCCCTCGATCCGAAAGACGATCTTATGCTCTTCGAATTGCAGGACGTGCTCTTCGATTACGACACTACTGTCATCAAGTCCAAGTACTACGCAGAGCTCGATCAGATCGTCCGCGTCTTGACCCGTAACCCCAACGCTTCGGCCGCCATTGAAGGACATGCCGACCAGCGCAAGCGTTCAAACAAAGAATACAATCAAAAGTTGTCTGAACGCCGTGCAAAGGCCGTTGCCGATTATTTAATCTCCCGCGGGGTTAAAGCCGATAAGCTCTTCGCCAAAGGCTTTGGCTACACCGTTCCTAAAGTCCGGCCCGATTTGATCAAGGGCAATCCTGAAAATCGCCGCGTTGAGATTTACATCCGCGGGGCGGGTACCAATGCAGACAAGGTTAAATACACTAAGTAACTCTCTGCAAGACGGACTTCGAAGCCCCGTCGTTTAGCGACGGGGTTTTTTCTTTTCTCAGAAAACCTAAAAAGGCAGACGGAGCAAGACATGGATATCAAATGGAACCCAGACCTGGCCGGTCGTTCGCTGATGCGTATGACCTCGTTTTCAGATTCCGAAATGTTGGATTTGATCGAGTTGGCCTCCAAACTCAAAGATAGGCGCGCTGCTGGTATTCGCGGTGATTTGCTCCATCGAAAAAACATCGCTTTGATTTTTGAGAAAAGTTCCACTCGGACGCGCAACTCCGCCTGCATCGCCGTCCGCGACGAGGGAGGGAACGCTGAATATTTGACGCGCCCCGATATCCATTTCGGGAAAAAGGAAAGTGTCAAAGATACCGCTCGCGTACTGGGCCGTATCTATGACGGTATTCTCTTCCGCGGATTTTCACAGCAGACTGTTGAAGAACTTCGGCAATGGTCAGGCGTACCGGTTTGGAACGGCCTTACCGATGACTACCACCCGACCCAGATCCTGGCCGACCTGCTGACCATACGCGAGAATTTCGGATCCTTGAAAAACTGCACATTGGCATATGTCGGAGACGGTCGCAACAATGTCGCCAACTCGTTGATGATGGGGTGCGCTAAAGCCGGAGTCCGTTATGTTTGCTGTTCTCCGCGTCAACTTCGTCCGGATGAGAGCGTGCTGGCCGAGGCTGAGAAAGTCGCTGCCAGAAACGGTTCTGACATCCGCGTTTTTGAGAATCCGCAAGAAGGTGTGCGCGGTGCCAATGTTTTGTATACGGATGTGTGGGTCTCGATGGGTGAAGAAGATAAAACCGCAGAGCGCATCAAGATGCTCCGCCCATATCAAATCAATATGGATTTGATGCGCGCTACCGGTAATATCGACGGGCGGCTCATGTTTTTACACTGCCTTCCGGCATTTCATGATTTCGAAACCGATGTTACGCGCGAAACCGGTGCACTCGAGGTCTCCGACGAGGTTTTCGAGTCCAAATACTCAAAGGTATTCGACGAGTCGGAAAACCGCATGCATACAATCAAGGCCCTTTTCGTCAGCGCCTTGTCAAAGCAGACCGTCTAACGTGGAATTTTCCATGGCCGATTGCCGTAGCTGTCTACGGTAATCGGCCTTTCTCTTTCTCAGTCCTGGTTTCAATCTGTATTCAATTGGTATTTTCATTGTGATTTTGACAATTTTATGATTCCGGACGATTGCCCCAAATGGTTTTTTGTGGTAAAATGTAAGGCTTAATCAAGGAGGATTAGTTACGAAAGTCGAAGACGCAATGGGTAAGGCGGATGTGCTGATTGAAGCGCTTCCGTATATTCAGGATTTCAGAGGTTCTGCGGTTGTCATTAAAGTTGGCGGCAGCGTGATGGAATCTCCAGAAAATCTTGAGGGGCTTTTGACCGATATCGCTTTTATGAGCGCAGTCGGCATCGGTATCGTGCTTGTTCACGGCGGTGGCAAGGCGATTTCGCGCGGATTGCAGAAAGCCGGTATTTCAACTTCTTTTGTTCAAGGACTGCGCGTAACTGACATCGCCTCGATGAAGGTGATGGAGCGGGTGATAAAAACCGAGGTCAATGCCAACGTTGTGTCCCTGTTGCGCCGCCATGGAGCAAACGCCCACTCCCTGCACGGTGATTGGATTTATTGGGTTGATAAAAAAACCGGAACCAATCCCGAAACCGGTGAATTGATCGACTGGGGTTATGTAGGGGAGCCAAATGCGGTAGATGTCCGCCCGGTACGGGAAATGCTCATCTCAGGATTGGTTCCTGTCATCACCCCCCTTGGTGTTGGACCGGACGGTGCGGTCTACAATATCAACGCTGATACCGCTGCCTCGGCTTTGGCCAAGGCGATGAAGGTGCGAAAACTGGCCTTCATTTCCGATGTGCCCGGCATTTTGCGCGATGTTGAAGATCCGACCAGCTTGATTCCTTCGTTGCGCGTAGGCGAAATTTCCGCTTTGCGCGAAGAGGGTGTCATCAGTGGCGGAATGCTGCCCAAGGTGGCAAGCTGTGCCGATGCCATTGCCGCCGGAGTTGGCAAAGTCCATTTGGTTGACGGACGCATGCCACATTCACTATTGTTGGAAATTTTCACTAAGAACGGTGTAGGAACGGAGATTACAGAATGAAAAGCAAGGAAATCATCGAAAAATACAGTCAGTTTGTCATGCATACCTATGCGCCGGCAGCGGTTATCGCAACCGGTAGCGGTTGCAAAGTCCGTAATCCCGAGCGCAATACCTTTTTGGATTTTACTTCGGGCATCTCCGTGCAGAATATCGGGCACTGCCATCCCAAAGTTGTGCAGGCAATTCAGGAACAGGCGGCGAAACTTACGCATTGCTCAAATCTCTTTATCAATGAGCCGGCGACGCTTCTGGCCGAACGTCTCTCCCGTCTCTCGCTCAACGGAAAGTGCTTCTTCTGCAATTCCGGCGCGGAGGCAAACGAGGCTATGGTCAAGCTCGCCCGCCTTTGGGGGCAGGAAAAAGGCAAGTACGAGATTATCACCATGGTCAACAGTTTCCATGGTCGTACTCTCGGCATGATCGCTGCAACTGGCCAGGATAAAGTTCAAAAAGGTTTCGACCCGATTCCGGTCGGCTTCGCCTATGCCGATTTCAACGACCTTGAATCGGTCAAAGCCGCAATCAACGAGAAAACCGTCGCCGTGATGGTGGAAGCTGTCCAAGGCGAGGGCGGAGTTGTCGCCGCAACCGAAGAGTTCATGGTCGGTTTGCGCCAGTTGTGTGACGAGAAGGGATTGCTCCTGCTTTGCGACGAAGTTCAGTGTGGGCTTGGTCGCACCGGCAAATGGTGGGGTTGGCAGCACTACCCGATTCGTCCCGATGCGTTCACCACCGCCAAGTCGCTTGCCTCCGGTCTGCCGATGGGCGCGTTGATCGCCTCTCCCGCACTCTCAGATGTCTTCCAGCCCGGACACCATGCGTCAACCTTTGGCGGCAATCCCGTCACTTCGGCAGCCGCATTGGCGGTGCTTGATGTTATCGAGCAGGAGAGTCTGGTTGCGAGCGCAGAGAAATTGGGAGCGCTCTTCCGCGAAGGGCTCAATCTCTTCGTTGAAAAATACGATCAGGTGCTTGAAGTTCGTGGCGAAGGCATGCTGATTGGAATGGTCATGGAGGGCAAAGCGAAAGCCGTAGTTGACAAGTGCCGTGAAATGGGTCTGCTCTGCTGCGTTGCCGGCGAACATGTTGTACGCTTCCTGCCGCCTTTGACGGTCAAGGAAGACGAGATTGAAGAGGCGCTTGAAATGATAGGCGATGCTCTTGGCGAACTGTTCGGCGACGGCGAATAAGAAAAACCATGGAAGTTCGTTTTCTTGGGACGGGAACATCCGTTGGCGTGCCGATGATCGGGTGCGCCTGTCCCGTATGTACCTCCGCCGATCCGCGAGATAAACGGCGGAGGTCTTGCTTTTATGTAAACAGCGGTTCGACTTCATTGATTATCGATACGCCTCCAGATTTTCGCGAACAGATGATCGATGCGAACATAACTCATCTTGATGCTGTTGTCTTCACCCATGCCCATGCAGACCACATATTCGGTTTTGACGACATCAGACGCTTCAATGCGATGCAGAACCGCACGGCGATTCCGGCATACGGCAACCCCGACACCATCGCCAGGGTTCGCGAGATTTTCCATTATATCCGCACCGAACCCCATCCCGGCGGGCTTTTTCGTCCGCAAATAAATTTCCAGTCCGTCGAGTCAAGTTTCACGGTTGGCGACATTTACTTGACCCCGGTTGATGTCGAACACGGCAGGGATGTCAGAATGACCGGTTATATCATTGAATCGAAGGGGCGCAAGATTGGGTATATTCCAGATTGTCATACAATTCCAGACTCTTCCCTCGAGCTTTTGTCCAATGCGGAATTGGATTTGATGGTGCTTGACGGGGCAAGTATGCGTCCGCTGCCGACGCATCTTACGGTAGCCGACAGCGTCGGCTGGCTTAAAGCGATCGGCGCAAAGCAGTCGGCAATCACCCATATCTGCCATCATGCATCGCATCGCGAATTGTCGCAGATTTTGCCCGCCGGTTTTTTTGCCGCATACGACGGGCTGACCATCGTTTTATGATTTAGGGGTGTTATGCAGGCAAACGGAACCAGTGCAAGAAGAGAGGCGATTTTTATTTTGGCGCAATGGCTGGAGACGGGCGATTTCCCGTTCCGGATGATTGCGCCCGGGGTGAATCACTCTTTTGTAGTCGATTTGACCGGCACGGTTCTTCGCCGTTTCAGAACTTTGGATTGGGTGATCGGGCGCTTCGTGAAAAAAATGCCGATGGGCGAGACGCGTGCGGCATTGCTGGTGGGGGCGGCGCAACTGCTGTATATGCCGTCGGTAAAAGTTCATGCCGCGCTGAACGAAACCGTAGAGGCGGCAAAAAGAGCTTCTCGCGCTTCGGCGCCGTTTGTAAATGCCGTGCTTCGCTCCATTTTGCGCAGCCGCAGCCATGTGCTTGACGAGTTGGCGGGGCAGTCAATGGGGGTGCGTTATTCGCATCCTGACGTTCTGGTTAATCGCTGGCTCTCGCGATATGGCGCCGATCGTACCGCCGATCTCTGCGTCTTCAACAATCTGCCCCCCGCGGTTTTTTTGGCATATCCGCCTGAGCGCGATGAACGGTATGTCGAACTTCGCCGGGGCGAGAGAATCGAAGAGATTGATGGCTACCGGGATGGCGCATTTATCGTTCAGGATCCGGCAACGGCACATGCGGTGGATTTGCTTGAAGTTGCACCTGGCATGAATGTTCTAGATGCTTGCTCCGCACCGGGAGGGAAGACGGTTCAGATCGCTTGGAGGATGAAGGGGGAGGGGAGATTGACCGCTTGTGACGCGCATGAAGACCGGTTGGCGGTTCTGCGCGAGAATTTGAAACGGACGAACCTTGAATTTGTCGAAATCAGGCGGATGGACATGACCAACCCGATTCCGTCCGGAGCCGGATTGACGAACGCATTCGACCGGATTCTTCTTGATGTGCCTTGCTCAAACACCGGGGTGCTTCGCCGCCGGGCCGATGCAAGATGGCGCTGGAGCGAAAAGCGGATGAAGGCATTGGTGGAGACACAGCGCAAAATCCTTGATCATGCGGTAATGCTGCTCAAGCCCGGAGGAAGAATCGTCTATTCAACCTGCTCGCTCGAGTCCGAGGAGAATCTTATGCAGGTTGAGGCGTTTCTTGCCAGACATCCAAATTTCTCACTTGCTTCGGTCAAGGAAAGTTTCCCTCCCGATACCGGATGCGACGGAGCTTTTGCCGCGGCGTTGGATTTACAAGGGGATGGAGTTGTCGGATGATGGGTAAATTTCTTGTTTCAATCATATTTTTGCTATTCGCGTCGTCAGATTTGACCGGGGCGGTGGTCAATGCGCCGTTTGCCTCGGAGCGGAGCAAAGAGCGCGCCAGCATCGATTTGCCGTTTGATTGCGATTTGGGGACTGCACGCGGCTTGACTTTCCGGTTCAAATGTCAGGAGATGGGGGCCTTTCGCGGTTTTTCCTGTTATGTGCGCTCGGATGGACAGTGGTTTCACGCTCCGTTCGCCCCCTCCGTCTCCGCGTCGTGGCAGACCGTCAAACTCAATAAAGAACGTTTTACCCCGGAGGGAGGAAAGGCGATTTCATGGTCGAAAGCCGACATGGTTCGTATCTCCGGCTGGCGCGGCGGAGATATCAATTCCTCATTTTCGATTGATTCGCTCGCAGCGGTGAAAAATCGTCCTCTGACCATTGTGCTGCAGGCTCAGTCAGTAGTGGCGCGCCGCGGCAGCGGCGGCGATGAGGTGAAATACGCCAACATCATGTGCCGCAGCCTTGATGCGCTGGGATTTGAGCCGCTGCTGCTGGATGATGTGCAACTCGACGACTCTTTGCTGACCGGCGTCAATTTATTGGCATTGCCGCTCAATCCTTCAATTCCACCGAAGGCGATGTCCGTAATCAAAAGATTCGTCGCCCGGGGCGGCAGATTGCTCGTTTGCTATTTGCCAGCACCCGGCATTTGCGAATTAATGGGGATAAAAAAGGGGGCAATTGAACGTCCGCTCGGCGGTTTTTCCGGATTTGAATCGGTAAATGGCGGTCTTGCCGGACAGCCGCGTTTCGCTCCGCAGGCGTCTTGGGCCTCGGTTAGTGTTAAGCCAGTTGCCGCCAATGGGCGGATTGTCGCCCGCTGGCGCACTTTTAACGGCAAGCCTACTTCGCTGCCGGCGGCGGTGGCAACCGATCGCGGCGTGTTCCTGGGGCATGTCTGGATGGGTGCGGAGGGACAATCGTCAGATTTTCTCCGCTCGATGTGCGTATATTGCGATGCCAGACTCGGTGAACGCGCGGTTGCTGCGGAAATGTGCCGTGTCGGTTTGTCGTCGCTTCCCTCCTCAATGAAAAAAGCCGGTTGGAAAAAAAGATTGGATTACGTGCGCGCCCGCTCCAACGATGCATTGATGCAACGTGCGCGTAAATTCGCTCCGACCGTGAAGAAAAAACTTCCGTTCCGCGGATATTGGTGCCACAGTGCATGGGGCGTGCCGGGCGAGAACTGGGAACAGACCGCATCACGATTGTCCAAAGCGGGAATAAACAATCTTTTTGTGAATATCGCCTGGGGAGGAGTGGCATACCACAAATCGAAGGTGTTGCCGATGGCGGAAAGCGCAGTGAAAAACGGAAGTCCGGTTCAGGATTGCATCAATGCGTGCCGCAAGCACGGAATCGCGTTTCATGCGTGGAAGGTATGCTTCAATGGTTCGAACGGGGCAACACCTCGGTCGTGGACGGAGGCAATGCGCAAACAAAAAAGATTTACCGTCGATTTCAAGGGTGTCGAAAAAAAAGGATGGCTCTGTCCCTCCCATCCTGACAATCGGAGAATGGAGGTGCAGGCCGCACTTGAGATGGCGGCAATTCCCGGTTCGTCCGGCGTCCATTTGGATTACATCCGGTATTCAAGTGCCGACTACTGCTTTTGCCAAGGGTGCCGCAAACGCTTTGAAACTGCTCAGGGGAAAAAGGTGGCGCGCTGGCCTGCGGATGTCTTGCCCAGAGGATGCGACCGCGGGAAATGGGAGATATTCCGGCGCAACAATATCTCTGATGTGGTCAAACGCATTTCGAATGGTTTGAAAACGCAAAAGCTGAATGTGAAATTTTCCGCGGCGGTTTTTGACAACCACCGCAGCTGCCGCAACAGCATCGGGCAGGATTGGCAAACTTGGTGCCGCATGGGATGGGTCGATTTCGTTTGTCCGATGGATTACCTCGATTCCGCCCAGCTGCTTTCCTCCACGCTTGCGATGCAAAAGCCGGCGGTAGCCGGAACAAGAGCGAAAATGTATCCGGGATTGGGATATTCGGTATGGAAGGGCCAGGATCGCCAAGAGCAGCTATTTGAACAGCTTAGAGCGGTGGTGAAGGCCGATCTTGACGGATTTTTGATTTACAATCTCGACGCCACATCGTCGGCGGCGATGCCGTTGCTCGAGGCGCTGTCACAATAGAAGGAGGAAAACAATGTTCCGCTTGCTTTTGATTATCTCACTGACGTTAAGTACTTTTTCCTGCCTCTTCGCCGGACTTGAGGCAAAGGTTGATTGGAACAAAGCGAACAAGATTCGCCCCGGCGCCTTGCACGTGCATCTTTCTTATCCCGAGCCGTTGCTTGAGGCCGACCTTATGCGCATTGATCTCAAAACGCCCGGCATCAGGTTTCATGCGACAAAGCCTTCGCCTCGCTGGGGAGAGCCACTGCCCGGATACAAAAACAAAACGATTACTACCGAGGTCTGCAAGACGGCAGATTTTCTGCTTGATCTGCATCGGAAGCACGGCGGGAAAAAGGTTAAAAGTGGCAGGCGCATCGATTTCGCTGTAGCCGTCAATTCAATGCCATGGTCCCCGTTCCCTTGTTCAAACCGCTTCGCACAGGTTTCGGGCCCCGCCGTTTCAGCCGGCAAATTCATCGGAATAAGAAGAGGAGGTCCGGCGGTTTTCGTTGTGTACAATGACGGAAGGGCGGTCATCACCGGCTCGTTCACCGAAAAGAATGTTTCAAATGTCGCTGTCGCCGCCACCGGTTTCGGATTGTTGCTCGACGAGAAAGGAGATTTTTTGAAATCGTACCATCCCTCGCGTCATCCGCGTACCGCATTCGGTCTTTCAAAGGACGGCCGCTACCTCTACATACTTACGGTTGATGGAAGACAGCAGGGGTACAGCATCGGCGCAACGTTGAAAGATCTGGCCGAGATTCTGCGCTCGGTAGGCGCGTACAGCGCAATGAATATGGATGGTGGAGGATCGACCACGCTTTGCTACCGCAAGTCTGGGAGCGATGAGATCGAAACCATTTCGCATTGCGTCTCCCGGAAAAAGGGAGTGGCGCGCAGAGTGGCGTTCAATATCGCCATTTCGTTTGAAGAGTAGCGGTCGCTAGGCGAAGGCGACGCCGGCGAGCGCTCCGAGCAGCAGTGTTGCCACCGGTGAAAATTTTGAAAAGGCCGTAACTGCGAATGAGGTTATGGCAATTGCCGAACTTAACAGTAACTGGGTGTCGCTCTGCGATGCCGCGTTGTTTAGGCTTCCTATACACATTGACAGGGCTGCCGCCGCCACCAGTCCGCACACCAGCGGACGCATGATTTTAAAAATGCACACGATGGCGGGGTGTTCGCGGTTTTTCTTCCAGAGGCTACCGAGCACCCCGATGCAGATGAATGACGGAGCCGATACCGATATAGTGGCAATCAGAGCGGCGGCAATCGCGATTGAGATCGAATCGAATTGGTGTGCTGCGGTTTGAAACCCGACAAAGGTGGCGGTGTTGGTCGAAATCGGCCCTGGGGTCATTTGTGAAATCCCGAAAATGTCGAGAAATTCGGAGTCGGTCAACCACGAATGTTTCAGCATTTCGTTGCGGATGACCGGAATCATCGCCAATCCGCCACCGACGGTAAGCAAGCCGATTTTGAAAAACGTAAATGCCAGTTGAAGGAATATCATTTCTTCAATTTCCTCTTGTGGGGTTTGCGAAGAGTATCGATCCCCCACCAGATTAAACCGCTGGCGATGCCGGAGGCGATGACAAGAACGGTGTCGGCACCGCAAATGAAAACAAGTGCGAAGACGGCAATCGCAATAATCAGCGCGAGGGGAACCTTCGCCGCTTTGACAAACATGGTCCATGCCGTGCCCAGTAGCATGCCAGCGGCGGCAGGGCGGATTCCGGCAAGCGCATCGGAAAGCCATGCGGAGTTTTTGAGTGTATCGACGGCAAGCGCGTAAATCAGGATGGTGATGAACGGAACGGAGACGACCCCCAGCATGGAGGCGAACGCCCCCGTCCATCCGCGCAATTTTTGACCGATCAGCAACGAGGTGTTTATGGCAATGACGCCGGGGACAAGTTGAGCCATCGCGTAGTAATCAAGCATTTCATCCTGCCTGCACCAAGCGCGCCTGTCGACGATTTCCCGCTCCAAAAGCGGAAGCATCGTGTATCCGCCCCCGAACAGCAATGCTCCGATTTTCGCAAAGCTGGTGAAAATCTGCCAAGCTGAGATCATTTTCCCATCCGCTGGCGCACGGTTTCGTACATTGCAATCGCACCGGCTACGGCGGCATTCAGCGAGGCGACTTCGCCGCACATCGGCAGCGAGGCGATAAAGTCGCAGTTTTCGCGAACCAACCGGGACAGCCCTTTGCCCTCCGCGCCGATGACAATGCCTGCGGGCCCTTTGAAATCAACTTCGGTATAAAGCTTGCCGTCCATGTCGAGACCGGTGAGCCAAACCCCTTCCTCCTTGAGCCGCTGCATGGCCCGCACCACATTTACCACCCGGACGATGAGCAGATGCTCGGTTGCTCCCGCCGAAGCGCGGACGACAGTCGGGGTGATAGCACACGCCCGGTCTTCAGGAATGATGACTGCGGTGACACCGGCGGCATCGGCGGTACGCAAAAGCGAACCGACATTTTGCGGATCTTCGAGGTGGTCGAGAATCAGGAAAAGGGGATTGCCCGAGCCGTCGGCTTCGGCAATCGCATCTTCGATGTCCACGTAGGGATAGGGGGCGGTCTTTACCGCGACGCCCTGATGGTTTCCGCCGTCACAGAGTTTGTCAAGCACATCGCGCTGCAGATTCTTGACTGGGATATTGTTCTCCCTCGCAATATACAGCATCTCTTCGAGCTCTTCGTTTCCGCTGACGGACGGAGGAAGCACAAGCTCGATAACCTGACGTTTTGCGGATTTCAACACTTCTGCTACGGGACGTCGTCCGTAAATCCAATCGCCTCCGCCGCGATTGCGTCCCTGCTGTCCCTTGCGCCGGTTCACCCCTGCTGCTCCTGACGGAGTTTATAGACGCGCTGGAAGCGTTCGCCGATGTCCTCATAGGCGATATCGGCGCCGTACACGTCTTTGTAGTATTCAAACGCTTTGTCGATCTTGCCGGATTTTTCGGCGAGGTCGCCCAGAGCGAAGACAATACGCTTTTTGAGGTCGTCCATAATATCGATCTGGCTGGCGGCGGTCTCAAGCTGCATTACCGCCATATCGGTCTGCCCTTTGTTTGCAAAGCACATTGCCAGATAGTAGAGCGACTCCAGACGCTCTTTCGGGGAGCGTTGCGATTGCTGAAACTGTCCGATGGCATCATCCCAGTATTCGTACATGTAGTACTGGCAACCCAAATCAAAGTGCAGTTTAAGATCGTTGGGATAGCGCTGGACGCGATCAAGCAGATCGTCGAATACGAACTGGTCGCGCTCCTGGGTCTTGTCGGCCGCGCCTTCTTCGTCGCCGGCGGCCAGCAGCGCGTCAATCTGCTGGTTGTAGAGATTGGTCTTGGCCGCGGTTAGCGCGCGATCGAGTTCCGGATCGGCGGGATTGACCTTTTTCGCGTCTTCCAGGGTGGCGATGGCGTCGGCGTAGCGCTTGTTTTGTGAATAGATTCGCGCCAATGCGCGGTAAAGGTTGAGGTTGGCAGGCTCGTTGGCTATCTTTGCCTTCGCTTCTTCGATAAGCGCATCGGCATCGTCGCCCTGCGTGATCTGCTTGTTTTTCATATCAAGCTTTTTCGCCTGCTCCTTGTCGCGGATCAAATTGCGATAGCCGCCTTTCTGTCCGGCATTCTCCTCCCATCCGGCGGCCATGGTGGTTCGGGCTTCGGCATCTTTGAGCAACTTGAGGATGACCTGGTCGCGCGGGCGCACCGCATTGAGTTTGACATATGCGTCACGCGCCAGGGCGTATTCTCCGACCTGCATGTAATAATCACCGGCGCGCCGGAGCATATCCATGTCGTTGGGGTTGTTTTCCAGCGCGGCCTCTACCGTAAACAGAGCGCAGTCCGGCATCTTGCAGGCATCGGCACAGGCAATGGCCAGATTGATATTATCGGCATTCAGGGGATTGATGCTGAGCAGCTTTTCGCAATCCTGAAGCGCCAGTTCGTTTTTCCCGGCCTTGAGCAACCCCTGGATCTTGACGCGGATTGCGGATGCCTTTAAATCCTGCACCTGCTGGGCGAAGGAGTTTTTCTTTATGCCGCGAAAACGTGCAATCTGCGCGGCGCGTAAAGTTTTTCTGGCACGAGTGAATCCCGGCGAAATCTGCACGCATTGAGTAAGAAGGTCGATGGCAATGTCCAAATTGCGCCGTTCAAAGGCCAAGACGCCCTTGTTGTAAAAATTCTGCGCTTGCTGTTGCGTGATGTCGTTATTCATCGCTGTGTCCTTGAATTAAAAATGAATTCTTACATTATACATTGCTTGGCATTCAATCGCAATCCCAAATATTTTCAGAATCGCGAGCGCAGTTTGAAGCTTTCCAAAATGAAATTTTATCGTTATAATATCCAATATGTTCAGTAAATCATTTTTTCTTTCAGTTTGCTGCCTTCTGCCCGCTCTCGTGCTGGCTGATGAATGGGCGGTTTCACGGGCGGCGGTACGCGTCAAGGTCAAAGTAACTCAACCTGCGGACGACCCCCGGCTCGGTGTGTTTTTGAAAATTCAAGATGGCGGACTCTTGCCCGCACCGTATGCGGTTCCGGCCGCGTTCGATTCCAAGGGCAAACCGCTTAAATCCATAATTCTCTCCCATACGAAAAGCGATGGTTTGTCGTTGCTTTTCGAAGAGCCATCCACCGGTGGTGCGACCATTTATTTTTCGGCATCCAAAACGCCGCCCGCCAAACCGAAGGATTGCAATCTCGTTCCCAGCCTGATTATCTACACCAAAAACACCAAGGCGTCGCTCGAAGCGGCTAAGGCGATGTCCCAAGTTTATCCGCCGGCTCCGGGCGCGTTTTGCCAAAGATGGAACTGGTTCGCCAGCGGCGTCAATCCCACCGGTCCCGACGATCACTATGTGCTGTGGTTCAGAGGGGCGATCAAACTGGCAAAGCCCGAACAGATTCTTCTGGCTACCGTTTCCGATGAAGGCTCCGAGCTGTGGGTGGACGGCAAGCCGTTCGTCAAGTGGCCGGGTGTTCATACCCGCAAAGGAGGCGAACACGGCGAACACGGACGAAGTGTAAAACTTGATGCCGGTTTGCATACCATCGATTATTTCCAGTTCGAGCTTACCGGACTTCAGGAGGCCAACGCGGTATGGCGGCGGCAGGGTGCGGAATCGGAATTGCCGGTTACCATTGATGCGTATGCCAAGTCCGGATATTGCCATGTGGAGAAAATCGAATTGAATGACGGACGGGTCGCGGCCGGATTTCATGCCAGTACCGCGCCCGGAACCAGCTGGCAGTACCGCGATTTGATGCAGCCGGTAAACTATTTCTGGACCGGCAAGGAGCCGCTGACCCTCTTTTCGCTCACCGCCGGCAGCGTTCCCAAAGACGCCCGGGTTTACTGGGAGTTCGGCAACAACCGCCGCTACGAGGGCAAGACCTTCAATCTGATGGTGCCCGGTGTCGCCGAACAGATCGAATATCCGATTACGCTGGCGGTTGAGAACGGCAAGGGCACCGCCCGGACGATGCAGCGGCTTTTTGTGCCTTGGAATCCGCGCAAGGCCAATATCAATAATCCCTGGGATGTGACGGCTTATCTGACGGCATTTCTCCATCTGGCCGAATCGAAACCGAAAGGAGACGATCCCTGTTCCGATTGGACCTCGGATCAATGGCAGTTGTTGGTGGAACTTCTCGCTCCATACCGGGGCGGAAAAATCACCGAGGTGCTGTTCAAGAACGGCAGCGATACTCTCATCAAACTGCCCGAGCATAATCTCACCGTTCTGCAGAACCGCTACATTGAATATCTGCGTCTTTTGCGTGATGACACGCGTCTGCTTTCGCAGCTCATCTATTTTGACAAGAATTCAAAATCGGGCAAACAGCGTTTCCGTTGGATCGCCCGGCGCATTGACGCCTGCCTTTGGGATTTGAACCGTCCAGATCTAGCTGCCAGAGAACTCAACCGCCTTCGCGAAACAAGTTCGGGTGCCGATCAGGGACGAATCGCTGCGTTGCTTTCGGGTGATGTGGCGTATGCGCTCGGAAAACGCGACGAGGCCATGAAGTTTTATCAGGATGCCGAAGACCGCTGGCGTTCGCAGCAGTTGCGCAACCGCACTTCGGGTTCTTCGGTGCTGAGCACCCTGCGCACCCGCCGCACCGCCGCCGAAAAGGCCGCTGCCGCCGCCGCGAACAAAAAGGGCAAGGGGGCTGCGCCCAAAAAGGAGGAGAAAAAACCGGTTGCGACTTTCAAACTGCCCAAGGTAACTCCGGCAGAGGCGTGGAAAACCTATACCGTGCGCAACTCGTCGATGTACATCACGCTGCTTTCCATGCTGGAGCAGGGGGCGGTGCAGCACGCTTTCGATTTGCTTCAGGAGTGGGAGAACGAATCGCCTTCGGCTAAAATGGACGGCGAATACCCGATTGCTGCGGCGCTGGTCTACAAGCACGTCAAAGATTGGCGCAGGGCCGCGAATATTTTGGATGTCTACGTGCGCCATACCAATTTCTCGGCGCAACTGCCGGATGCCATCAGAACGGAAATTGAATGTCTGATGCAGTTCGGCAATCGCAAGCGGGCTAGAGAGCTTGCAGAAATGTTTACCACCAAGTTCGCAGGACATCCCTACGAAGAAGAGATCAAAGGGCTGATCAGATGAAAAAACAATCGATTCTTGTCGCGGCGTTTTTGATTGCGTTTTCCACCGCTACCGGCGCTGCGAACAGCGACAAACTCACCTTCGGTACCGACGCGTATTGCGACGATATCAAATTCTCCAAAACGAGAGCGGAGGCGGAAAAGCTGAAAGGGCGCAAAATCAAACCGGGTGCGGCAAGCGCATTTATCGGAACGGGGACGGGCAAATATCTCTACACCAAGCCTGACGCGGGTGCACCCGGCGGTATTTGCGGCCGGATCGTCGGAGCGCCTTCTTCGGTTGAAGGGGTTATTGCAATCGTTCAGCGATTCAGAAATGTAAGCGCTCTTGCAAATGTCAAAGGGGGGACGGCGGCGAAAAACGGGGGACAGGCGGCATCGCACATGAAATTCCCCTGTTATCTCGCCGACCTTGACGATAAGAACAATTTCACATTCCGCGGACTTCCCACCGGGAAATACGATTTGATTGTAATTTGCGAAGACCGCATTTACGACGGAATCAAGCTCTCTCGGGAGGAGATGACGCTGAGCAAAGAGGATCTCCGGGTGATCAACGCCAAAATCAAGGAATCCAACCCGTTCTTCGACACCAAGAAAATTTCACGGATCGAAGGGACTACGGGTCGGCTGGGGGCATCCCGCGCCATCGTTCAGGAGTTGAGAACCAAGGCCTTTTTCGATCAGTACGGGTCGACCTACGACAATCTTCAGATCCGCAGCATCAAGCTCTACATCATGGACAGCGTCGGAGGAGGAAGAATGGGAACTCACTGGGAGGTGCAGAAGACGCGCGAACTATGCCGCAAGGAGGTTGGCGGCGTGGATACCAAAGGTGCGCTTCCCGAGATTTTTCTGCCCGCATTGCAGGGGGTGCGCGTTTCCAAGAGCATCAAGGATGTTGGAGAAATTTCACTTAAAAAGTAAAGCAGGAGTAAAAAATGGCTAATTTGTATTTACGCAACAACGACAGTGACGAATTGGTGGCGACCTTCGACGGTTCGGAACCGATTACCATCGGCAGAGCCTCCGACTGCAACGTCAAGGTTTCCGGCACTGCGGTATCCGGTCATCATTTGCAGATTTCCGGCAAGACGGGAAACTGGACCGCTACCGATCTGGACAGCTCCAACGGAACGACGCTGAACGGAAACGATCTTGCCCCGTCAACCCCGGTGCGCCTTGAGAATAACTCCAAAATCGTGCTTGGTTCTGAGGTCACTCTTTATTTCGAGGATGATGCAATCGCAGCGAGCGCTACCGCTTCCGAAAGCGCGAAAACCTCTTCCGGCGATTTGGAGCTGGTCAAGTCGATGTCACGTCTCTCCGACCGGATTCGTGCGGAAATCGCCAAGGTAATTGTTGGACAAGTTGATGTTATCGATCAGGTCTTGATGGTCATCATCGCCGGCGGACACGGGTTGCTCGTGGGTATGCCGGGCATGGCGAAGACGACGCTCTGTTCGACTATCGCCAAGGTGCTGGACATGGAATTCAAACGCGTCCAGTTTACTCCTGACTTGATGCCTACCGATATTACCGGTTCCGAAATTCTGGAACACGATCCAGAAACCGACAAAAAGACCTTCCGCTTTATCAGAGGACCGATTTTCACCAATATGTTGCTTGCGGACGAAATCAACCGTACGCCGCCGAAAACGCAGGCGTCATTGCTGGAGGCCATGCAGGAGAAGTGCGTGACGGTGGGCAATCAGACCTATCAGCTGGAACCTCCGTTCTTCGTTCTTGCCACGCAGAACCCGGTCGAACAGGAAGGAACCTATCCGTTGCCCGAAGCGCAGCAGGACCGTTTCATGTTCAACCTCTGGGTGGATTATCCGAAAGAAGACGAAGAAGAGACCGTGGTCAAAGCTACGACCGTCGGCAAACGTTCGAACCCAGAAAAGGTTCTTTCAAAGGAGCAGTTGCTCCAGCTGCAGCAGGTGGTGCGTAAAATTCCGGTTTCCGATCATGTCATAAAATATGCGGTTCGTCTGGTTCGCGCCACGCGCCCGCAGGATGAGAAGGCCCCCGAGTTCATCCGCAAATATGTGCAAAACGGCGCCGGACCGCGCGCAGGACAGTATCTGGTGTTGGCCGCCAAAGCACGCGCCGTGTTGGAAGGTCGCATCCATGTCTCCTGCAACGATGTCATCAAGGCGGCGGTTCCGGTCCTGCGTCACCGCATCCAGTCGAACTTTGCCGCGGACTCCGAGGGTATTACCACGATGGATTTGGTCAACCGTCTGGTTAAAGAGGTTGAACAGCCCGGTGAAAACGACTATCCTGAAAAGGCGTGATAAAAATGGCTAATGTGAAAAAAAAGACACCATCCAAGAAGTGCGGTCCGGTCAAGGATCCGCGTCCGTCGTGGGATGAATACTTCATGGATCTGGCGATGGTGGTTGCCAAGCGCTCGAATTGCAGCCGCCGCAACGTGGCGGCGATTGTCGTCTCCAACCATCGCGTGATTTCGACGGGTTACAACGGGACTCCCCGCGGAGTTAAAAACTGCTTCGATGGCGGTTGTCCGCGTTGTGCCAGCACTGTGCCTTCGGGAAGCGGTCTGGACGAATGCCTCTGCGTGCATGCCGAGCAGAATGCAATCTGCCAGGCCGCTTTTTACGGGACTCGTTTGGAGGGGGCGACGATTTATGTTACGCTTTGCCCCTGCCTGACCTGCGCGAAGCTGATAGTGAATGCGGGAATTGTCGAGGTGGTTTACGCCGGCGACTACAAGTTTGAAAAGCAGGTGGAAAAGCTCTTCAAGGAGGCTGGCGTCAAATGCCGCCAATACATTCCAAAGGGGATGGAAGCGTGAACGAGAAAAAAGTCGCCGGATTGATTCGCCAGTTGCTGATTGAGTTGGGGGAGGATCCAGATCGCGAAGGTCTGCTCAAGACTCCTGCTCGTGTGGCCAAGTCGTATGCATACTTGACGCGGGGTTATGGGCAGACTCCGAAAAAAGTTTTGAACAACGCGATTTTTACCACCGGGCACAATCACATGATTGTGTTGAGCAACATCGAGATTTATTCGCTTTGTGAGCATCATCTGCTTCCGTTCTACGGCAAGTGTCATGTCGGCTACATCGCCCAGGGCAAGGTGCTTGGCGTGAGCAAAATCGCTAGAATAGTCGACTGTTTTGCGCGACGCTTGCAGATCCAGGAACGCCTTACCGACGAGATCGCCGAGGCGATTATGAACGCGTCCGGTGCCGAAGGCGTGGGCGTGGTCATGGAATGTCGCCATCTCTGCATGATGATGCGCGGAGTGGAGAAGCAGAATGCCGTGATGAGAACGTCCGCGCTGTTGGGCTCTTTTCGCGATGATATGGCGGTCAGGTCGGAATTTATGAATCTTACCAAATGAAAATAGCACTCTCCACCAATTGGAATTCCACGCGGCACGGACAAGGTGAAGGAATCGTCGACGAAGCTTTGGAATTAGGATTTGATTCTCTGGAGCTGGGATACGATTTGACCCGCGAACAGGCCGACGGCATCATGAGGCGCGTGAACGCCGGGGCGATCGACATCGGCAGCGTGCATGCTTACAGCCCGGTGCCAGTCGGTGCCCCGCACGGTTATCCCGAGCTCCACCTGCTGGCGTCCCAGGATGAGGACGAGGGGGCGCTTGCGGGAGTGATGCTTCGGCAGACCGCCGACTTCGCCGCTTCGGTGGGCGCCAAGGTGGTTGTGCTTCACGCCGGACGGGTGTTTTTGAATTCATGGCTGGGGGCGAAATGCGACTCTTCCGCACTCGTCGATCTGGCGAGACGGAAGGGTCTCGACTCCGGATACGAAAGGCTTCTGAAGAAGGCGAAGAAACGCCGGACGGCACGCGGCAGGAAAACAATGGCGCTGTTTATGCGCCGTCTGGAAAAAAATCTTCAGCACTGCCAGAAACGGGGAGTGCTGCTCGCGCTTGAGAATCTGCCTTCAATCGAAGGCTTCCCCGATGAAGACGAGATGACGGGCCTGATTGAACATTTCAAGGATTCTCCGTTGCGCTATTGGCACGATATGGGACATGGACAGGTGCGCTCCAACCTGCACTGGATCGGCAGCCATTCCTTTATCGCAGAGCGGATGTTGCCGTTTACCGCCGGTATCCACATCCACGACTGCCGTCCCTACGATCGCGACCATCTCCCTCCTGGTGCGGGGCAAATCAATTTCGCCGAATTTTCATTCTACGGTAAAGCCGACATTTGCAGGGTGTTTGAGCCCGCCAGGAATGTTCCGCCCGAGGATTTGCAAAAGGGGCTGGAACTGATCCGCACGGCATGGTAGAACTGGAATGCGGTTGCCCCCCAGATGTTAGGGCGGTTGCTGCAGAAATATAAATATCGCCTTTCAATTCCTGTCGCGCAGGGCATATTGATAGCAGAGTCGCAGATTCTTTCTGAAATCCTCAACGGTTCGACCCGCACGGCGCAGTGAGGGTTTCCCTTGTTTTGCGGTCTTTGCCCCCAGTTCAGGATACAGACAGACCTTTAAAATTCCATCGGCGAGGTTTTTGGGATTCGGGGGGGTGAGTATAGAATTATCCGGAGTGAGAATGGCGCGGTTGGCGGGCGTGTCGGCAGCCACCACCGGTTTGTTTGCATTCAGGTAGTCAAGCACTCTGACCGGTGCATTGTCACCTTTGCGGCGCGGCGAGACCAGTACGTCGGAAATGCGCAGCAGGGCGGAAAGCTCCTGCGCGGGGAGCCGCCCCGTAAACATCACCGCTCCTCCGATTCTCGCTTTTTTTACGGCCCGCGACATCTTGACGATTTCCGATTTCGATCCGCCAACTATGGCAAATTTCGCATTTGGCATTTTAATCAGCACATGAGGCATGGCATTGAAAAGCACGTCGAGCCCCTGGAACTTGTCAAAGCCTCCGACGCATGTTATCAACGCCTGATCTTCATCGATGCGGTATTTTGCCCTTGCGGCCTTCAACGCCGTTTCACTGATGTCGGTGGGAAGGGCGGGGATGTCGTAAATAATGCAGGCGCGACTGCGACGGCGTAACTCGTCCATGAGCCGGATCAGCGCGGGATGATTGCCGATGACGGCCTCGGCGTGCTTCAGCGTGTGTCTTTCAAACCGGCTGTGCATCCATTTCCAAAAGGTTGAGCCGCCGCGATCGATGTCCAGATAATCCGAGCGTCGATCGATAATGTACGGGGTCCGGTGAATCCGGGTCGCGTAATAGACGGGAAGGGCACTGTCGTCAAAGGTGTGGATCAGGTCGTATTTGTTGGCGTGGATCAGACGCATGGTTCTCGCAAAGACGACGAGATTTGCAAGCTCATGCCGCAATGACGGCAGCCGCGCCGAGGCTCCGAGCAGCTTATCCCCGCTTATGCTGTAGAAGACGCATCCGGCTGGTATGACATCCTTGAGCGATGAGGGGCCGAGAACTTCAACTTCGAAATTCATGGCGCGCAAAGCCTCAAGGGTTCGGATCAATCGATGGTATGATCCGAACCATGGGGTGTCGCTTTGAGATGTCACCACGAGTACTTTAGGCATGAAATCAAAGTTCCACTGGAAGTTTATCCCCTTTTCCAAAGGGTGAAAGCGCACGCAGTTCGCGGATGATCTCCGGCATCTTCGCCAGCACGTAGTCAACCTCGCGCTCGGTGGTGTACCGTGACAGCGAGAACCGTACCGATCCGTGCAGCGCGGTAAACGGCACCGCCATGGCGCGGATGACATGAGACGGCTCGAGCGATCCGGACGCACAGGCAGATCCGGTCGAGGCGCAGATTCCGGCATCGCTCATCATGTAGATGATGGCTTCGCCCTCGACATATTCAAAACTGATGTTTGTGGTGTTGGAAAGACGCTCTGCGTCCGCTCCGTTGATTCTTGCGTCGGGACAGGCAGCAAGCAGGCCCTGTTCGAGCTTGTCGCGCAAAGCGCGTTCGCGTTCAATGTCCTGCTGCATGGTAGCGCCCGCCAATTCACAGGCTTTGGCAAGTCCCACAATGTACGGGACGTTTTCTGTTCCGGCGCGCCGTTCGCTTTCCTGATGCCCGCCGGCGATGAACGGGGGAAGATTGGTCCCGCGTCGCATATAGCAGACGCCGATGCCTTTCGGAGCGTGCAGTTTGTGTCCGGAGATGGAGAGAAGATCGACCGGAACATCGTTGAGATCTATTTGGGTTTTGCCCGCGGCCTGCACCGCGTCGGTGTGCATCACCGCGCCTGCGGTTTTTGCCATTTGGGCGATTTGCTTGATGGGGAATACAACGCCGGTTTCATTGTTCGCCCACATTATCGAGACTATCTTCTTGCCCGGAGCTTCAAGCGCGGCGGCGTAGGCGGCCATGTCCAGCTCGCCTTTGGAGTTGACGGGAATCTCGATGATGGTTGCGCCCTTTTTCTTCAGATTGCGGCAGGGCGTGATTATCGCCGGATGCTCCACCTTGGAGGTGATGATGGTGATATTTTGCGGCCCGTGGAGTTCTGCAAAGCCATTGAGCGCGGCGTTGTCGCTTTCGGTGCCGCATCCGGTGAAGATGATTTCATCGGGTTCGGCATTCAAAAACTGGGCGATTTTCCCCCGGGCTTCATCGACTTTGCCCATGATCTCTCCGCCGAAGCGGTGCATGCTCGAGGGGTTGCCGTAAAACTGTCCGAAAAACGGAAGCATCGCTTCGGTAACCTCGGGGGCGACCATGGTGGTGGCGTTATTATCGAAATAAACTGTTTGCATAATATCTCTCTAATCCGTAAAAACTTGATTATACCACCGCCATTACGGGATGGAAAGCATGTTTTCAACGGCGACTCTGGCCTTGGCGGCGACAACGGGGTCGACGGTTACGCGATGTCGCATGTGGAGAAGCGAATCGCGCAAATCTTCAAGCGTAATCTTCTTCATGTCGGGGCAGATGGTGTTATCCATCAGCGGATAGAACTTCTTGTTGGGGTTCTCCTTCTTCAGCCGGTGAAGAATGCCAATTTCAGTTCCGACGATAAATTCCATCGATTCCGACTTATTGGCAAAAGAACACATTTCCCCGGTGGAAAGCACCTCGTCAGACGCGTTGCGCACCGCTTCGGCGCATTCGGGATGGACCATTACCACCGCTCCGGGATGAAGCGCTCTTGCTTTCGCAACGGCTTCGGCGGTGATCTTGGCGTGAATCGGACAGTAGCCGTTCCACAGAATGAAATCGCGTTTGAGTCTGTCGGCGGTGTGTTTGCCGAGGTGTTGATCCGGCACGAAAATCACATCGGCATTTTCCGGCAGGGAGGAGGCGACGCGATGGGCATTCGACGAGGTGACGCAGATGTCGCTCTCGGCCTTGACTTCGGCCGTGCTGTTGACGTAGCAGAGAACGCGCGCTTCGGGATGCTGCTTCTTGAATTCGTTCAATTCTTTGCCGGTAATCATGTCCGCCATGGGGCAGCCGGCGCTTTCGACAGGCAGGAGCACCGTTTTGCCGGGATTCAGGACCGCCGCCGTTTCCGCCATGAATGATACCCCGCAAAAGACGATGGTTTCTGCATCAATTGCAGCAGCCCGCCGTGCTAGTTCAAGCGAGTCTCCGGTGTAGTCGGCAATGTCCTGTATGTCGTCATTCTGATAGTTGTGGGCGAGAATCACCGCATTGCGCTTCTTTTTCAGCGCGATGATCTCGTCTTTCAGCTGTTGCGTTCCCATAGCATATTCCTCTTGCCAGTGCTTTTTCGGGTCGGGCGGCGGCCCATTCCCGTCACATTTGAAACGTGCGAGGGAAATCGTAACAATTTAAACTTTTTTTCTCAAGCTCTAAAACGAATCGCGCCTCGCCCTCCGCAAAATGGACTTTCCTTCCTAACTTTAATAGTGCAAAAGTGGCGTTTTTTTGGCATAATATGTCTTTTAAGATTGCGAGGGCACAGTGTATTTAAAACAAGTAGAAATTACCGGCTTCAAAAGTTTTGCGGATAAAACCCGCCTGACTTTCGAGCCCGGTATGATTGCCATCGTCGGACCAAACGGCTGCGGTAAGAGCAATGTCTCCGATTCTATCCGATGGGTTTTGGGCGAACAGCGTCCGACCCAGTTGCGTTGCGCCCACATGTCCGATGTGGTTTTCAACGGTACCGACACCCGCAAGCAGTTGGGGATGGCTGAGGTAAGCATCACCTTTGCGGATTGCGAATCCGTTCTCGGTACCGAGTTCAACGAGGTGACCGTATCCCGCCGCGTTTTCCGCGGAGGCGAAGGCCAGTACTTCATAAACAAGGTTCCGAGCCGTCTTAAAGATGTCAACCGTCTTTTTATGGGTACCGGTATCGGTACTAATTCCTACTCCGTAATGGCCCAGGGGCAAATCGACGCCATCCTGTCCTCGAAGCCGGAAGACCGCCGCACCGTGTTCGAAGAGGCGGCCGGTATCACCAAGTTCAAGGCCGATCGCAAGGAGGCACTGCGCAAGCTCGATCAGACCGATGCCAATCTGCTGCGTCTGAACGACGTTATCAGGGAAGTCAAGCGCCAGATCGGAACTCTTCAGCGTCAGGCGGGGAAGGCAAAACGCTACAAGGAACTCCACGACGAGCTGCGGGGATTAGACCTCTATTTGACGAGACACCGCATTCAGGAGCTCGATATCCGGCTTGATGCCATCAATGAGGCGCTGACTCTGTTGGAGGCAAAAACCATCGATCGGCAGAACGATGTCGCCGACGGGGAGTCGGCGGCTGCCGATATGCATTCGCAGATGCATGAGATCGAGGAGCGCATCAACCTCTGCACCGAGCAGGCCGCACAGGCCGACAACGCCTACATCAGAGCGCAGGAAGTCATAAAAACAAACGCCGACCGCATCGAAGAATACCGTTCGTGGGCAAAGCGGGACAATTTGGAAATCGACGAGACCCGTCAGCAGATCGAGCAGGTCAGAATGCAGCTGGAGTCTCTCGCCCAGAAAAAACTGCTCACCGAGCAGGCGATGGCCTCCGAACGCGAACGTCTCGATGAAGCGCAAAACCTTTTCGATGCGCATCGCGACGAACTGGAAGAGACTCGCTCGCAATTGCAGCGCGACCGTCAGCGCCAGCTTCAGGGTGAACGCCGTATCGCCGAAATCCGCCAAAGTCTTGATGAGATGGAAATCAGGCAGCGAGAGGTGATTTTGAAACGCGACCGGCTCAATGCCGAGTTGGCGCAAATGAAGCAATCGCTGGCGGCAACCGACGCCGTCCGTGCCGAAATTGCCCGTCGTCTGGAGATATGCCGCGGCGGCGCCGACGAATGCGAGGCGCGCCATTCGGCATTGGAGGAGGAGCGAGAAGCGTCTGCGACCGAGTTGCATTCGCTTCAGGAGGAGCGTTCGCGCATGCAATCCGAGGCCGCTGCGAAACGCGCGCAGCTGGATCTGCTCAGCGAGGCGAGCGGCCAGGGCGATGACTACTCGGGCGGATCGAAGCTCCTGCTCGATGCGGCCAATCCGCTCGGCATTCAAGCGGGCTCGGTGCTCGGTACGCTTGCCGACAAAATTTCCGCACCCGCAGAATTGCGTCTTGCGGTTGAAGCGGCGTTGCGCGCATGGCTTGATGCGGTGGTGGTCAAGGATGCCGAAACCGCCAATCGTCTCTTTTCCGCGTTGATCGCTCACGGCGGCAACGGAGCGGCGAAATTTGTGCTTTGCACCGCCGGCGGCGGCGAAGGCAAAATCGAGGCTCCGTTCCCTCGCCTTATCGACGAGCTGACCGTTTCAGCCGACTTTGACGAGGCCGCAAAACGCCTGCTCGGCAATGTGTTTTTGTTCAAAAAAGGCTCGGATATTCCCGAGGGATTCCTCGACTCCTATCCCGGCGCAAGCGCGGTCTCCTGCGACGGCGTGGCCATTTTCGCCTCGGGATGCGCCGAGTTGTGGATGCCGGAAGGAACCGTTTCCAGTCCGATTGCACGAAAGATGTTCATCGACCAGACCGGCCTTCAGCTTCAGGAGCTTGTTTCCAGAATCGACAGCTCGGGGCTGCGGCAGGAGGAGCTGTCATCGAGGATTTCGATTCTCACCGCGGATATCGCCACAATTCGTGCCGAACTCGACGGGCATCGTCGCGCTGCCGCACAGACTGAAGGTGAATTCCAGGCGGTAGATCGCGATGCCCAGCGTGCAAAATCCCGTATTGAAACGGTTGAGGCGGAATTGAGTGATATAAGCGGTGAAACCGCCGAGGATGACGGGCGCCGCTCGGAATTGGGTGCGGAGTTGGAGACGCTTGAAGCGGAACGCGCGCAGCTGATGCTTTCAACCCAGGAGGCATCATCCCGTCTCGAAGTCATGGAGGGGACCTATGGACAGCTCAGTCAGCGCCTTACCGACTCCCGCATTCAGGTCTCAAGTCTCGCACAGCAGCTGGCTTACGCCTCGACCCAGGCAGAATCATTCCAGTTGCGGATTGACGAATTGGAAAAGACCATCCAGGGACGCAGCAGCGGGGTAGAGTCGTACAATCGCAGCATCTCGCGTCTTACCGACGAGATTGCGCAGCTGACCGCGAGCCTGGAGCCGTTGCAATCCGCTTCAGAGGAGTTGCATGCGAAAATCGAGGCTCATCGTCAGGAACGCGCCGCCAAGCAGCGCGAACTTGAGGCGGCGGAGGCGACGCTCACCGAGCACCGCCGCTCGCTCGATGCCATGCGTGACGAACGCAATCGTGCTGAACTTGAGAAGCAGGAGTCGACGATGAAGCGGCAGAACTGCTTTGAACACGCATTTTCCGAATACGGACTTGACGAACGCGCGTTTTTCGCCGAACCCGAACCTTCATGGAACGATTATCCCGACAAAAAAGCGCCGCCCGTGCACGAAATCGAAACGCGCGTCTCCCGTTTGAATTCCAATATTCAGGATCTTGGCCCGGTTAATCTGGTTGCGATCGAGGAGTACAAGGAATATGAGGAGCGCTATGCGTTTTTGAAGGAGCAGGAAGAGGATTTGGTGAATGCCAAAGCGGAAGTGCTCAATGTAATCCAGCGCATCAATACCGAGTCGTTTGAAAAATTCCGCCGCACCTTCGACCAGGCCAACGCCAACTTCCAGCAGATGTTCACGCGTCTTTTCAACGGCGGCGAAGCGCGTCTGGTGATGCTTGAAAACAAAGAAGATCCGTTGGAATGCGGTGTGGACATCATCGCCCGCCCTCCGGGAAAACGACCGCAGTCGGTTACGCTGCTTTCCGGCGGCGAACGCACCATGACGGCGGTAAGTCTGCTGTTTGCAATCTTCATGATCAAGCCCGCTCCTTTCTGTATTCTGGACGAATTGGACGCTGCGCTCGACGACAGCAATATCGGTCGTTTTGTCGATGCGCTGAAGGGATTCTTGGCCCATTCGCAGTTTCTGATCATCACCCACAATCAGCATACCATCGCCGGCTCCGACATGGTATACGGCGTGACCCAGCAGGAGAAAGGCGTTTCAAAAATCCTTTCTATCGATTTGAACGATGTCGGGCGCAAATCCCGCGGCAGGAAGTCGAATGCGAAGGATTCGGAAGTGCCGGAAGCTGCCCCGGAAGAAAAGACGGGCAAAGCAGAGGAGAGGGCGGAATGAAAAGGTGCGTGTTTCTGCTGGCGGCGCTATTTTGCATAATCTTGCGTGCGGTTGACATTTCAGGCCCCGCATTCTGGAAGAGCGTCAACGTCGGGGAAATTGAAAAATGGCAGCAGAAGCAGCAGGAGAAGAAGGGGTTGAAGTTGTGGCGGGGTGTTGCTGCCGATCCCGTCAGCGGCGAGGTGGTGGTACTGGCGGAGGCCGCCGGACATCAGGCCAATATCGCCGTGGAATTTGCTCTGATTGGTTCTCTGAGCGACCGTGCATACGAGGCGTTGGCATTGACTGTCGCCACACCTGGCGATATCGCTCGCGCTGTAGAGTCGGCGGGATCCGCACCGGGGCGCTGTATCGGAGAGCTGTTCAGCCAGTTCTGGCCGTATGGGAACCGGTTTGCAATCAGTTGCCGGGAGCTTCCCGCGGAAAATGGCGCACCGTTTAAACCGTTGTCGACGCTGTTGCGTGAAAGCGATCCCGCCAATCCCCTGCTGCCATCATCGCAGGTGGTCTTCACCTCCGGACGGCGAGAACGGGACGGGGCGTATGCCGCGGACACGAATATGCCCTGCTCGGTGGTTTCGCTCTACAATGCGCGGGATACCATATTCGACATTACCGGCATCTGCGGACAATCCGAGGCGTACGGTCGCATCAAAACGGCGAAAGCGGTCAAGCAGGGAACCCTGATTGAATTTAAGTTCACTCCGGTACGTCCCGAGCGGGGAACTTTCAGTGCGAAGAAATCGGTCGTTGAAGTGCTTCCCGCCGGTGGCGATTTCGAATTGAAGCTCGCTATTGACGGAGGTGTGGAGAAGGGGCGCGCTGAAGATATCCTGAAGCGGATTAAGGCGGAAGCGGACAAAGGGTATGATATTTATCTCGGCATCGGCTTCAGTCCTGATTTGACCGTTGCGCAGGCGGCAAAGGCGGCTGCGCTTTTTGCGATGCTAGACGGGAAGGGGTTGCGCGTCGATGGAGTCGGAAAAGGAGCTCTCTTCTATCAGGCCTTTTTGCCTAAAGAGCAATGGCGCTCCCGGCAGGGACGCAATCCCCAGCCCTTTGAGCTTCATCTCAAGCGCAGACCCGATGGTGCGCTTGAACGAAAGCTGGCGTTTATCGAAGAGGATTGGTCTGGAGAAGAGCTCGATCCGAAGCTTTCAGTGCGCGAATATGCGTTTGACGATTGGGCGCAGCTCCCAGGGCTGGTCGCAACGGCAGGCGGCAAGGACAACAAGGTTCTGGCACTGTTTATTTTCGCACCGGCCGATTTGAAACTGGTCGAGCTGCAATCTGGGATCGATGCCGTATCCGATCGTCTGCCGCTGGTGCATATCTTTTCTGAATGAGTTGTTTAAAAAAAGGAAGAATTCCAAATGAGCAAAACAATAGAATGGTCGAAACTAGGTTTTGGTTTCAGCGATACAAACGGACATCTGAAATACACCTGGAAGGATGGGAAGTGGGACGAGGGAGTTTTTGTCAAGGATCCCTACATCACCATGCATATCGGAGCTACCTGCCTTCATTACGGTCAGGAGTGCTTTGAGGGTATGAAGGCATTCCGCCAGAAGAACGGCAAGGCGGTGATTTTCCGCGTCGATGAGAACGGCAAGCGCATGAGCCGCACCGCAACGCGTACGGTCATGCCCCCGGTGCCGGTCGAGATGTTTATCGATGCGGCAAAGCGCGTGGTGCGCGCCAATGAGGAGTTCCTCCCTCCATACGGAACCGGCGGATCGATGTACCTTCGCCCGCTGCTTTTGGGTACCGGGCCCCAGATCGGTGTCGCTCCAGCATCCGAGTACACATTCCTCATGATGTGCATGCCGGTCGGAGCATACTACAAGGGAGGTCTTAAGCCGGTTCGCGCGGTTATCCTTGACGATTGGGATCGCGCGGCGCCTAACGGTATGGGCGACGTCAAGGTCGGCGGCAATTATGCCGCTTCGCTTTTCGCCCATGAGAAGGCCAAGCATGACGGTTGGCCCGTTGAACTGTACATGGATGCTCTCACCCATAAATACGTCGAGGAGTTCGCCACTTCCAACTTCATCGGAATCAAGGACGACGGAACCTATGTCACGCCTGACAGCCGTTCGATTCTGCCCTCGGTGACCAACATGTCGCTCAAGCAGGTCGCCGCGGATCTCGGTATGAAGGTTGAATGCCGGCAGATTCCCTACGAGGAGATCAAGGAGTTTTCCGAAATTGCGGCGTGCGGTACCGCGGTCGTGGTTACTCCAGTCTGGGAGATCACGCGCGGCAGTGATGTGATTAAAATCAGCGAACCAGATGTGGTGGGACCGTGGCTGCAGAAGCTGTACGACCAGATTCAGGGCATCCAGTACGGCGAAATTGAGGATCGTCACGGATGGTGCTTTGAAATCTGAGGTGATTCAATGAATGGCTGCGATTATTTTATTTCCGTGGTGGCATCTGACCGGGTTGGATTGCTACGCGATGTAACTGACGTGGTTTTTAAGCTCGGAGGAAACATCGGGCTGATCCGTCAGACGCTGGTGGGAGGTTTTTTCAATCTGGTGTTCATCGCGAGTTTCTCTGGCAAAGTTGAGATGCAAACGGTTCATGACGAGCTGGACAAGTGTCTGGGGTCGGACGAGAAGTCCGTGATGGTTTGTCCGGCTGGAACGACACCACATTCTCCGGTTGAATGCGGCTCGCGTTTCATCGTGGTGACCGAGGGGCCTGACCGCCCCGGTACAATTTACGCTATCACCTCATATTTTGGCGGCCACGGCGCAAATATCGAGGAATGGAATGTAAGTCAGGATTCATCCCGTGTCATCTACATTGCCAAGATTATTGTGCCGGACACCGTTGATTTCCGGGCTCTGCAGCAGGGGTTCAAGTCTGAAATGTCCAAGATCGGTCTGAGTGCGGTGGTGTGCCATGAAAACATCTTCCGTGCTACCAACGAGATTGGGCCGATCCGCGCACTGTTGGATGCCAATGCGTATTAATCCGTTAGTAGCAGCACTTGTTTCAATACCGATATCGTTTGCCGGTTATGCGGTCGAAACGATATCGGTTTCGTTTCTTCAGGGATACGATCCGGATCGGCCGGAAGATCCGGTTTCACGACAGATATTGGATTTGGCCAAACGTGAAAAAAAACTCGATCCGCAAAAATGGGGAGGGCTATCCCTGCCCGGCGCGGGAGGACGGGCGGCGTTTATGCTGTCGATGGCGGGCGATACCGCACCCGACATCTATCAGTGCTGGTTTCACATTATGCGCCACGATATCGAGCAGGGATTCCTGCATCCGCTCAATGAGTGGCTTGGTGACGATTTGGACGGTGATGGGAAACTTTCTGATGCAGAGGCCAAATGGGATGGATGGCGGTATGTTCCCCGGCTTTGGCGAGAGGTTGCAACCAAAGACGGCAAGGTGTATGGCATTCCTCAGGCCGGAATGTGGTATTATGGCATAGTCTACCGCAAGGATTTGGTTAAACAGGCAGGGATCGATCCGGAGTATGTGCCTGGCACTTGGGATGAGTTTTTCAAATGGTGCCAACGGCTTACCTTCCCGCGCAAGTTGGTGGCCGGATCGAAGTTGAATCGCGGCCAGCGTGCTTTCGGGGCGGAGAATCGCCCTTGGGCATGGTTGCCTTGGGTCCAGTCCGCTGGCGGTGAGCTGATCGTTCGCACCAACGGCCAATGGCGCGCGAATTTTGATTCTGAAGAGGCGGTCGCCGCGGCCGAATTTTTCAAGAAACTCGCCTGGTCGCCGTGGATTCGCAACCATGAAAACGGCGAACCGATTGATTTGACGGAGCGCGATATTGCTTCTGGTATGGTAACCGATCCTAAGACGGGAAAGACGATTAATTTCAAAAAAGACGATGTCATCTCGGGCGTGGTTCGCGCATTGCCTCGTCTTACGCAGGATCTGCCGCTTTTGTTTGCGCAGGGCGAGGTGGTCGCGCTCTTTTCCGGAGCCGAGCTGGTAGAGCAGTTGACGCGCGATGCGAACCTTCCTCCCGAGATGGTCGGAATTATGCCGTTCCCAGCCAGAGATCGTTCCTGCCGTCCCGTACTGCAGGCCCACAAGCATTTTTACGGAATGACCGAGAAGGTGGGGCGGAGATCGAAAGAAGAACGGGATATGGTGTGGAAGTGTCTGGAGTCGTTGGCAAGCCGCAACGTCAACGACCAGAATATTCGCCAAAAGGTGTTGGAGGGCAATGCCCGATGGTGCAATCCGCGTGAGTTGAAACGTCTCGGACTGGAGGAATATCTCGGCGAGGTGCCGGAATCGGTGCGGATTATGTATAATCGCCTTGAAAGCGGCGAGATAGCATCCTGCACCGAACCGTATGCCGGTTTCTGGCAGGCGGTGTCGGATTTGGTCGATCGCAGATTATTGGGAATGCTGCTTGCAGACGGGGGGGCGGGGTTGGATTGCCGGACTGTGCTCAAGTCCATCAACGATGACGCCAATAGCGGATTGATGTTTAAAATTCCCGAGGCGGTGATGGCGGAAAGGCGCCCGCTGGCAAGGGTTATTTTCGGTGTCGTTCTGATAGTGGCGATCGCAATTGCGTATATCCTTTGGAAACGCGATGAATAGTGAAGAAAAACCATTGGGTAGCAGTGTCTTCAATCATGTCTGGACTGACAAAAAAGGCGCGATTGTGCTACCTTTCAATTAAGCGGAGATGTTGCAATGAGATTCTTTTCATTTGTCTGTGCATTATCGGCAGTAATGGTGGCGATAAATGTTTATGCTTCGGAGAAGAGGATGTTCCCTTTTGTCATCAGTTATGATGCGCCAAGCAATATCGTCAATATGAGTTCACTATTAGATGCCCCGGCCGGGCGTCACGGGCGCGTATTTGTCAAAAACGGACACTTCGCCACGGAAAAGGGGGCGATCAGATTCAATGCGATCAACCTCACGGGACCTGCTAATTTGCCGTCGAAACGTTATGCCGAGCGAATGGCCGACCGGTTTGCGCGATTCGGGTTCAACTGCGTCAGGCTGCATTTCCTCGACTGTCAACAAGGCTACGGTTCGTTTATGCAGGAACGGCAGCCGTGTTTATTGAAAAAGTCAGACGATCCGTTCCGTTGGGAATTTGACCCAGATCAGCTTGATCGGTTGGATTATTTCGTTGCATGTCTGAAAAAGCGAGGAATCTACGTCAATCTAAATTTACATGTGGCGCGGTTTATGAATTATCTTTTGGAGGGACGTAAAAGCGAGAAGGGTATGACATGGCTTGATCCAGATATAATTGCCTCTGAAAGAGATTTTGCCCGTGCATTCCTTTCGCATCGAAATCCCTATACGGGAATTGTCTGGGCGAAGGATCCTGCTGTGGCGATGATCGAACTTAACAATGAAGATGCCGCTTTCAATGACTGTTATAAAGCAGTAGTGGCAGGCGGATCGCGTTTTCAGCGTTTTATCGCAGAGGCTGAAAAGCGCTACCTTTTGGAGATGAAGAGGCTTATCAAGGGTGAACTCGGTTGTTCTTCTCCCCTCGCAGGAACACAACTGACCTACACTTCATGCCACGTTAACGGGGTGCTCGATTATTTTGATGCCCATGAATACTGGTGCCATCCATGGCCAATTAACGCCAAGTGGGAGATTCTGGACTCGCCACAAGTCAATCACCCGACCGACAATTGTATCGCTAGACTATCCTCACGCCGTGCAAGGGGTTATCCGTATACGGTGAGTGAATATAACAATCCCTATCCCAATCGCACAGGCGCAGAAGGGCCTCTTCTTCTCCACGCCTACGGAGCTTTTCAGAATTGGGACGGCATTTTCCTCTATTCATACAACAATCGGGTTGATAGTGAGCCGGATCACGTGGAGTACTTCTTTTCGTTTGCGGCGAGGACTGACTGTCTTGCGCATCTGCCCGCTTGTGCCGCCATGTACCAGCGCGGCGATGTCCGTCCAGCGTCAAGGATGTTGAGTGTCGGCTGCCGCTATGACGACTATCTGGCACGATTTGAGCGGGACAACATTATTTTTGACGATGCCTCACAAGCGACCTCTGGGCGCGTCCCGTATGGTATGGGACTGTTGACGGGAGTTGAAATTGTGCTGGAGGGTGGCAAGAATGAGATCGCCCCGGTCGAATTCGGCAAAAGGTTCGTCAGTGACACAGGAGAGCTGGAATGGAATGTTGAGCGGCCGAAAGCAGGCTTTTTCGTTGTGCGCACGGAGAATACGAAGGCGTTTACCGGCTTTGTCGACAATCGGAGTTTCGATCTCGGCGATGGTGTCAAACTGCGTATCGGCAAGACCTTACGAGATTGGGCAACCGTGACAATCGTTTCAAAGGATGCAACTGGAATGGGCGCGAGAGGCCCTGCACGGCTGCTGCTTGCTTTGACGGGGCAGGCGCACAATACAAACGCCATCTTTACGGAACATGAAAAAAATAAGAATGACGAGTTGTGCATTTCATCCCGAGGTGAAGCTTGGGGACGTGGGCCTTTTCTTGTCGAAGGTATACCCGCTGAAATTGATTTGCCTGCATCTGCTGCGAATACTTCATGCTGGGCATTGGACGAACGGGGTGAGCGCCGCGCCCGTGTGCCAGTTTCGCCTATCGCCGGCGGTGTTCGTCTGACGGTGGGACCGGAATGGCGGAGTGTCTGGTACGAGGTTGAAATCCGCTAATGCACTTGTGACAGAATTCGCAATGTTAACCGTCTCCTGCAATTTGCTCTCCCATTGGGAATTGCATTGTACGCTCCGTTGTAAACTTTTACTCGTAAACTTTCGCAATAATATGTTATAATGCCAATAGTAATTTAGGTATTGGATTATGGCACAGCAAGTTGTTCCCAAATTGTTAGACGATCCCTTTTTGCAGCCTTTCGAGCCGATACTTCGCAGAAGGGCGAATCAGGCCGAGGCGAAGGCGGCGGAGTTGTCGCGTGCGCCTGGCTCGCTATCGCAGTTTGCTTGCGCCCACGAGTATTACGGACTGCATCAGACCTCCGATGGATGGGTGTTTCGCGAGTGGGCTCCGAATGCGTCGGAAATTTGGCTGGTGGGCGATTTCACCGGTTGGCAGATCAAGGATGAATTTAAATTGCATCGTCTGCCTAATCGCGATGTGTGGGAGGGGACATTTCCTGCCGATGCGATTTCCCACGGACAGTATTACCGCTTGGAAATGCGCTGGTTCGGTGGCGGCGGCGAACGCCTTCCGGCTTTTGCTCGTAGACTCGTACAGGATCCCGCCACCAATCTTTTTGCCGCTCAGGTTTGGAATCCGCCCGTTCAGTACAAATGGAAAAATGATTTTTCAAATCCCAAACGGGTTCCGCTTATTTACGAGGCGCATATCGGCATGGCGCAGGAAAGGGAGGCGGTTGGTTCATATGAAGAGTTCCGTACATTGGTTCTGCCTCGTATTGCCAAGGCCAGGTACAATACCGTCCAGCTGATGGCGATAATGGAGCATCCCTACTATGGATCGTTCGGATACCATGTTTCGGGTTTTTTCGCCTGCTCCTCGCGATTTGGAACTCCGGAAGAGCTTAAAGCCCTTATTGACGATGCGCACGGAATGGGGATTTCGGTCATTATTGATATCGTCCATTCCCATGCTGTTAAAAACGAGCGTGACGGACTTTCGCTATTTGACGGCACTCCTTTCCAGTATTTTCATGACGGGTTGAGGGGATGGCATTCGGCTTGGGATTCGCGTTGTTTCGATTACGGCAAAACCGATGTTCTTCACTTCCTGCTGTCCAATTGCCGGTATTGGCTGGATGAGTTCCATATCGACGGCTTCCGTTTTGACGGGGTCACCTCCATGCTCTACCTTCACCATGGGCTCGGTGTCGATTTCATGAACTATTCCCAGTACTTCGACGATACCGTGGATGAAGATGCGTGGGTTTACTTGAATCTGGCCAATCGTGTGATTCACGAAGTCCGTCCCGATGCAATAAGCATCGCCGAAGATGTCAGCGGCATGCCGGGAGTGGCTGCACCCTGTTCCGAGCTTGGGATCGGATTTGACTATCGTATGGCGATGGGGGTGACGGAGTGCTGGTTCAAGCTGGTTCGCGATATCCGCGATGAAGACTGGAGCATCGCGTTTCTCTGGCATGAACTTACCAACCGCCGCGCCGACGAGCGAACGGTCAACTACGTTGAGTGCCACGACCAGGCGCTGGTCGGTGGCAAGACGCTGCTCTTTCAGATGGTTGACAGCGCAATCTACGATGCAATGCGCTGCGATCAACACAATCTGGCGGTCGACAGAGGCGTTGCCATTCACAAGCTTGCGCGTCTGGCCACGCTTGGTGCTTGCGGACACGCCTATTTGAATTTCATGGGCAACGAGTTCGGGCATCCCGAATGGATCGATTTTCCCCGCGAAGGCAACGGATTTTCCTATCATTATGCGCGGCGCCAGTGGTCTTTGAGTGAAAATCCGGAACTGCTCTTCTCCCGCATCGGAAATTTCGATCGTCAGATGATTGCGCTCGTCAGGGAGACCGGCGCACTTGAGGGAACGCTCCCGCGCAGATTCTACTCCTCCGACGAATCAAAGATTTTGGTTTTCGAGCGCGGACCGCTCATATTCCTGTTTAACTTCCACAGCTGTGAATCGGTGGTCGATTATCCAGTGCTGGTTCCCCCCTGTCCTTTGGGGTATCGTTTGGTGCTGGATTCCGATCGCGAGGAATTTGGAGGTGCCGGCAGAATTGAAGCGGGGCAGGTGTTCAGCTTGATTGATGAGCTGCGTGGCAATGAACTCTGCCATGTGGTCAAAGTCTATTTGCCGTGCCGCAGCGCAATGGTTTTGCAGAGAATTGAGGATTAAATGATTGTTTTGGGTATAGAATCGTCTTGTGACGAGACCGCAGCTGCCGTGGTGCGGGATGGTCGCGAGGTGCTTTCCAGTGTGGTTTTCAGTCAGATTCCTCTCCACCGTCCATATGGGGGAGTCGTCCCGGAAATCGCATCACGCAGTCACGTCGAGAAAATCGGACAGGTGGTTGGCGAGGCGATTTCACGCGCCTTTGGCGGAGCCGAGGGTTGGACGAAAATTGATGCGGTAGCGGTAACCTACGGACCGGGATTGGCCAGTTCGCTGATAGCCGGGCTTTCTGCCGCAAAAGGTTTGGCGGTAGCATTGGACAAGCCGCTTGTCGGCATCAATCACATGGAGGCCCATCTTTACTCCCCGTTCCTTTCTGATAATGCGCCGGATCCTGTCGATTGCGGAAGGATACTCGGGCTTGCCGTCTCCGGAGGACATACCTGCTGGGTTGACAGCTGTAAATTTGGACGATACAAGATAATCGGACAGACTCTCGACGATGCCGCCGGCGAAGCATTCGACAAGGCGGCGAAATTGCTGGGACTAGGGTATCCCGGAGGCCCTGAAATCGACCGGATGGCCAATCTTGCTCCGCACTGCGACGCAGTGAGTTTCCCGCGCGGGCGACCAAAACCGGGATCGCCGGCACTCGGCGGACTCAAAGCGGATCTGTGTGTCAGTTTCAGCGGATTGAAGACCGCTCTGATGTACCATCTTCGCAATCATGCGCCGCAGAATGAGAGTGAGGTCAGCCTCATTGCGGCATCCTATCGCGAAGCGATTGTCGATTCGATTGCCGAGCGGACGCAGACGGCGCTCAGACTCGAAAAATACCAGACGATGTGCGTTGGCGGCGGAGTTTCGCTCAATGGGCGTCTTCGCGCCAAACTCGCCGAGGTTTGTGCGGGTGCCGGAGTTAGGCTTTTGCTTGCCGAGCCAAAATACTGTGGAGACAATGCGGCAATGATCGCCGGACTTGCCGGAGCCGGCGGCGGCTTGCGCGGCGAGACGTTGGATATTGATGTAAATCCGGCATTGGAAGCCGGTGATTAAATTACGGCGGTCAGCGGTAAAAGTTCAAGGTGGATTATGGAAAGTGCAAAAACGGGCAGAAGACAGTTTATGCGAAATATTGCCGCCGCCTCCTTTTTGACGGCGACCTCGGCGTGGTCTCAGAATCCCAAGGGCAGAGTGCTCCCAAGCAGAAAGATGGACGCATCCGACCGCTTGTTTGATCAGCGGGGAAGATGGGAGCGTCTTTCAATGGCGTATGCGCATATCAAAATCGGTGCAAGCAGACCATTTTCACTGTTGCATATTTCCGATACCCATTTGACCGAAGCATACAGCGACGAGGATGAAAAAAAACAGGCACTCAAGGAAAATCGCACGCGCACTTTCGGCGGTCGGCAGGAACTGGCACTGAATTCATCGATCGAATGGGCAAAGAAAAATTGCGATATGATTCTTCACACCGGGGACTTGATAGACTGGGTTTCCGAAGCCAATATGGATTTGGCGAAGAAGTACTGCCCGGCGGATATGTTCGGCGCAATGGGCAACCACGAGTACAGTCAGAACATGTGGTTTGAAAAAGAGTTGCGCACAGAAGCGTACAAGCGCCTCAGCGCAAAGCGTCTGCAGGAAAGTTATCCCTTTAAAATCCACTTCGATTCGAAAATTTTTAACGGAGTAAACTTCGTCTCATTTGATTCGGTTTACGGATATGTCACGCAGGAACAGGCCGATTTGTTCAGCGACGAGGTCAAGAAGGGGCTGCCGATAGTCCTTTGCACCCATGTCCCCTTTTACACGGAGAACATGAGAATAGCCCATTCAAAGTTTTGGTCCCACGGCAAACGCTTCACAAGCGCCGTCGTTCCCAAGCCGGCGGGCGATTATGTCGTACAATCAACCGACCCGGTGACCAAGTCGTTTATCAGGTATTTGAAAACCGAACCGCTACTAAAGGCGATTCTGGCAGGGCACCTGCACATAACATTCCAGGAGCAGTTTTCCGCAACTGCAACCCAGTATCTGGTTGCAGGCAATTTCATGTTCCACGGACGCGAAGTTCTCTTCTCCTAGCAGGAGTTGCGCGGAAGTCGGGGCATTCAATCAAAGAGGGTCGCCAGTTTGCCGATCGCCTTTTCGAACGAAACCCCGTAGACATGGTCAGTCGGGGTTTCTTCAATTGCCGTGCAGACAAAGTCGGCGGCAATGGACGCCGCGGACTTGGCGCTTTTTCCCCTGAGAATCGCGCCGGTGAACACCGAGGCGAACACATCGCCAGTGCCGTGAGACATTCTCGGGATTTTGGCGTTGAAATCGTAGCTGATTCCGTCGTCCTCAAGCAGGGCGGTTCCCAATAAATCATGTTGGAAGGATACGCCGGTCAAAAGGATGTTTTTCGCTTTGGTCTTTTCCCGCAACCGGTACAGAAGATCCTCGATAAAGGTGCGGCTGTAATTTTCAAGTTGCACCTCGCATCCAACCAGCAGGGCCGCCTCCGTTAGATTCGGAATTATGTAATCGGCCCCTTCGCACAGTTTTGCCATCTGCGACGGAAAATCATCGCTGAAACCGGGATACAGTCTGCCGTTGTCCGCCATCACCGGATCGATGATGCGGATTGCTCCGGGAAGAGCCGTCGATTCGAACAGCGAAAGAATTGGCTCAATCTGCGATGGACAAACATACCCGGTGTAAAAAGCATCGAAACGAATATCGTTTTTTATCCATTCCGTTTCAATCTTTTTAAACTCGCCGGTCAAATCGAGAAAGCTCCACGATTTGAATCCCGAACCGGTGTGATTGGAGAGCAGGGCGCCCGGCAGAATCGCACACTCAATACCGCAGGCGCTGATAAGCGGCAGTGCGGCGGTCAGCGAGCACTGACCGACTGCGGAAATGTCCTGAATCGTAAGAATGCGCTTGTTCATATTCATCCTCAGTCGAGATTGATTATGCTGATGGTGTGGACCTTGTCGTTGTGGCTGTTTTTAAATCCGGCGCATCTGCTGTCGTAGTTTGAAACAAGCAGCTCGTCGCCGAATACGAACGGCTCGCTCGGTTGATCCAAAAGCCCGTCGGCACCGTCAGAGTCGCTATTCTCCCACAAAGTGGAAAATGCGGTGCCATCATATTCATGTGCAATATCCCAAACTCTGATGGCGTTGTCACGACTGTCGGTCATGAATATGCAATTGCGTTTGGCATCGTAGACGATGCCGTCAAGACAGCGGCAGCGTTTGGGGTCTGAAAATATCAATGTCGGCTTCTGATATCCATCGGCGGTGCGGATGAGCTTATAGAGGCGTCCTTCGGAAAAATCCGAGACATAAAGGTCGCCGTTGGAGGAATGGCAAAGCCCGTTGGCGGTTTTCACCTCTCCCAGAAAATAAGGATCCCTGTCCGCCTGCTCTTTGGGCAGCAGACGAGCCGGCCGCTCTCTGAAGGCGGAAAATGGAACACGGTAGACTCCGCCGGTATTGCGGTCCTTCAGACCAAAGAGCGTGTCGGTGAAGAACAGGGCGTTGTCGTAAACTCTCAGACCGTTCGCCGCCTTGATGTTTTCAACCACAGGTTCGATGGAAACGGCATTGCCGTTCTTGTCCATAATCACGCGCAAGATGCGCGATTTGTACGATTTGTTGAATCCGTACTGGTTGTCGCAATAGTAGATATTCCCGTCCGGGGCGTATGCAATGCCCGCTGGAGCCGCTCTGCCGGTGTCGGGGTTGAGCAGGCCGGGCGTGAGCAGTTCCCATTTCCCGGTGCGGCGATTCTGACGCAGAATGCATCCCGGGTAGTCGTCGTTCTGGCGGTTGGGAGCGGCGAGAATAAGATTGCCGTCGGCATCTGCGGTCATTCCATCCGGCGTGTTGACCCAATCGCTGAACCGTTTGTACAGTTTCGCCTGCGGTGCGGCAAGTGCAAGTTCGGTCATTGCACATAAAAGTATTGCGCATCCTAGTACAAATTTCATCTTATTTGCTCTCCTTCATCTGCGGGAAGAGGATGACATCTCGGATGACTTCGGTTCCGGTGAGCAGCATCACCAGTCGGTCGATACCCATGCCCAAACCGCCGGTCGGGGGCATTCCGTGTTCAAGGGCGAGAATGAAATCCTCGTCAATCTTTTCGGTATCCTCTCCAGCTTGATCCTCCAGCGCACGGCGTTGTTCAAACGGGTTATTCTGTTCGGTGTACCCCGGACACAGCTCCTTGCCGGCGACGACAAACTCAAAGACGTCGACCAGATCGGGGTTGTCCTGACAGGTCCGCGCCAAGGGAACGAACTGCCGCGGAATGCGGGTGACGAAAGTCGGCTGACGGAGATTTTTCTCAATCATCTTATCGTAGATTTCATGGGTCAGCTCAAGCTCACGCGAAACGCCGTCCAGCTCAAGCCCGACGCCGGTCTCTTTCGAGCGCTCGTGCGCTTTTGCAAGCTGCGTCTCGAACGGAAGATCGAACCAGTCGGCCCCCATGCAATCCTTGACCAAATCGGCGTATGCGACTTCCCGGTACGGAGGGGTGAAGTCCAGCACTTCGCCGCTCTGGCCGTATTCCACCTTCATGGTTCCAAGCACCTTCTCGCAAATACGCGGCAACATACCCTCGATGATGTTTTTCATCGAAATGCGGTTTCCGTACGCTTCGTAGATTTCGAGTACCGTAAATTCCGGATTGTGCGTACGGTCAATACCCTCGTTGCGGAAGTCCTTGCCCAGTTCGAAGACTTTGTCAAAGCCGCCGACGATAAGGCGCTTGAGGTAAAGTTCCGGCGCGATACGGAATACCATTTCGCGGTCAAGCGCATTGTGATGCGTGATGAACGGTTTGGCCGCCGCACCTCCGGCTTGGCTCTGCATCATGGGAGTCTCTACTTCCATAAAGCCGCGTTCCTGCAAGAAAGAACGGATTTCTGCAAGGATGCGACTGCGCTTGACAAAGCGTTCGCGCGACTCATGATTGGTCATCAAATCGAGATAGCGTTTGCGATAGCGGTCCTCGATGTCCTGAAGTCCATGGAACTTTTCCGGTGGCTGCATGATTGCTTTGGAGAGGAAGGTCCATTTTTCGACTTCAATCGTCGGTTCGCCGGTGCGAGTGAGAAAGAGCTTGCCTTCCACCCCGATGAAATCACCGATGTCGGTGTATTTGAACGCTTTGTAGGCATCCTCGCCGACCCCGTCTTTTTTCATGAAAATCTGAAATGAATCTGAACCGTCCATGAGGTTGGCAAAAAGCGCCTTGCCCATTCTCCGGACCGTCATCATGCGTCCTGCCGCACGTACACTCGCTCCTTCTTGGAAGTTTTTCCTGATCTCGGAGAGCCGTTCGCGTTCAAAAGCCCTGCCGTACGGGTCATAGCCGAGTTCCTCCAGCTGTTTGAGGTTGGCAATGCGCTGCTGGCGGTATTCGTTGTCGGAAAGCTTTTTTTCGGCCTGCTGAGTTGCACTCTTCTTTACATTGTTTTCGTTTTCCATGTTATTGTCCTGTTATTTCGGGCGGTTGCTGCGACGGTGGCTGTTGAAACCGCCGCGTTTGCGAAATTCGCCGTTTCGATTGTGTCTGAAACCTGCTCCCTTGCGGTGTTTTGCCGGTTCGGTTTTGCGGTTTTTCCCTTTCGGTGGAAAATTGTGGTATTCAGCGTCCGATTCGTGGTCGTCGTGCTGAGCCATTCGCGATGCGGCCGGTTTGCTGCCGCGGCCTCGCATCCAAGGCGGTTGCGGCAGACCGTCATCCGATTTGCCCGCAGCTTTCTCTGCTGCATCCGAATGAAAAGGCTGGTTGCGGTCGATATCGATTTCCTTTTTGATGTATTTTTCGATACTGCGCAATAGACCTCGTTCCTCCGGCGAAGCGAAAGAAATGGCCTCTCCCTTAGCTCCGGCTCTTGCGGTTCTGCCGATGCGGTGGACATAGCTCTCCGCCTCTTCCGGTAGGTCGAAATTGAATACGTGTGTGATGTTCTCCACATCGATGCCGCGAGAGGCAATATCGGTGGCGACGAGAACTTGGATTTTGCCGCGGCGAAAATCTTCAAGAGTCCTTGTCCGCATCGCCTGCGTCTTGTCGCTGTGGATTGCCGCGGCATGGATCAGGGCGCGGTCAAGCTTGCGGACGATCTTGTCTGCTCCGTGGCGGGTTCGGGCGAAGACCAGCACCTTTTCGTATTCAAGGTGGGATTCGAGAATACTGACGAGCAGGGCGCATTTGTTGGATTTGTCGACGAACATCAGTTTTTGTGCGATCGCTTCGACGGTCGGCTGTTCGGGTGAGATGGTTATCTTGACCGGATCGTGCACCATCGCCGTCGCCAGCAGCAGTACATCGCGCGACATTGTCGCCGAGAAGAACTGAGAATGGCGTTTTTCAGGGAGCGACGCGAAAATCTGCCGGATTGAAGGGAGAAATCCCATATCCAGCATCCGGTCGGCTTCATCCAACACGAACTCCTCGATTTTGTCGAGGAACACATACTTTTGATCCATCAGGTCAAAGAGGCGGCCGGGGGTGGCGATTACGATATCTGCTCCGCGCTGCAGCGCTTTGACCTGCGGAACCTGGCTGACACCGCCAAAGACAACGGCAAAGCGGGTGCCCAGAAATTTTCCGTATTGCGAGCAGCAATTGGCAATTTGCGCGGCAAGCTCGCGGGTCGGGGCGAGAACCAGCGCGCGTGGGTGCTTGGGTTCGGCGTATCCGCCTTCAGCGGCGAGACGGTGCAGAATGGGAAGCATGAATGCGGCCGTTTTTCCGGTTCCGGTCTGTGCGCAACCGAGCAGGTCGCGTCCATCCAGCAATTTGGGTATGGATTGCTCCTGAATCGGAGTTGGAGTCAAGTACCCTGCGTCGGCGAGGGCATGCTGGATTTTTTCGTTCAGCAATCCGAAGGCCGAGGTTGCAAATGCCGGCGGAATCTCCCCTTTGGGTACCGGGATGGAGTTGCACTCGCGTTCGGCAAAACCGGGATGGCGCTTGCGTTTGCGTTCTGAAAATGGGCGCTGGTGGGCGTTTTTGCGATTTGTGTACTTTTGTTTATGCATTTGACTGCATATTCTACTATTTTTACTGCATTAGTGCCAATGTTTTGTTTCGTTTTATTGCAGAGGAAAGTTCGGTACGAGGTGGAAGATTCTTTAATTTTTCGGAAGGTGCGCATTCCCGCGAGTAGCGAAGGGGAAAATTTCTCCCCCAAAAAAAGACCGGCTTTTCGCCGGTCTTTTTTTTACGAAACCGCCTCCGCGGTCTCCCAGAACTTTTCAATGTCATAGTAAATCCGCGCTTCCGGCGAGAATACATGAACTATCACATTGATGTAATCGAGCAGCATCCAGCCGCTCTCCGGATCACCGGACTGTCTGACGCTGCGGATTCCAAGCTTGTTCAACGCGTTATCTGCATCGCGAATCAGCGCACGCAGGTGTGGCGCGGAATTGCCGGTGGCAACCACCGTGAAGTCGGTAATCGATGATCGCCCCTTGATGTTGTAGACTTTTACATCCAAAGCTTTTGCGCTGTCAAGAGCGTCGGCCAGCGCCTGCGCCAGTTCTTTGTCGGTCATGGCGTTGTTCCTTTCCCGCACGGTCAGATCAGACCGCGCGTAATCAGGGTTTCGGCAATTTCAACGGCGTTCAGCGCAGCTCCGCGGAGCAGCTGGTCGCCGGAGACAAATAGATCGAGACCCTTCTTGTCGTTGCGTGAAATGTCCTGGCGGATGCGTCCAACCAGAACATCGTATTTTGCGGTGGCGTCAAGCGGCATAGGGTAAAGATTGTTCAACGGATCGTCGACAAGCTTTACGCCTTCGGCGGCGGCGAGTATTTCGCGGGCCTCTTCGGGGGTGATGTCGTTTTCGAACTCCAGATTGAGCGACTCGGAATGGGCGCGGGCGATCGGCACGCGCACACTGGTGCAGGAGAGCATCAGTTCGGGTGCATGGAGCATCTTGCGCGATTCGTTGAGCATCTTCAGCTCTTCGAGCGTGTACCATGAGTTTTCATCGAATTTATCGATGTGCGGAATCAGATTGTTCGCAAGCTGGTGCGCGAAAGCCTCGATTTTAAACGACTCTCCGCGCGCAATCGCCGCATTCTGCTCCTCAAGTTCCTGCATGCCCTTGGCACCGGCGCCTGAAGCGGCCTGGTATGTGGAGGCGATGATGCGCTTGACCTTCTTCGCCTTGTGGAGCGGGGCTACCGCTTCGAGCATGATGGCGGTGGTGCAGTTGGGGTTGGCGATAACGCCCTTGTTCCAATCAAGGTCTTCCGGGTTGACCTGGGGCACCACCAGTGGGACCTCAGGATCCTGGCGGAAGGCGCGCGAGTTGTCAATCATCTTCGCTCCGGCCGCGACGACGGCGTCTTTGAACTGGACGGAAGCTCCGGTTCCTCCGGCGAAAAGGACGATGTCGAGTCCCTTGAACGATTCCGCGGTCGTCGGCATCACATGAAATGTTTCTCCGGCAATCACTTCATCCCGTTCGCGTGACGCGAATACCTTGATTTCCTTGGCCGGGAAATTGCGTTCGCGAATCACGCTGATCATTTCCGCGCCAACGGCACCGACGCCGACAAGTCCGATTGAATATTGCTTCATGGTCTGAAATCCTGATATAGTTAAAACAAACGGGAGAAAGTTTACACTTTTTCCCGTTTTTCCGCAATAACCTATGACTGCGATTTTTATTTGACCAAATCGTCACTGACGAAAAGTTCGTATCCCTTGATCCGGCCTTTCTCCATGTCCTGACGAGCGACATACCTGATGCCGTAGACGTCGATGCTTTCTCCGAGGTCGAGCGCCAGATAGTGCGGTAGCGGAGTGCGATTCGAGGACCAAGCCGAGTGCCAGAATGCGACAATCTGACCGTCGATTGCGTTCTCCGCGCAATTGTCATCGGCATTGACCTCTTCGCTGTCAACCGCTGCGATTCCCCAGCGCGCCTTGCTTATCGGCTTGCCGTCCTTGTCCAGAAGATCGAGTTCGGCGATGGACGTATTGCTGTTGCCGCCATCCCAGGTGCTGGTGGCCTTAATGGCGAAGTAGCGACCTTTGACCGGTTTGTCGAACATGATGTCCTGCGGGTCCTTGCCTTTGGTGAACTGGCCGACTTTGACCGGTTTGTCCAATTTGACCGTTTTAGGCTCTCGGACGACTTTGGAGAAGTCCATGTCGCGGTCGATGGTGTCGAGCATGGGGGTCTTCATCGAAGAGAAGGGGCGGTCCTTCCAGTTGGAACCGGCCGATTCCCAGATGATGAATTCGTTGATTCCGGGCTTCAGCCAGCACCCCGGCACATACATGGTCTGCGTCGGACCAATGCCCCAGTAGCGCCCGAGATTGTGCCCGTTCACCCATGCCGCTCCTTTTTTGAGTCCAAGGACGTTGAGGAAGGTGTCGCCGGGTTTGTCGATCTTGACTTCGAAGCGGCGGAATGTGCCGTCGGAGATGGCGGAGGAGGTGGAGATGTCTTTTGCAGGTCCCCACTTGATTTTTGAAAGCATCGCGTTGTCCAGCGCCAGACGGTATTGCTGCCAGTTGAGGATTTCCACGTCACCGACTTTCACGCTGCCGACGATGCCTTTGTGGGCCTGGTGCATGATGGTACCGAAGTTGTAGCGGCCCATCGGTTCGACGAGAATGTCGACGGTGCGCTCCTTGTCCGAAGGAACGATTTTGATGCCGCGCGAAGCTTTGCGGCAATCGAGATAGCCGGCGGGTTTTCCGTCGATGCGGACGACCGCCATATCCCGGATGCGGCCGTTAAGCGTGCCAAAAACTCCGGCCGGAATTTTGGAGCGGTATAGAACCACGCCGTAGGGGCAATCAAGCTGCTCCATCGTCTTCGGGCGTTCGGAGACCACGGGGGGCGGGAGGTTGTCGAAAATCGATGCGCTGGATGCGACCGCTTTCATTGAGAATTCGATCACCGGATTTGCGGCGGGAATCTCACCGAGTTTCTCTCCGGGATTAAGATGCTTGGAGAAAAGTTCGCGAACCAGATTGAATTTTTCGGTTACCCAACCCGCTTCGCTGACCGGTGCATCGTAGTCGTAGCTGGAAGTTTGAGGTTGGAAGGGGGCGTTGCATCCCGACCAGAATCCGAAGGTGGTTCCGCCGTGCGCCATGTAGATGCTGAAGGATGCCTTCATTTCGCACATTTCCTGAAGGGTCTTCATCATTTTCGCTGGCGGCTTCTTGTGGTGGCGGCTGCCCCAGGAATCGAACCATGCCGGATAGAACTCACCGCACATCAATGGACCTTTGGGCTGAAATGCGCGAAGGCGCTTGAACTCGCCCTTGGGATTTGCGCCGAAGTTCGCTACCGCGAAAAGTTCGGGATCGGCACCATTTTTAAGGCATCCGGCGGGATTGCAGGCAAAGAGAGGCACTTTGAATCCCTCCTCCTGCATCACTTTGCGGAGTTCCGGCAAGTACGCTTTTTCTTTGCCCCAGAATCCGTATTCGTTCTCGACCTGCACCATGAGAATCGGTCCGCCTTCGGTGACCTGAAGATGTTTGAGGCGGCGCGTGACTTCGCGGAGATATCGTTTGGCCGGGATGAGGAATTTCGGGTCGGTTGAACGGAGTTTAATGTTCTTCTCTTTGAGCAACCACCAGGGCAGACCTCCGAATTCCCATTCGGCGCATGCGTATGGTCCTGGGCGGAGAAGTACCCACAGGCCTTCTTTCTGGGCGGCACGACAGAATGCGGCGACATCGGCCTCGCCTTCAAAGTTGAACTGTCCGGGGAAGGGTTCGTGCATATTCCAGAACATGTAGGCGCATACCGCGTTGAGACCCATCGCTTTGAACATCTTCAGACGATGGCTCCAGTATTCCACCGGTACGCGCGGGGCGTGCAGTTCTCCGCATCTGATTTGAAACGGTTTGCCGTCGAGCAAGAATGCGTCATCGCCGATGGCGAAGGTGTGTTTGGTTTCTGCGGCAAAGACGCTGGTGCAAATGCAAAGCGCAAATGCGGCAGCGAATAAAATAAGTCTTTTCACTTGGCATCTCCTTTATAAGTTTAGATGGGCACAGTCTATCATAAAAGCGATGATGAATGCAAGACGGTGCACCCCACACACTTTGAGCTGGCAAAATTTCCGTTGATTTGGTATGCTTTGCCACAGTTAAAGATAATCAAGGAAGGAGCAGGCACATGAAAGAAATTATGTTACTGATTTTAGCGCTGACCATGGCGTTTTTTACTGGGGATGCTTTCGCCGCGAAAAAACCGCATCCCCCCAAAGCTCCAAACTCCGTTAAGAAGAAGGTTCCGCCTCCTCCCGGATTGAAACTTAAGAAAGGTACGGGCAAGGCTGATATCCGCGGTCCAAACCACCATGCCAAGCATCCCGCTCCGCCGTCACATCACGACAAGCATCATCACGACAAGCATCATCACGACAAAAAGAGCTCGAGCTCCTCGTTCTGGGGAGGATTCGTTGGAGGTGTGATCGGCAGCGCATTGTTCGGATCCCATGAACCGCCACCGCCACCGCCGCCGGCTGGACATTACGAGGTCCGCAATCAGCAGGTATGGGTGGAGGGAGCATGGGTCTACATGACCGATGCTTTTGGAGTGCGCCAGCGCGTGTGGCAGCCCGGTCATTATGAGACTCAGCCGGTTCAAGTCTGGGTCGCTCATTGAGCGGTAAGGATGTGCAAAATACACCGTTCTGCGGTTGCGCTCGCTACTCGGATTGTAAAGGGATTGTAAACCTAATAGACTATACAGAAAAAGAGAAGAATCCGCGTTATCCGCAGTCATCCGTGCAGCCGACAGCGCTAAATTCAACGCCTGAAAAGTTTGAGGTCGCGCTCAGACGCGCGAAGGACTGGACCGATAAGAATACGGAGGAGGAATGCCGAGGTTAATCACCGTCAACTCTTGGAACGAATGGACCGAGGGCTCGTACCTAGAACCAGATACTCACTTCAAGTTCGGTTATCTCAAAGCAGTGAAGCTCGTTTTTGTAGATTCGTGCGAATAGTAGGCTAAATAACGAATCCGAGGGGCTTCATTCCCACTCAACTATCCCAGTGGCCGTGTCAGATTCGGCTTGTACCGGTCAATGCGCCGTTCTTCCAGGGCGCGAAACTGCTCATCGCGGCTGACTGTACGGTCTATGCCTACGCGAACTTCCATCAAGAGTTCATGCGCGGCAGGGTGACGATTGTCGGATGCCCCAAGCTTGACCCCGTGGACTACTCGGAAAAACTGACGGATATCCTGCGCGAGAACGACATCAAGTCAGTCACCATCGTGCGCATAGAGGTTCCATGCTGCGGCGGACTCGAAATGGCCGCGAAGAAGGCATCGCAGGCTTCCGGCAAGTTCATCCCTTGGCAGGTCGTCACCCTCTCGCTCGACGGGCGGATAATCGATCCGTGAGATAAGGTTCGATCTCAAGACTGCATACAAATGGTAGGGTCTCGCGTTTCGCGTGACAGTTGCCTTTGCCTTTCCCGGCGGTGCGTTGGAGGGTGAACAGCAACCACTCGGATGAGAACGCTGGTTCGTTCAGTTCCGTCGCGCCCTTGCAACTATAAGACTGCTCCTATGCCATTTGCAACAATCATTTCACAGAAATCTTTACCGTTGACAAGGACGATGTCTTCCGCTTTTGCCCGTTCTTTCGCCTTTTCCGTAAAGTCGTCGGCAAAAGAAACTACCCAACTGACGTATGCCCAATTCGGGTCATCTGTTGTCTTTCTGTTGGCCTTTGCGTATTCCGCAATTTGGATGATTGCCTTTTCATCTGTCTTGCCCCAGTGTTTTTTCGCCTGAACGGAAATCGTCAGTTTCAAGGCAGGGAATACTGCGCACACGTCACAATCTCCGACTTTTCCGCCATAGTTCTTTGGCAGTATTTCCCCTTTAGCGCCAAGCCGTTCGAAATAATCAAGCAAAAGGCGTTCGAAATGATCTGGCGAACCATTGGAGTCAAGCAGCTCATGGCACTTGGCGGCAAGTTCCACCGGAAGCGAAAACGGCTTTTTGCCGCGATAGCGCCGCAATGCCGCTTCTACGTCTTCTCCCAGTCCATTGATGTTGATTGTCGTCTGGCGGCATTTCATGCGGCTTAAGAGCGACGTCGTCGCATAAGCCTCGCGAGGTGCGCAATAGGGGACGATAGTCTCGACCTTCCACTCCCAGCCAATGTCGGCATCGCTTCGCCGATCTGAAAGAAGCGGCGCACCCTTGAGTTTGCAGACGGAAAAGCCGCCGTCGCGCGGAACTACAACAATGTCGCCGGCTTCCATCTCGCACGTGAAATACCAAAGCGACCACCTGGCACGCCAAATGTCGCCGCCATAAACAGACTCATAGAGCCTGTCGAAGGCCTTGCCGTCTCGCTTCTCAATCGCGGCCACCATCTTCGGCGTGTTCGCGCAGTCCGCGAAACCTATTGTCAACTTATGTTCTTTGTCGAGTATTTCATGCCCGCCCATATAGGCGCAACGATGTATCCAGTAGTTCATGTTATTCTCCTTTTTTGATCCTTCAGAAGTTTAAGGCTTCATTCTTAATCAATCGCTCTTCCTCTGCTTTTTGCGCCGATTCTCGTGTTTGAACTGCTTCGCAACGCTCTTTTTTAAGCTGCGGCAACACATCAATGGTTTTTTTGTCAAACACGTACAGAATCGCCTCTCCGCGTTTCGGCATATCCTTTATTTCTTCAGACTTCGTAGCCTCTGCCATCATCTGATCAGCCCGTGCCTGAATGCGATCATTATAGCGGCTGTGCTGTGACATTGCGTATTCAGCGGCCTGTATCTCCGCCCAAAATGCTTCTTTAGATTTTCTTTTACTATCCCATCCAATGCAATCCGTATTGAATGCATTGATCTCTCTTTTGTACTTTCCTTTGACTATATCCTCTGCTAGGATAGATTCTTGCGAGCGGCATGTCACTTTTAGTGGATGATTTGGGGGGAGATTGGATGCAATCTCGCAATAAGCAAACCATCTGGCCATCTTACGGCTACATGCGCTATATTCATATGATTCCTGTCCAACATGGCCTATTACCGCATCGTTTGTGAATTCGCATATAATTTGTGTTGTAGTTCTGATAATGCCGGGATGTCCGAGAAGTACCGTGTTGCTAACCATGGTCTTGCGCTTGACTTCTGAATTGTTGTATTTTGCGACCATGCGGTTCAATATGTCGTCCACGACAACCTCTCGTGGAAACTTCTTGCGGAATCCAAACACTTCGACGTCAAAGAAATTACCATTGGCAATTCTCTCGACGTCAGCTACATCTACGCTGATAGAGAACGCGGCTATTTTATCATGTTTAATACTTTTCTGCATATTCTCTATTTTTCTCCACAATATCGTTTCTTTTTCTCTGTTTGTAATCTTTAGTTGGTTTTAATCTATTACGACTTTCGCTCTTCGATTCAAACCGATATTACTCTTACATTTTACACGGTTTTCAATACCGCAATGTTTACCCCATTTGAACAGTTAGCGGACGAGCGGTGCTGAAAATCTCTTCAAACATCCACAACATCCTTTGTTGCCCGCTCCTTCAAGATTGCCCACAGCACAAGATATACTAATACTGGAACACCTGACAGAAAGAGCGTCGTCAACGCGACCACCCACCTCAATCCCGTAACATTGAGATCCAATCTGTGTGCGATACCTGCGCAAACGCCCGCGATTACTTTTTCATCGCTACTTCGATAGAGATTGCTCATGCCTATTGTCCTCTCCCTTGTCAACGAAAATGTCTTCGCAACTAATAAACTTCCCAGCTTTATGATATTCATTAACGAATTCACAAGTAACATACCATTGATTATTAGTTTTTACTGCTATGGCGCAAACATCCCATCTTAGTCCATCAATATCTTTCCCTGTAAAAATAAGCCTATCTCCACTTGAATGAACTTTACCCAATTTTTTTGAATCAAATCTCGTGCAAAGTTTTTTATGCATACTGTAGAATTGTTGTTGCATATCAATTTTTCGATTTGGTTCTACAACAATATTTGTACTCATAAAAATTCTATAGGAATTCCGCAGTCCTTCATTCAATCCTTTAATTAAAGCTGTCGTAACTGTAGCCTCAGAAAAGAGAAATACCGTATTAGGGAACTTGTAAATTCCATCACATGTACACCACTCTACATAATTTGTCATATCCGCTTCATCACATATAAACTCTGGAATTGATTCTGGCAATTCCGCAAACAATGATGATGATATCATGAATGTAAGAAAGGAAAAGGTTTTCATCTACTACTCCCATTTAAAAGTTGAAGTATCAAATGGATATTTTGCATATTGTCCTCCTTGATTACGAAGGTATTCATATCCTCTTTATCTATCCCTGAATTTCGATATCGCCGATACCTTTGATTCCAACGTGGCGAATCGGCATTTAAGTATTTCGTCGAGAAGCGGTGGCGGAAGAGGTCGGCAAGCGGGCCTGACTTGGCGATGAGTTTGCCGAAGGCGTCGTAGGTGTACTGCGCAACAGTATTGCCGTTCTCGTCGAGGTAGCGCGTGACATTGCCGATGTTGTCGTAGCCGTAGCCATTGGCGATGCCGCATATCGTCGCCGAGGTCACCTCGCTGCGGTCGTTGTAGCCGAAGGTGTCGGAGTCAACGCCGAACACGGCGAAGAACTCCTTCAGGGAACTCTGCGCCTGGCTCTTATCATCGTATGCGTCCTTCCAGCGTTTCGAGAACGCCGTCGCCGCCTTACGTATTTCATTCCACGATTTCAATTCGAAGACTCCTCTGTTCGTCAATCCTAAAACAACAGCAAACGCCAGATGTTCTCGCTAATTGGTTGAACCATTGGCGAGATTACTTCAACTCGGCCGTTTTGCACACTTATTGTTTCCTCGTTGATCTCTGATTCAAACTGCGTCATTTCAAGGTAAAAATACGCTGGTGTCAAGCCCTTAACCGGAGGAACCACTTTGCAAAACCCCTGCATGTCGCTACCACTACCGGGAAACCCAAACATATAGAAATTATCGCGATGAGTTTCAACAACATAGCCATTCGACAAAACGCGCTTTTTTACGCTGCTATAACGCAGTGAAAACAATGCACTTAGCACCAGTAATGTGGCGAAAATGCAAAGCAGCAATATTTTCAGGCCATGCTTCATTTTGTTATCCTCAGCTTTATAGGTTTATCCAGTTTTGTTCTCTTGATATCAGAATAAATGTAGAAGTCTCCCCCTAGGCCCGAGTTGTTTCTGTAAATTTGAAATGTCCCATTCTCAACAAAGCTTCCTTTGTATGGATTCTTACCGACATAATTCGTATTTGGATTCCAATATCCAAGAGGTTGAATTCCGCTAAAATCATATTGGTCCCGAATGAAAACTCCGACTTCGTCAACTATAGCGCAATACCCATTCGGTTTTACTTTAACATCCGCACTAACTGCGACGTGAAGTGTGAAACGTCCAAGTGCACCAAGCATATCATCGATAGGGTCACGATATGAAGATCCAACAACCTTATATGTTACTTGATCCTTATAGACAGCCCGAACATCACGTGATAGGTCACAAAAACGGATATCTTTAGAGGGCCTTATCGCACGTATTTTTGCGCGTACAACATCTTTACATCTTCCAGTCGCATATAATTGTGATGCAAAAATTTCATCGTATGCAACCTTTGCCCTTGTGAAAGTCAAGGCCCAGTCCATTTTCACTGTGGAAACATCTTCACCCATAGTCGAAGAATGAGCCGTTGACAACCATCGCTCCATCAGTTTAGCCGAAACTGACATCCCATTTGCCCGCATTATTGCTGGAATTTGAGTCACCTGAACTTCAGGCTTGTCCGGCCACAAAGGATGTGACCACAGTCCAGTAAAATCAACATTGCAAATTGGGTTGTTCTTACAAAAAGCACATAGATTGGCTCCACCCTCATCTCCAATCGGGTCTTCCGTCAACCAACGCATAATTTTTGACTTGTAATAGCGATATCCATAGTAATCCAACTCAGTTTCGGCATCAAAATACTTTGTCGAAAAACGGAAGGAAAATGCATCCGCCATTGCACCTGTCTGTCCGACGATGTTTCCGAACGCATCATAAGTGTATTGTGCAACAAGGTTACCTTGCGCATCGCAGTAGCCGAGGATGTTGCCGTAGGCGTCGTACCATGGAACATAGATTGCGCCGTCGCTTTTCTGGTAAAGCAAGCCACCGATTCCCGCCGCGCCATCGCGTGTGCCGGAAATATCCTTGCCCCAAACGTATTCGACTTCGCTGATTGTATTGTCGGAGCGTGTGATGTGCTCGTACACGAGCAGCCAGCCATCATAGAAATAGCGGTGCGTTCCGTCTGCCGCGACCTTCTTCACACGCCGTCCTTGCGAATCGTATGCGAATGTAGCGACTGCGATTCCATTAGAGGCAACGGAAACGAGACGATTGCCAGAATCATAGGCGTAAGTCCATTCACCGTGCCGCGTCATGTTGCCATCGAGGTCGTAAGATGTCTCACGCGGAGACGCGGAGGCGCGGAGAATGGAGGTGTACTGGTTGCGATTGTTGGAGGTGTAAGTATTTGTTGCTGTGTTGAGAGATGAAATCAACAGATTCCCAATGTCGTCATAAGAATACGCCTCCTCTGCGTTCTCTGCGCCTCTGCGTGAGAAAACGACCTCCCCTCGCTCGTTGTAGCCGAACGAATCGGCGTTGCGGGAAACAGGTCGCTGCAACGCATCATAGGAATATTGCAAACCGTGCGAGGTGTTGCCGCAATGATTGGAGACGGCGACAATGCAACTCCTCAAATAGTCATGCCGGAACACTTCGCGTGAAAAGTCCAAGCCTCCTTGCAGGGCAAGCGCATATCCGGCGTCAAGAGCATCGCCCGAGAAAGCATATCCCACAGCAACATTGACATTTGAAACAGAGGAAATCGCGCCTTGCGGCGCATACCCGAACACTGATTCCTCACCGCTGACACGGGCAAACCGCGCAAGCCGCCCGTATGCGTCGAATTCGCGAATGAAGGATACGGACACACCATCGACCGTCTGAACTTCGTTTGTCGCACCCCAATAGTCATCGAGAGAATATCCAACCGAAGCAGCTGAGTTCGACTCTGAAACAACTCTGCCGAACACATCACGTTGAATGGTTGAATCCAGTGCTCCATCGCTTGAGAGAGTGCCTACGACTTGCCGTGCCGCGTCATAAACATTCTCTGCCCATGCACCGCTTGGTTTTGTCGTGCGGAGCGGCTTGCCGTCTGGCGTGTAGGAGTAGGCGATGGTCGAGCCGTCGGCATATGTCTTCAAAGTGCAGAAGCCGGTTGCCGGATCGAATGTCCAGGATGTCGTGTCCCTCGCATTGCCGTTGCGGGTTGTTGATAGCCCGGTTCTGCGGCCTGCGGTGTCATAGCCATATTGGACGGGATAGACCGCGCCGGAGGATTCGGAAAGGCGGTGCGCGGCATCGTATGCGGAGACCGTCACCGCGCCGAGGGCGTTCGTGGCAACAACCCGGTTGCCGAAATTGTCATAACCGTAGAACTCTGCGTAGTAGTTATCCCCCGCAGAGTGAAACGTGTCATATTCTTCTACGTCGCCGTAATCGTTGCGCCCGATCCAGTCGACGCAGCGTCCGTCTTTCTCCGTGTAGAACACGCGCCCGTATGGGTCGAAGAAACTGCTTGTCGTCCCCGCATCCGTCGTCGTCTCGATGGCGATTCCGAATTTGCTTCTCGCTGTTGTCGTTCCAGCCGTTGCGGACTCGGAGATTTCCGTGAGAATGGAGTTCGTCGCATCGAACCACGAATAGGAATTGAGCGCAATTGTGCCGTTCTGGTAGGTGAAACTCTCGCTGCGGAGTTCGTTGGAAAGCCCGTTCAGCCGCTCCTTTGTGGCTGCACAGAGATTCGTGACGCTGCCAACGACCGATTGCGATGTAATGCGCCAGAGAATGTTCGACTCAAATTCATACTCGGTGTCACTGCGCGATGTTATCCCATTCTTCACTTGCCCGGTCGCTTCGCCACGTTCATCGTAGAGACGTGTCACAGTATCGCCGGAAATGGAATCCGTCGCAGTAACGACACGCGAACTCGCGCCGTCGTAGATATAGGCGACATCTGATGTCGGGCGGACTTCGCGAATTGTCCGTCCGAGGAAATCACGGTAGATGGTTTGCGTCACGATTGGCTCATGGTCGGACGCCGTGACGGTCGTAGTATCGAAGCGGCATCCGTTTTCGTCATACGCGATGGCCGTTTCCGTTTCCTTCCATTTCCCGTCAGACCACTCCTCGCGAATCAGATTCCACCCGTTTCGATAGGTTGTTGCGATTGTGGTCTTGTTCGTTTCGATAGTCTCTGCAACCTCGCGGTCGGAATATGCGTAACGCTTGGTGGTTGTTTCGTTGCCGCGAGCATCAATTGCAACCTCGTAGTCGGAGACACCATCTGGATATGTGGTCGTTTCGGAAGTCCCCCAGCCGTTGCAATTCCAGTCGGAGTTCACAGCCGCGCCTTGCGTCTTGCAAGTTCTGACAATCGTATTCGTCTCGCGTCCAAGCGCGTCCATAAAGTGCTGCGTGACGCGGTAATGGTTCTCGTCCTCCCCATAACCTGCATATGGCGCATACGTTTCATCCATAGGCAGGGCGGCGATTGAAACCTCCTCCATCGCGTAGTAGAGGTGGTCTTGTCCGGTCAACGCGCTTCGCAGAACCTTGCGCCCAGTGCGGTCTTGACTCCAGAGTAGGCGGCAGCAGGAGTAGGCGTTCGTCGTGAACGAGCCATCGGCGTAGATGGTGGATATCTGTCGGTTCTTGTCATCGTAGAGATGCCGTTTTTCGTCGAACGCAAGGCCGCTTGCCGAATGAACGCTCCATTCGCGTAGAACGTTGCCGTAGGTCGCGCAACTCTCGGTGTGGGGCGAAACAGGGAACGGCTGGGACATATAGGACATTTGGGACGTCCGGGACAGGACGTTGCCGGATATGGAATATGTGTTTTCGGTTGTTATGCCATCGGCGTCGGTGGAAGTCAGCACTTGCCCGCGAAGCGTAAGCGGTATGCCGGGAGCATCGCTATCGTAACAGGTTCCGATGGTGCGTTGATTGCGGATGTCATCTATTCCCGCACTATGCGCTCCGGCGGTTATGCTCTCGACCGTCACAGTCGCGTAGCCGTTTGCATCTCCGTGCGTGTAGCGCGTCCATGTGCGACCGATGAGTGTCATACTTCCGCCATCGACAAGATAGCGCGATTCGGTGCGCACCTTGTCTGCATCGCTGGACGCTGCATCATCCCCGGCAAGCGGCGTGTAATCGTAAAGCGTGGCGGTTGCCGTGAACTGTTGCGCGGATAGCCACTGGATGACATTGCCATTGTCAAACGCGCTTGCATTCAAATTGGTGAGAGTGGAAACTGGGCACTCCGAACCATTGAACTGGTCGAGAGTTAGAATCGTCCGCCCCGTCGTATCGTAGGCGTTGAACCTCCAGGCGCGGGCGTTGCCCCATTCGAGTTGGATGTTGCCGTTGCGCTTCGGGTTGTCGTTGTCCGTGTAGTACGAGGCGAATGTTTCGTTCGTGTTGACACCCCAGCTCTTTTCGGCGTAGTAGGTCTGACGCAAAACCGCGTTATCGAACGATCCGAACCGCCGCGACTCCGTTATCGTATACGAAAGAACTTTGTCATCAGCATCGCGGACAATGCGCTCTTCACGTTTCACGCCTTCGCCGTTGAGGTCTTCGCTTTTTACAAGTTCTTCAGAAGTCTGCGATATATTGTCGAAGCGCGTCCAGTTGCCGTTCGCGTATGTGTAAGTGCGGTCGCTCATCGTGTTATTCAGGCGACTGATTTTAGTGAGGCGTATATTTGATGTCGAGCCGCCCACATTGACGATTCGCCATGTATGCTCCAGCGAGCCGGATGCAGTCTCAGTTATCGTTATCTCGATGCCGTTCTCGATGGATTGAACGGTTAGCGTCCGACCCTGGTTGTCGGAGCAGACAATCGTGCGCGTACCGCCGGAGGTTGAATCAGAGACGTTTGCGTCTCCTCGCGCCATCACTTGCAAGGTGCCGACTCCAACGGCAAGCGGTCTGTCGGTTCGGAACCACGCGAAGCCGCTCACCTGCCCCTTGCGCGGGACGCCGAGCGGAATGCGGAACTTGAGAGAACCCATTTCGTCGCCTTCGAGGTTGTCGCAGTTCCCGTCCTCGCAGCTGCTGCAATCGTCGCAACCGTCGCCGGACAAGAGTTCCGTCTCGGTCGATCCTCCGCCGGTGGAAGTATTGTGCGTGGCAGTATCGCTCCACACCTGCGTGCCGCAGATGGAAATCGAGCCTGTAGCCGTTTCGCCATTGACGGTGAGGTTGGTCGTGATGTCGAAATAATTGTCAATGTTAAAGCCAACAGATAGTTCCGGCAGGCAGGAGCAGACATAGCCGCCAGACGAATCGGAGTGGAATGACCGCCAGAGACAGTCAGAATCAAATGGATATTCGTATGTCTCGTAGTAAGTCCCCGAATACGAATCATACCTCATGCCGGAGGCGTCCGCATGGTGTCCGCCGCCGTAGGAGACGGATGGGTTGAGGAACGCGAGATAACACTCGTTCGTATCGCCCGAGGGCGGTCTTGCGGACATGAGCCGCTTTGCGCGAAGAACTGACTGCGAATACTCCGCAAGATCTATGTTGGGCAGACGATACACGCCCGGCGCGTTGACAAGTATCGTTCCGCCGCCCTCGAACACGATCTTGTCGTTCTCGGACGCGAGTTCCGCGTTCGCCTCGCCGGGATACAATGCGGCCTTGCACGGACGTTCCGCGCGGTTGATGGAAACGGCAACCGGCGTTTCCTCTTTTATCTCCGAGACAAGCCACGTCGCATTGGAAGTCGTAATCTGTAGTGCGTCTGCCAGTTCCACGCTTGGCGAGTATGCGAGCAGGTAGAGAGGCGAACGACAGGCCATCGTGTTCGCGGTAGAGCGCAGGCGCAGCGTCAAGTTCGCAGGGCTGTTCGTGGAGACCGGTAGATAGAGGCTGTCGCCCGCAGGCGATGCCGTGGCCGTTCCGCTTTCGCCTTTGGAATCCTCCCAGTCGAGCGCAAGCCCCTCAAGCCGCCAGCCGTCCGCGCGGTCTGGTTTAGACGACAGGAAGTACTGCTCCCAGCTTCCGTTGCGGGCGATGTGGAACGTCCGTTCATAGATGTTGCTGGCAGAGCCGGGAATTTGCGCCGCAAATCCATCAGTTATCTTCCATGCGGCGATGCGGTTTGTGGGCATGAACGCCGTCGCGCTGTTCGTCGGGTTCATGCCGGAGGCAAGCTCGAAGCCGATGTTGAACCCGTTTGCGCAGTAGCCGTCCAGCGAGTCTACAACATTCGTGCCTCCGAACCAATGGTTCTCGTAGCTGTCAGGAATACCGTCCTGATCAGCATCTGCAAGGGATGTTTCAGTTGTTGGGTCAGGATCAGAGCCGTCCACAAGACCATCTCCATCAGAATCGCGAGAAGCAGGGTTGCTGCCTG
>JAZQGX010000054.1:0-3024 GCA_045540275.1 Kiritimatiellia bacterium | reverse complement strand
CGGCCTTCCTTGGCCTGAAAGAAGCAGTTTAGTCTTAGCATGGTGTTGTTCCTTTCCTTAATTACATCAGTTCCTTGCCGCAGGAGAATGCGGGCGCGACGATTTCGCCCATGAGACGGTAAACGTGGGCGCAGGTGTCGAAGCAGATAGGCTTCATCTTTGCGGCGTCCGGTTTGCCGCCAGTCATCGCAGACTCGTCCACCGCGCAATTGACGATCTTGCCCACGACATTGCAACTCTCCTCGTTCATCGAGACAAGGCGGCATTCGAGGACAAGCGGCAGCTCATTGACGATCGGCGCATCGACGAACTCGCTCTTCGTGACGGTAAGGCCGCTCTTCGCAACCTTGTCCGGCGTCTTGTTGCCACTGGCGATGCCGAGATAGTCGCATGCCTTGACGGTCGCCGACGTGCCAAAGGCGACGGTGAACGCTTTTCTCGCGGCGATGTTCGCCCATGTCTTGTGCGAGGTATCAATGCAGATTGTAATCTCGTCCTCCAGCGTGATTCCACCCCATGCGGCGTTCATCACGTTCGGTGTGCCGTCCTCGCCGTATGTGCCAATCATCAAGACCGGCATCGGGAACATCCAGTTCTTTACTCCAAGGTTCTTCTTCATGCAATTATCTCCTTGTTTTTGATTTCGGTTTCAAGTGCTTGCGCCAACTGGTCGGGGCAGGATGTCCCGTTGCGGCATTGAATGCCCTTGAGCAACTCGACGACATCCTCAACCTTGCGGCCGACGGCGAGTTTTGCGACGCCCTGCGTGTTGCCGGGGCATCCGCCAATGAAGCGGCAGGCGGTCAGAACACCGTTCTCCACATCGTATTCAATCGCCCGTGAGCATGTTCCCTGCGTTTTATAGGTTTTCATGGCTTGTTACTCTATTCCATCATCTTGAATATCTTTTTCAATCCCTTGCGGGCGAGGGCGCGGAGCGCGTCGAGAGATTCCTCGGTGAATGGATTGTGTTCAGCCGTGCCTTGGAGTTCAACGTAGCGGCCGTCATCCGTCATCACGACATTCAAATCGACCTCTGCCATCGAATCGTGAGCGTAGTCAAGGTCAAGCATCGGCTTGCCGTCACACACACCGACAGAGACGGCGGCGACGCGGTGGATGATCGGACTTTCCACGAGCGTGCCGTCGGCGACGAGCTTTGCGATGGCGTCCTGAAGCGCGACCATGCCGCCAGTGATGGATGCACAGCGCGTCCCGCCGTCGGCCTGAAGGACGTCGCAATCGATTGTTATCTGCCGCTCTCCGAGTTTCGACATATCGACCGCCGCGCGCAGCGAGCGCCCGATGAGACGCTGGATTTCCGTCGAGCGTGCATCCTGCTTGAGCTTCTTGATGTCGCGGTCTTTGCGCCCGCCGCCCGTGGAGGACGGCAGCATCGAATATTCCGCCGTCACCCAGCCCTTGCCGGTGTCCTTCAGGAACGGCGGCACCTTGTTCTCAATGCTGGCCGTGCATAGAACCCACGTGTCGCCCCATTTGACGAGGACGCTCCCTGCCGCGTGCTTCGTGAAGTTGTGCTCGAATTCTATCGGACGCAACTGGTCGCTCTTTCGCTTTGCCTGTTTATTCATGTCATCTCCTTGTTCAAACTTTCCTGCCGCGCCCACTGTTCAATGTCCATGCTAATTCTTAGATAATCGCCACGAGTTCGGCGGCACTTTTGCGCTTCGCGTGCAGAGGCGATGGTTTGGCTGCGGAATCGGCATAGCCGACTGGGAAGATGGCGACGAGATCGTATCCGGCAAGTTCGGGGATGAGTTCCTGGAGCTTCGGCGCGTCAAAGTGGCCGACCCACGTTGTGGCGAGCCCCTGGTCCTCTATGGCGAGCATCATGTGCGTCGCAACGATTGTCGCGTCGACATCCGCAAAGTTCGCCTTGTCAGCCGGACGCACCCACGCCTCCTCGCGCTTCGCCCCGACGATGAGGAACACTCCTGCTCCGAAGGTAAACGGCGTCACGTCGTGTATCGCCTTCACCGCCTCGGGCGACTTTGCGACCCAAATCCTGAACGGCTGCTTGTTGACGGCAGTAGGCGCAAGTATGCCCGCCTCTATAATCGCGTCGAGCTTCTCCTGCTCCACGGGCTTCGCCGCCAGCTTGCGGCACGAATAGCGTTTCCTCGCGAGTTCGTTGAATGTCATTGTTTTTCTCCTTGTTTAGTTGTTTATTGAAACTGCTGTGACGTTTGTTTTAGATACTCATAATTCTGTGAATTCTGTTAATCCTGTGTCTTAAAAACTATTCGTGGTCGGCTTCCATCCGCCCGGCCCCTTGCGGCCCCTGCGGGGTTCGCGCCACGCGCCTATGCAACCAGATTCCTTCGGCATTGGCGGTTTCATCCTCGCCTTTGCACCCCTCATAGCGACCGCTACGCGGCTCACTTCGTTCGGGGGATATTTCTGCTGCTTCTGCATCGCGCACCCGCCCCTTGCGGGGGTTCGCGACCCTTGGGGAGATGTGCCTGCGCCGAAGGCGTCAGGTTGGCCGAGACCGCAGGTCGAGCCGCGAAGCGGACGCAAGGGCCCACGCGAACACGCCAAGCGAAGCGAGTGCCGAGCCAGTCGTCTTGTTTTCACCAGTCCCATTACAATCCCCCATTCATTACGCCGCACTTGGGATCAGTTTCTCAAGCTCCGCTATAACGTTCAGCAGGATCGGCATTTTGTCGCCGAAGAGCTGCACGGGCTGCAGGAAGCGGAACGGATAGGAATTCACAAGGTCGCTGCGGGTGATTTCGCCGTTCTCGCGGACATAGTTGATGACCATCTTTACGAACTCCTGCTGGTTGGAGTTGAACACCGTTCCCGTCAGGTACTGGCCGAACTTCTCGTTGACCGCCGCCTGGTCGAGTCCGACGAGACTGCGCACAAATCCCGCAAGGCTTCCCGCGTAGTCTTCTCCATCGTAGTCGGTCTTGCTGCCGAGCTTGTGCCAGAGGATGTCTTCGAGTTCTCCCATGTCCGCTTCCGTCAAGTCGGATCGTAGCCATGTCGTTCTGTGAG
>JAZQGX010000053.1:0-3376 GCA_045540275.1 Kiritimatiellia bacterium | reverse complement strand
CATCATCAGTCGTGCCACCTTCTTGAGCATCTGTATCAACGCTTTCTTTCTGTTTCCCTTTACCTTTTTTCTTCTTTTCATCTTTGAAGGCAAATACTTGCCCGAAAGCACGAACATCCAACCATTTGTCACACACGGCTTTTCGAATGTTAGCCTCATCGGTCAGATCGGCCGCTTTGAACCGAGCATTCAACGAGCGACAATCGTCAACTCTGTTATCATCGGATTGGACAAAAATCTCCTCGTCCATTGCAAGAAGTCTGTTCCGCATCTTGCGCTTAAGGCAGACGTCTGAGATTTCCCCATGGCGATCAATTGTCTGGCGTGGACGATTCGCGTTAAGCGGATCTCCGTTGGGGTTAGCATGGTTGACGCCAATAACAATGGCGAAGTCGATTTTGTTTTGGATCGGTGTTTTCATGGATTAGTCCTCCTTGGGTTGGTTGTTGTTTGAAGATTTCTCATGCGCAGCGCGGATGAGTTCGTCTATGTAGGCACGTTCGTGGTAGTAGCCGACAAGGTAAATTCCTGACAGCGGCAAGTCATTTTCAAAAGACTCAGTATCAAAGCGGTCATGGATTGCCTGAATTTCGCAATCGGCAAATGACCCTCTCACCTGCTGAATGTATGGCAGAAGAGAGTTGTGAATGATTTGCCACGCCGAGAACGGGCGTTGGGAAAATGTCTGCATGTGGCGGATGGCCGCCGTCACGAGACGATCATTGTCTTTCTTTCGGAGCGCGTATTGCTCCAGCTTGTCGGCCGCACCGAGCAATCTCCCGTAAAGATAGTCCCGGTCGGTTCGTTTGAGGTCTATGCTCATGTCGAATGAGTCCTTTGTGTGGTTGTGTTTTAGAATAGCACACGTTGTAGCGAGTGCCGAATTGAAACGGTTACGATCGAATTTGCCATTGCTGTCAGTTATTGCAAGAGGGTTGGAAACACGATGAACAGTGTTGGACACATAATCAGGCGGTATCGGCACATTGTCGAAAATCGTCCGAATCAGATTTTGCCTAGCGCGCATCCGAATTCTCTCGTAAGCCTTGTCCTGTCCGCCTTTAGGCCAGCCGAAAGCGGCTTGAACAATTCGGTCGATGGAAGGTGCACCGAAATACAATTCCGCAGTTTCACCTTTCTTGCGCCACAAAGGCCATTTACAATCTTCGTGCCACTTGGCGACATGTTCCATGTATTCTGCCGATGAAAATTCACGGTAGAAGGTAATGGACAACCGTCCAGGCGTGGCAGATTCTAGGACCACAACTGCCGAACGCGCATGTGCTTTCCACTGATTGTCCAACTCATATCCTGAAAGAGCTTTCCGTATAGATTCGGCATAATCGCGCCCAATCCGCGCCTGCAACTCCAACATCACGTCGGCGTCCGTCTCCGTTTCTTCCTCATCCCAACCACCATCCACATCATTGATTGGCGGTTTCGGTTGTGGCTTCCCTTTGGAATGAATGGAAAACGGAACAATCACCTGTTCGCCACAGTAAATACCTTGTGTCGTTATCAAGTAGCGAAGAAACTGGTGCGCCTTCTGGGATGATTCGTAACCAATGGTTACAGCGTCAGTCAATCCGAAACGCCTTTTGAAGTCTGCCTGTTTCTTATCAGGAATGTTGTCTGGATGACGGAACATTCCACGGAAAGTAAAGTTTTTCCCGTCGTTAGCCGAAATCAACTTCGCATTCCCAGCAAAGGGAATCACCTTTTTGGGGTGAAATTGGGCAACGGGCATAGTCTCTCCCGTAACGAAGTCAAGTGACAACGAAAATTCGGCTGCTACTTTCCGCGAGTAGAATTTGTGCCATGCTGCGAAAAGATTGGGATCCGACCAGAGATTGGAATTTGCCCGGCCCGGGCGTTCAATACGAAACAAAATCGGAGTCTTAGATTTTGTTTGCGTAGGAAGGTCTTTTGAGAAGTCGCGCCCTCTGTCGGATATGTATTTTTCCACAACATCCGCATCTGAATCTTTTCCACAGAACTTGGCGAACTCGTGTAAGAGAGCCTTGTACTGTTTGTTCTTTGCCGTTTCCTTTTGCGTCCCATTTTCCATTGCCGGAAAAACATACTCACGTTGATCAAACAATGGATGTGGTGAACTTGCCCGTGCCCGACTTAGACTCTCCTGTGTGACAGGAATAGGAAACACCTTAAGACCAACACCTTGCCTATCATTACGCTTTGGCTGAATGTCCGATCTAATGAAATCCCCGCTGGAATTCAATATTACGATTACGAGTGCTTCCGACTGATTGGATATTGTAGTTGATGAAAGCGGATACACACCACCTTTGTCAACACTGGACAACTCCGGGTTTTCATCGTATCCAGCAACAAGATTTTGCCAAAGTCCCATTGTCAGACCTCCTCTTTCTTCAACAATTCGGCAACTGACTCATCATTGTCAATAAAAGTGAAATTCTTTTTGTCAACAAATGGCGTCGGATTCATTGGCCGAACGAATTGCCGCAAAGATTCAGCACATTCTATTGGCGAGGGAAACACGATAACGCCATCATTCATTTTCGCCCGCCATAAACGTTTCCAGAGTTCAGGTTTTCCTGTTTCGTTGGGGTAGTCGTATCCATGGAAGATGGGCCCAAAATCCAATTCTCCGTAACTATCATAGAAACCTACTCCCTCACCAAATATACATGGCTCAACATAGCCTTGGCATTCACGAGTTCCTAAAAAGATGTCACGTCGTCCGCCCTTTTTGACCGCGCGTTGGGCGATGTTGTGATGCTTGTTCTCATTCCAGTCCTGCTTGAGGTCGGGATAGTGGGGATTGAACTCAAAGTGGGCAAGAACTTGATACTCGACGTCTTTAAGATATGTATAGAAAGAAAGGTCGGAAGGCTTAGAACCATCCATAACAATGGTTCTGATTCCCTTTGATTCGGTCTGTATTCGTTTCATGACGCGGACAGCATCGACGAACCAGATGATTGATGGTTTCCAATAGATACTTTCGACCATGCCTTTCATGGCTTCGTAGGTCGGTACTTGGTAGGAGAACTTCTCACCACCGATGCGGGTGATAGGGTCAGAGAAAAGGGCGTATGCCCCCCAGACCTTGAACTCTATACTGTTACGTTTTCGTGGAAAGTCTTTCATTGTGTAGCTCCTGTTATCCATTAAGAAATCCTTGTTCGTCAGTAAGTCCGATTACTGGATCGTAGTGATCTGGAGAAAGAAGATAGAATGCATCGTCAATTTTTGAAGCCATTTGCTGGATGGCGGCTTCACGGTTTGGGAACACCGAGACGGTGTATTGCTGGAGACGACGTAGGATGCGGGAACGTTCTCGGTATATGGCGGCACGTGCTTCGCGATCAAAGGTGACGCGGAGATGTTCTCC
>JAZQGX010000052.1:0-3343 GCA_045540275.1 Kiritimatiellia bacterium | reverse complement strand
CCCCAAGAAATCTGGGAAGACTGCGATTTGACGGCGAAGGGGCAAATGTAGTATAATTTTCGTGTCTTGCGGGAAACCGCGTGTCAATTTGATCTTTTCCATACTCCCGGGCGCGCAATGGCCCGGGACCGGCGGCACGCGAAACGCGGAGTCCGCCAAGGGCGGGTGGCAACATCCGCCGACGTACGCAACACTGCGTATGACGCTTATAGTGAAATCGCCAATTTCAAGTCGTAAAGCGGAATACGAAGGTTGCGCTACGTGGTTACCACGTGGCGTGTCTTCTCATCATGTTTTACGACGGGCGTTTGGCGATGCCTACTATAGACGTGAGAATGTAAGGCACGCCACCCTTCTTTTCTGCGCCGAGGGTGTCGGGCCTTTGTAAGGGAAGGCGCGGGAATGGCAAGGAATGATGAGAATGAACATAGGGAAAATCTTAGCGGCATGTCTAGTCGCGGGGTTGGTTGTATCGCTGCCCGCAGAGGAGTCTCGGCCGACTGCCGGAGTGGATGAACTCTCTGCCGCGAACAAAGACGCGATTCTCGACACAATCGCCCAGATCAACCACATCAACTGGGTGGTGAACGTCATCAAGTCCTACAACAACGTCATCGTCCTCGAAGAGGAGTACGAGAAGATATCCCCCGGCAACCTGTATCTCGACCGGATCCCCGACGAGGAGACGCTTGGGCGCATCACGAAGATGCTCGACACGCTCTATTCCCTTCGCAAGGACGACCGCCAGATGAAGAAATGGCGCATGGACTTCAGAGAAAGCCGCGACCGCAAGATACGCGACCACAAGCACAAGGCGACGAAAGAGGCTGTCGACACGATCACCGGACAGGTGAAGGAATGTTGTTCTCTCTGGGATTGGGCGACGAATCCGCTCGGGAGCATAGCCAATGTCGTCGGGACTGCGTTCAACATGGCGCACTACTCCGTCGGACTTCACAACGACTACGACAATTTCGTCTACGAGCTCGACAAGACGGCAAAGGACAGGCAGTTTGACTTCGACGGCGAGAAGCTTGACCTTCTCCACAACCAGAACAAGGAGATCCTCCAGGACCAGTGGCAGTTCATCCGCCGCTACAACCTCGACGATCGTCTGCGCGTCTCCGACGTGGACATCAAGATGCTGCTCAACTGCCTGAAGAACGACAATCCGGCATGGATATTCACGCGCCTCTACCCGATGCGCGAGCGCTTCAGCCTGTTCCCTGAATACTGGTACTATCTCTCCTGCGCCGCGATGGAGACGGGGCATTTCAAGGAAGGACTGGAGGCTTGCGATACGTTCTTCAAGGTCAATCGCGGCCTTTTCCGCGACGACCCGATGGCGGGAACGGTCGCCTTCAACAAGGCGTTCATGCTCCCGAAGATAAAGGAGAACAAACCCGAGGTTCGCCGCTGCCTCGAACTCGCCTGGACCAAGAACGCCAACGTGATCCGCGGCGACTGGCAGCTCGACTACCTCGCGGCAATTATGTACAAGGGCGTCTTTGATGACCAGAGCAAGGCCGAAATGATGCTCGAACACGCCATCGCCCTCATCGAGCAGGAATCGCGCGAACGCACTCGCTATGGGAGCAAGGCGGGCGTCACGCTGGACGAGGGCCTTCGCAACTGCCGCAACGCGCTTCACCAGCTGCGCGGCGAACCGATAGAAGAGGAGCCGGTAAAAGTCGAGTCAAGTTCCGGCGAAACGAAGACGATAACACTTCCTGGTGGCGCGACGATGGAGATGATTTATGTCGCCTCGGGATCGTTTATGATGGGCAGCCCGTCGTCTGAAGATGGACGCGACGATGACGAGACGCAACATCGCGTGACGCTTACCAAGGGATTCTGGCTCGGCAAGTATGAAGTAACTCAGGCCCAGTGGCAAAGCGTGATGGGGAATAACCCTTCGGATTTCAAAAGTTCAGAAAGACCAGTGGAGAACGTTTCGTGGAATGACTGTCAGGAATTTGTTCGAGCCGTGAACGCGCGAGTAAAAGAACAGATGGGAGGGAACGCGCGACTTCCGACCGAAGCGGAGTGGGAATATGCCTGTAGAGCCGGAACCGATACGAGCCTTCCCAGTGGACAGAATCTAGTGGTACTTGGCGTGAATAACGGAAGGGGGCTCAACGAGATAGCCTGGTATGGCGGAAATTCCAGCGTCGCTTTTGAACTTTCGAATGGTATTGATTGTTCTGGTTGGAAAGAAAAGGAATTTAGTGGATCCTTTGCGGGGACACATCCCGTTGGAAAGAAAGACGCGAACAAATGGGGATTTCACGATATGATTGGCAATGTGTGGGAGTGGTGCGAGGATACGTATGACAAGGATTATTATTCAATAGGTCCTGCCATTGATCCATGCAATCGTGCATCGGGCGATTACCGTGTCTTGCGCGGCGGTGGCTGGAGCAACGGCGCGCGTCTCTGCCGCTCCGCCTTTCGCGGCGGGGACCGGCCCGGCTACCGCGGCAGGTTCTTCGGCTTCCGCCTTTGTTGCTCCGCAGGACCGCGCGAATGAAGAGTGGAACTACAGCGCGAGCGACGGTAAACCTACTTATAAACACAAACGAAAGAAAGGAGCGCAAAAATGGCGTGGGATTCAACACTGGTTAATAAACAGATTGACCAAAGAGTAGGCATTGTCTTGTCTCGATTTGAAGCTAACGATACTGCAGATGGGACAAAGTATTCGCTTGGCGGGCTTTATGTTCGAGAGTGTATATCATATGTTTCGAAGAAAGCGGTAAAACGCATCCCCAGAAAAGAGCGAAATGCTATTGTTCGAGGGCGGGGGGTAAAATATAATCGTGTTAAGCCAGGCGCATGGGGCGTTACTAGGGAACATATGATTCCTATTAGTGATATGTATGAGCATTTAGTGCGGGTGAAAGAACTTTCTGGAGGGAAACTTCCTAAAGAATGTATTGCCCGTCTTATGCCAAAAATGCATATTGCTTTAATAACAAAGAGAGAGAATAGGAAATTTAAACGGAAGAAACGAGGAGTAGACTTGACTTGTTCTATGCCCGCAGGTTGGTGGGACACTACTGCCCTGGATCCCTTGGATCGATATAGGGCAGTTGGGCTTGGCGATGATATCTGGGAGATGGATTTTTTGAATGATGATATGTCTCCTCGTCCTTGAGATGAGCTAACGCAAATAGGGAGCGGCTATGAATCTGAAAACAATTGCAGCTATGGTGTTCTGCCTCGCGCTTGTCGGCGGATTGCTGGCAGCGCAGAGGAACGAGTCGAAGTGTAGGCACTGCGGTTCGGCGAGTTATGGCGCGGGATGCCATCACTCGCCGACCGGCAAGCACGAGCATCGCGA
>JAZQGX010000051.1:0-9467 GCA_045540275.1 Kiritimatiellia bacterium | reverse complement strand
TTCATTTTTGACGAGGTGACAGCCTCTTCCTTATGCGTGGGCTGCTCGATTGCGCATTGACACTTGGGGCAGAATTTCTGCCCACCATCAATTCTTGTTCCACATCTTTTACAAAACATAGAATTGTCCTCTCCAGTAAGATCAATCCATCGGTTTGGCAATTGGCCGAGCCCGTCCTGACGAATTTGGATTTACCGAGTCCGTACCACCGTAATTCCCATCTCCATTGCCACGCAATCCGCCCTGGGATTTAATTGCCTGACCGCCGTCTGTGCCGGACTCATCAGGTTCAATGTAGAATGGGGAGTCCTCTCTTATGCCGAGTACGTCATTTACACGCTTTGCAAAATTCTTATCCCTTGAATATATGGATCCCGGCATCTGTCGCACAGACTGTCGCCAACAATCCAGTAATGAACGTATTTCGATATTCCAACTTCCCCCGAGCGTGTTGATGCTCGCTAGCTCGGCAGCAGCAAGGCTTTGCCCAAAAGCGGTGTCAAAGCGTTCTACGCTGATGTCCCCAGATGAAACAGCAGCATCCATTGTGCGTCTTGATGCTTCATGTAAGCATTTTGCATCGCCTGAGGACACCCCCCGATCTAGTTCTTCTTGGGTCATACGAGCCAACTGCATCTTCTCCGCCTCAAATGTCCTTTTTTCTGTTTCAAGTCTTGATGTCTTGACCCATCTAGGAATGGACTCTATGCAGAGGTACAATCCAACCAAGGCGGCAATGGGGAGTAGCGCCAACAGCATTTTCGCCTTCCCTGCCCGTTTTACGGTAGATGTCTCAGGTCGAGTATTGGTGGATGAGACCGTATGTCGAACCTGAGATGACACACTCGCTTGGCATTTAGGGCAGACAACGCAAGAGTCATCCATACGCATTCCACATCTTTTGCAGTATTTCATGGTGTTTCTTTCCCGTCTAATTGTTTCTCAATTCTATGATGCGACGTTCACAGTCGCTTATCTCTCGCATGATCTGTTGTTCATTCATGCTTGCGGACACCCATCCAGTTCCCTGTATAGTTGCGATCTTCCTATTGGCTCGCGCATCCTCCAATTCCATGCGAAGTGCCAATAGTCTGTGCTGCAGAGCAGCAATCTCTGCACTGTGATCCTCCTTCGGCATACCACCACTGCTGGTTCTACCGCTAATCTGGGGGTGATAAGGAACACCCGATGGCATCGGTGAAGGAGTCGCGGTGCTTCCTTGTGCCGGCGTTGTGCTTGCATCCATTTCACGCGGAGTTGCAGACGCCATAGGAACATTGGCACCAAGTTCCCTAAGTTTCCGAAGCGTGGCAGAGATTCCATTGGCGTATTTACCACCATTCGTTCCCGCCTGTACGAGATACTCCGACACCGTCTTCCCGAGATTGTCTTCTTCATTGACATTCAATCCGAAACGTTTGACGCATGTTTCAACGAGTTCCGGACTTGTCAATATAACCGCATCCCATAACATTGTCCGACCTTGATCGTCTTTTGTCGAGCGTGGGAAATATGCACCTGCGTCAATAAGCAAGGATGCACAAGCAGACATATCGCGCGCCGACTTTCCCTCAATCATTGAATATGTGTCGATGAGCGCACATATCCAAGGCCTTATGCATCCGATGAGATTCTTGTTCGCACTGAAAAGCGCGCCATGACAATGCAAAACGCCACCAGTCCTAATGAATACATTGGGATTCGCCCCTTTCGCCAGTAGTTTCTTCACCATATACTTGTTTCCAAGACGGGCCGCCACCATAAGTGGAGTGCCATACAATTCCAGCCAACTTCTTTGCACACCGGCACCACCAGATACATAGGCAATGGAACGGAAGTCCATATCCCCAACTTGCGGAACATACATGTCGTTTAGCGGATTGCCGCCAGGGTTAAGCGCTCTGTTGGCTGCCGCCATTTGTGCGCCGCCAAAATCACGTCGATATTGCTGAGATGAAAAGGCCAGGTTCTCTATTGGAACAATCATGACTGAATTGTCAGTAGACGAGGCGCTCAAATTCATGTGCTGACGTTCTAACGCAGTTGCATGAAATTCCGCATATCCATCGCCAGGACCGAACTTCCGAATACAGATAACATCATCAATCTTTATGATGCCGCGATCAAGAATCGTCTCTACTTGTTTCCAATTCCCTGACTGTATTGCGTTTACAAGGGGTAGACCCTCGCTTACTACATCTCCGCCGACACTGACAGACGTGTATTCAATGGCCTTGGTGCCAGGTTGCGCATAGGCTGTGCCGCCAATTGCCACAGCAATCACTCCAAGGGAGATTTTTCTGATGAGTTTCATTTTTTAGTTCCTTTCACAATTATGATTCACTTTTTATCTCGGACAATCCTCGATTTACCAAAAACAGAAGAACCGTCCAAGCACCAAAAATTAAAGCAACGAACTTGCCCATAAACGGCAATCCAAACGGCATATCCCACACTGCATGCAAAACAACGGGGATTATGGCAAGCCTCCAGAACTTTCCATCCCACAGCGCAGCTGTTTTCAAATGTTCTGTCTTGGCAATAATCGAGAATGCCGCTCCCAAAATTGCCGCCCATGCGACATGTCCGCCGGGGGCGAGAAGTCCTCGCATCAAGACCGATACATTTGCGTTCCCAACAATCTGGATTTTTTGCACTTCCGCTATGACCGCTTGAATGACTTGCATGTCATTCTTGACCACGGCCTCTACGAGCGCTCCTAGAAGCGCTACGGCATTTAGTACGTCTCCAAACGCATATCCGGAGGATTCAAATGCCGCAAAACCTGCTCCTACCGCAGCGCCAACCAGCATCCCGTTGAGAATGCGATTAGGATGCCTCAGTGAGATTTTCATAAAAAGCAGTACTATTATCGCTTTTGCCAATTCTTCAGTAAACCCAACACAACAAGCGGAAATATATGTCAGTTCTTGGGATGGCTGCGCCTGCCTTAGGATACTTAGTATGAGCGTGGCTATGATAGAAGCGCAGCCACCTATGAAAAACATCCCCATGACACGATAGAAACTCATGTTGCGCCAGACATTTAATTCAAAAAACAAAACTAAAATTGCAATCGGCACGGCAAAAGAACCGACAACAATTAATCCTGGATACGACAGCAATCCACCAAGTCCCGACACTGTGAAATAGAGCAGTCCATAGGTAACAAGCGCCCACAGCATTATTCTGCTGTAAAGCCAAGGCTTCGGCCACGTGTCCGACACTGTCTTGGGGTCGGGAGTAGTTGAGGCGGTGCCCACGATGAATATCTCTTCTGCCTGATCACGCGTGTGCGGGGAAAAAACAGCCGAGAAAAGCGACCGCCAGTTCAATTCTGCGGAACCCGTGTTTCCAACGTAGCCGTTCAGCCAATCGCAGAACTTTTTGAATATGTTTCGTCTTGTTCCCGGTGAAGCAGATGGAGGGTCAGAATGTGGCAGGGTCGATGACGAATCGCCATCGGCACGCCCCTTGATACCGTCGAGCGTTATCGACGGCTGGTCTTCATGTTTATCCTCTTCCGCCTTTCTGACGGAAACGGATCCTTTGCACTTTATGCATTCACGCGCATCATCGGCATTGCGCGCGCCGCAGCGAGGACAATAGATCATACGAGAACCTCCTTGCCTTCATTCAAAGCCATGTCGCATGACGAGCCAACGGATTTCTTTGCCTTACCGACAAATTCTGCCTGCCGCATGAATTCATCGGTAATTTCATCTTCGGTCATAGAATCCCACGGCTTGGTTGCCAAGATGGAAATGGCGTTTACGAGAACATTCCTCAGATCTCCGCCAGAAAAGCCTTCCGTAGCATTTGCCAAGGACTCAAAGTTGATGCTATGTTTGAACGGCAATTTGTCTGGCGCAATTTGTCTGGCGATTTCCTTTCGTCCTTTTTTATCTGGAAGTGGAATCTCAATATGGATTGGGATTCGTCGCACAAACGCAGAATCGAAATTGCGCGCAAGGTTTGTGGCAAACGCAACAATTCCGTCAAATGAATCAAGTTGTTTTAGCATGACTGCTCGTGCAACGTTGACAGCCTGATCTGCGGCCTGAGTGACCGAAGTCATACGCTTGCCAAGAATACTGTCTGCTTCATCAAAAAACAACAATGCCTTTTGTTCTTTTGCCGCGGCAAATGCAGCTACAATGTTCTTGCCAGTATCGCCCACATATTTTGATTCTATTTCGGCATAGTTAACATCTATAATCGGAATACCCCATTCTGCCGCCAACACTTCCACACACATAGTTTTACCCGTTCCAGGTGGCCCATAAAGGTTAAAGGCCGTGTGTCTGCCCATTGGATCACTGTTGGACAACCCCCATTTATTGTATACAAGGTCGTGATTTTCCATTCGACTCCGCAAGACATTCAATTGTTCACGGACAGTATCTGAAACAATAAGATTCTTGGGGTTGTACAAAGATATGCGAGCGACAAAGCTCTCTCTGGGCACACTTCCTGTTGGTGGATTATTCTTGCACACCGTTCGCTGCCCTGCTATAGATTCTTCAAAAGGAATAAAACTTGTTGCCATGTCATTTCCCCTTTGCTCGATACCGCAGCTTGGCGATTCTTGTAACATTTCTTCGGATCATTTCTTCTCGAACATCCGCCGGCGTAAAGTCATAGTCGTATAATCGCTTTGCCGTTGTCACACGCATGGTCCCGGCGCGGCTTTTTGTTGCGACTTCAACAGTTCGTTGAACCTTATTGCCTTTTGCCTTTTCGTACACAACATCGATTTGGATCAGATTCGGATACTTTTCGGCTATTGCAGCACTTTCGACCTTCTCATTTTCTAAGTCGTCCATGATGGCATTCGCAGAATCAGCATCTAATTCCTTCATCAGCAGTTCACGAACATCCGCTTTTACATCTTCCTCATGTTTAGGAGTTGGATTAACAGCATCGCGAACGACCCTGCATTTCCCCCATTTGCTAACCTTACGGGCTATGATTACGAGTAGGACTGTTCCCACAAACCAAGGGAAAAGTCTGACAATCTCTATCCCAAGAGATAACCAAGAAGGACTTGACTGTTCGGCATTCATGCTCCAACCTCCAATTCCATAGGATCAATATTTTCCTCATGACAACGGTTTTTGAATCGCTCTTCAATTGCAGCCTTATTATCAAAAGAAACCGATTTTGCATTCAGTCGTACCATTTCTGAGCGCACCTCCTTGGGCAAGTCATCGTATGAGACCTCCTCTTTTTCTCGCCGAATAAGTGTGCCGCCATTGGCATCCAGCATCACAGTTTCTGTTGTTTTTTTACAAATCTCACCTGTCCCCATTTTTGTGTAGCGCGATGTGCAGTTCAGGACTCGAGTTTTGAATTGATCCCACGCAATCTTCAACACGCGTCGCGTCAGTGTGATTTTATTGTCAAGCCAGACAATTAAATCGACAAACCATTGACTCTTCTCCGTACCGAAAGTCTTTTCAAGAATTGGCCGTACAATCTTTTGCAGTATTGTATCGCGAAACCAATTCCAACAAGCAACAATTGTTGCCACGATAATTATCAGTGAACTGAGTACAACAGGCATGGTGTTCCTTTCTTCATTTGACTTGATACACTCTTATTGTCGCTTCCGATGCATTCGCACGGATAAGATGCTCTCTGACGTCAAGCGGCACAAAATCCCAATCAGGATCGCAAGGCATTGGCATTACGCTTCGCACAGGGTAAGTCATTGCTTCTTGATGCAGAAGCAAGACAAGCGTATATGAGACAGTAGTCTTGGACTCGCGTTTTATGAGAATATCTGCCATCAACAAATTCTCTGCGACACTCTCGCGTAGCGATTCCCCAAAAAGAAATGCTTTGCGCAAAGCTTTCAATAAGGTGATGCGCTCTAGTGCAAATCTCTCTTGCAGTGATTCCGCCGCAACAGTTATCGCCAATTCTATGAGATCTCGATGTTGCACATCCTTCTCAAGTATTCCTGCCAAGCGGATTCTCTCGGCTTGATTCGCCGAGACGATCTCATCAAGAGCACCAGAGTCACGCCAATCGGTCAATGCTGTAAAGCGCTCAACAAGCCTTGGGCGCTTCATTGTGAAGACATGGCAACATTGTCTTTTCAGTCGTGACAGAAGATGCAATTCTGAATGTTTTAATGAATGTGTTGTAGCTTGTGCTTTGAGCATCTTGATAGGCGCATCAATACTTTGACCAAATGCCGACGGATATCCGGCAAGTTTCAGCAGCACCGAACAGCTATCAGCATAACTACCACAAGCCAACAGCCCAGCTCTGTCTGCGGAAACTTCAGCGCATCGACTCCATGCAAGAAGGAGTGGCATAATTGGCAATGCTATGCTGAAGATGTCAATGCCAAAACAGACGTCATGCATGATTCGCAAAAGAGAAAGGCATCGTGCATGTCCACAAAGGTAATGGCCTATCTCTCTCCCTATGACGAATCTCAGTTCCACATCAGTGCATTCCCGAACCATTCCGCGCGTCACAGAGATCATTGGTCGATCGCTACCCTCAACATTCGCATCAAGAGCAGCTTCTGGTCTTATGTACAATCCAGGAATACATTTTATTCCCATTCGTTTGGAAGCGGAAACCAATATTGCGTATAATTTTGGATGGGAATCTGGCGTCACCTGAAAACATCCGCCGCCCGCAGCATTGGCCTCTTCTTCATCTCTCATCACATCTACCAGACGCCCCCACACTTTGTTGATTCCTGGTGTCTTTTCTATAATTCCAAGTAACTTCATGTCCAGCGGATGTTGAAACAGAACAGGGGGTACTCCGTCAATAAACGGAGTACTCTGTTGGGTTTTCTGGACAGGATTGAGCCGCACTATAGTATCTCCGATTCTCTGCCAAACTTGTTTTCACCATGTTGCGATGGTTGCACCAACAAGTAGAGCACCCAAACAACACCTGCCACTGTAATGCACCAGAGTTGATGCCAGCCACTCTTGCCAGCATCATGCAAACGGCGTGTGGCGATAGCGGTTGCAGGAAGCATAGTAATCAACTGATACAGACTTGCCAATTCTGCGCTACCCGCTACCGCGCCAATGAAACCGACGATGAATGCGACAATGGCATTTCCAAGAACGAACCACCAATATTCAGGCCGGGATGCCCTGCCTGAGAAATCGCCATATTTCTTAAATGCAGCAACATATGCACTTATAAGAGGATTCCCTTTATTACGCCTCCCAACAGGGGTATGGCTGGCTCTGGTTCCTTCTGCTGTAGGCGTTGTCGCTCTTACTGTATGCCCCATAGAAAGACGTACCCCTGTGACAGGGCAGAATTTCATTCCATCAGGATGTTCTCTTTGGCATGATGGACAATGCATTTCGTTTTTTCCTTTCTGTTTAATAGGTTATTCACTCTACAACTGGTTCTTTCCCGAATCGGTTGGAACCGGATTGGGTTGGTTGGACTAACATTACAAGCGGAACTATCCAGCCTACATATGGAATAAGCCCCCATAGCAGGTGCCAACCACTTTTGTTGGAGTCATGAAGACGCCGAACTCCACACGAAACCAAAGGTAACATAAATACCAGATTGATGATGCCAGCAATGAGCCCACACACACCGCTTGCTACCCCCAACTCGTATGAGTTAGTCGGTAATCCTATGAGTATGAAAACAAGACACGGTGTCCATGTCAGAGCTACAGTGAGGTAAAGCCACCAATATTCTGCGCGCGTAGAACGCCCAGAAAATATGGCATATTTCTGGAATGCCAGAGTTATTGATCTCTTCCAAGTTACAGATGGTTCAGGACGCGTGAATTCATATGTGCGTTGAGGATTGACGTCTACGGTTTCGCCACGTGTGAGACGAGTTCCTGTGACAGGGCAGAATTTCATCCCGTCTGGATGTTCTCTTTGGCACGATGGACAATGCATTTTCGTATTCCTTTCTCTTGATATTAGAAGCCTACGCCAGTATCGACCATGAACTATGGCAATACTGGTATTTACGTCCCCAACATTTCGTAGGGACACGTCGATTTTCAGTGGTTATGTGTGTGTTTAACTTCATTGGCTCGATCCGTTCCGCTGCTTGGCGGTCTAACACGAATCGAGCCAATAAAGAACCTCTCTCCGTGTCTCACGAGAGGTCCTGAGATTTTACCTTATAGGGGACACGGAGAGAGGTAAGCGCTGTGCGCTTCCTCTGCAAAGTGCCGCCCTATGAAATTTCTCAGGTTTCTCGTGACGACTGCTCAGCAGCATGCAAATTGCTGTCGGCGGATTTCTCCCCGCCCTTGTTTACCGATTGTCTATAGGCTTTGTCCTTTCATTTTCGGTTTCTGATTCAAGATGTTTTAGGCCATTTCTCGTTCGGGTCTGCGGGACGGGAATCGAACGAATTTCACGCCGCGCTTCCGCTCCTCTTCCTGAAAGGCTAGGATTCCGGCGGCGTATGCTTCCCATGTAGGATATTCTTCCGCAATTTCACGCTTGATGCGCCAGATTTCCTCCAGTCCTTCATCGTATCGTTTTTCTTGCGTCATTCACGACCTCCTTCCTGTAGCATCTGCGGAGTGCAGATGTAGGGACACGCAAAGCCCTCTTTCCAGCAGATTCTTTCGACAAGCGGTATCGTGTGTCCATTTGTGATGTGTTTGAAATTCCACGACACAAGATAATCCATCGCATGAGTAGCGGCGACTGCTATATGCAGGGCATCGTCAGGGAACTCTTTAGGCACGGCTTTGCCGTCAACAAGTTTGTGGGCAAGCTCCAGCTCCTTTTCCGACACGTCCAATTCCGGAATTCCAACAAGTGCATCAATTCTCCGTTGCGCGGCTTCGGGATCGCCCCGGCGGATTTCCTTTGCCACCACTGGCGACGAAAACAAATCAAACCTTTGCGAAGCGGTAGCCCACCACTCGCGTGTGACGACTTGCCGCCCTAATTGCACAATGTCGTGCGAAGGCAAAGCGGTAGCGTCGCTGACGACCGTGGTCTCAACGTACACCTTCTTCTTCGTTTGCTTCTTTTCTTCCGTCATTGCTTTCTTTCGCTGTTCAAGGGCATAGTTAGCCCATTGGTCAAGTATTATAGCATAAATGGGGTGTTGAAATCAATAGTAAACTTCATAAAATTCAAGGTCGTAGAATTTGAACTGAAAATATCTACATATTGCCCTATACAAGATATGCAGTTTATGATATAATACCGCCCATCTACAACTTCATGAAAGAAGAGCGATGCATATTTTCGACTACGACAAGGCGCTTGAATCTCTGCTGTCGCCAGAGATAATGACCCTCATTGCTGCCATACACGAATACAAAGGACGGCAGGATTTTCTGCTCAATGCGAAGGACGAGGTGCTGGATGCGCTAATCGAGGTTTCGCGGGAGAAGTCGGTTGTGGCGTCGAACCGCATCGAGGGAGTCTCGACGCCCGACTACCGCCTCCGCGATCTGTTTGAAGTCGGAGGCCAAGCGG
>JAZQGX010000050.1:0-37884 GCA_045540275.1 Kiritimatiellia bacterium | reverse complement strand
ATATGATTTCGCCGAGCCATTCGCCGGCCGATATTTTTTGCACCGGCACTCCCCTGTACCGTTCGGCGCCGAGCGACAGACCGATAAGCTCTCTGCCCGACAGCTGTTCCGGGGCGTTCTTGGCCGCCGCCCGCATCGCTTCGCGCAGGCTGTCTCGGTCGACGATTATCCAGCCGCCTCTGAAGAACACCAGCGGAGAATCGTCAACGAGCAGAGCCGCTGTTTCCTCACGGTCCAGTTCTTCTCCGTCCATGGTTATCGACCATTCGACGTCGAATTGATCATCGACGCTCCGACTTGCGTCCGTCTCTGGCTTGCCGTCATGAATCTTTGCGGCTATTCCGATTTCGCAATGTTTCACGTCTGAAGGCGGCGGAGCCCGGTATCCAGCATCCTCCAGTGTTTTTCTGCCCTCGTTGAGGTACGCCCACGCGCCATTTTTCGTTAGCTCGACCGCAAGTCGCCCCGCGCGTTTCTTCGCCGCCGCGATCGGGGGAAATAGGTGAATGGATTGCCCCAATGACAGCAGCCAGGCGAATCGTTCTGGACCGTCGGTGTCAAACGGGCGCACGCCGTCCGGAGTGAGCTGTCCGATGGTGAGCTGCCACTCGCCGGATGCATCGCACGGGCAGTTCAGCGAGAAGTGCAACGCACATCCTCTGGCTGGTTGCTGCAACGCGGTGGCGCGCCATTTTCTCAAATCAGCGTCGAGCTTCTTGAGCTCTTCCGTTTTCTCCCATTTTACGGTATTGTTCTTTGACCGCAGCGAGGCGGACCATGCGTCATGCGCGCTGTAGAAGTGTCGTCTTGCCGCCTGCGCTTCGGACAATAGGGTGGCGCTGCAATATCTGGTGATGGTATCGGTAGTCTCGCGCAAAAAAGCGTCGGCCGCATATTCGGGCGTGGAGCACGGGCAGCAGCAGCGCGGCATCCTGCCGACGACATCGTCAATGAGTTTTTGGTCTTCAGCGGCGGGTACCGGGATCCACTCGGAAACAGGATGCCCGTCATCGTGTTCTGTTTGGCGCAATGAAGGAAGCATCCTGCCTCTTGCTACCAACGAGGCGGAGATGGCGAACAGGTGGGAAAAGACAGCGCAAGAGTCACCGGCGAAAAGAGACTGGTTTAATTTTCTTCCCTTGCGGAAAAGAAGCATCAGTCCAAGTATTTCGCCGGGCTCAAGCTTCACGGCGAAGCATTTGAATCTGGCCATCTCGACTTTGCGGCCGTCCGGCGGTCGTGAGAGTGAGGAGAGCATCCGGCGGCCGCCTTTGCCGTCTTTCACGGCGGGCAGCGCGATTTCAATCGTCTCGGCAGGGTTGGATAGGGTGCGGTGCAGCAGCTCGGAGACGATGCTGCACGTCTTTTCCGAATCAACGCCGAGGCTGGTGTCGTCGGTGCCGACCGCCTCGATTCTTGCCATCATCCGGCTGCGTGTTCGAAAAAGATGAAGTACCAGCATTATCGCTTCATTCCATTATCTCTAATTGTCCGGCCTCGGCGGAAACCGCCACCGACTGGCCAATCATCTCAATGTTCAGCACCACGCGGATTTTGGAGATGCTCTTTTCGATGACACCTTCGATGCCCATGAATGGGCCGTCGATGATTTTCACTTTCATCCCCTTGGCCAGAACGGGCTCCGGCGTAAGTTCCGGAGCGATGGCAAGCGCTCGCCGTATCATCACCAGACTCCGTGCCAGGTCCATCGAGCGTTGAGGTTCAAGGATGCGCGCAACCATGTGGCTTTGCAGAATCGTCGTGCGATCCCTGCGCGGAAATACGGCAAACACATAACCCGGGAAAAGCGGCAGCGTGACCTTCCTCCTTTGTCGCTGCACCACCCGGACCTGTTCTTTTATCGGGAGATAAAAGTCGATGTTGTGTCTAAGACAATGCTCGGCAACTTTTTTTTCGCATCTCGGTTTTACAAACAAAACCTTCCAATCCAGCAGCGGTGAAAATTTTTCGGTTCTCATGGCTGTTCCTTATTCCGGGACAGTCTGAACATGAAGCAGGCGTGTCCCAGCAACTCGTCGTTGAATTCAGAAGCGGATGCGGCATACGGTTTCCTCCTCCACAAATCGCGCACGTGCCACGTCCCGTCAAGTCCAGCGTCGGAGAATTTGAAATTGGCGCGGGTCGGCAGATAGTCGCGGCTGACAATCGCCATTGCAACGTCACCGTTGTCAAGTCTCTTGGTCCAGACCTCAAAATTCTCTTTCAATATCTTCCTGAATGCACCTGCGCCCAGCGCATCCTGATTCACCGCAATCACTTCGTCATTTGTAATCAGAGCCAAGGTGAATTCATCAATGTTTTCGAGTTCGCAGCCAAGCATCAGGGGCGATGCAAAAATGCTCCAGAGCGTGAACTGGGTGTACTGTTCGTTGCGCGTAAGCCGGGACGGAGCGGCGTTTCCCCACCCCAGCACGCCGACGGTCAACATGTCGGCGTCATTCCATGCGCCGGGCGCCGTGAAACATCCCAGTCCGTCCTGAAGATCGGCGGTGGCGCGGATGCTGGCGTAGTTGTCGAAGACGTCGTGAGTGGTGCGCCAGCTCGCCGCCTCCGCCAGCGCGCCCCATGCCGAGACATGATCCATGCCGTATTGACAGAGATTGTAAACGATGTCGCGAGGCTGTGCGCGGAGGAATTTTCCCATTTTGACAAATGGTGTCATTGCAAGTTTCAATTGATTGGCCTCGGGAGGCGCAACCTTGGTGTATGAGCACCAGTCGTATTTGAGATAATCAAATCCCCACTGCGCATAGGTGCGGGCGTCTTGCTCCTCGTGCTGCCAGCTGCCGTAGCATCCTCCGCAGGTGAGAGGGCCGGGTGTCGAATAAAGACCTGCTTTAAGTCCAAGCGAGTGAATGTGTCCGGTGAGTTTTTTCATGTCGGGAAAGCGCGCATTGGGCAATATGGTTCCGTCTTTCGAGCGCGGTTCGCCTTGAAGATCGGCGGCCAGCTCCATGTCTGGAGTGCGCTGCCAGTAGTCGTCGATGTTGACATAGGCATACCCGTGATCCGCGATACCGTGCCTAATCAAAGCGTCTGCCGCCGCCATGATCTTTGCGGCGGAGACTTCCCGCGCAAAACGGTTCCAGTCGTTCCATCCCATGGGCGGTGTCAGCGCCAGCTTCTCGCCACAGCGAAGAATGAGCTTGCTTTGCGCGGCCCCGTGCCGATTGGAAGCGGTTATGGTCATAAGGTAGTCGCCGGCATCCGGTGCCGTGCCGCGCAGGGTTCTGGCGGCGCGGTCGTAGGTCAGAGAGCTTGGTATTCCGCTGACGGCAATCTCCGCGTCGGGTGCGGTTACGCACAATCGGAAAATCACTGGGCGCCCAGGGCGGGCGCCAAAAATTTTCGGACCGACTATGGCCGGTTCGGGGGATGGCGGAGGGGTCAGGATTCCAAGCTGCTTGGTTTTGAATTCGAGCGTGGGGGCGACGCTGCCGTTTTCCTCAACGGTGAAGCGTGCCTCACCCCAGTCAGCGTGGTCAAAGGCATTGCCGTCGCCGCCATCGGTAGCTTCCAGCGCAAGGTATTTTTCCTTGTGGATGTCGACATCGATATCGACTGGTCCCTTGCGCTTGGTCAATACGCCGGAGTCGGCGAGAATCCCATTTTCGGAAAACACTCTGAATCTGACCGAGCCGTCTCCCTTGTTGAGAATCTCGGCGTCCAGTCCCACCCGGGCGTGAAAACGCTTTGCCCGATCAAGTTTGAGAATGATGATGGATGGGGCGCAAGTCCCCACCCCGCGCCCAATCTTTTTTCTGAAGATGCGCAAAGGTCGGCCGCCGAACGATTCGTTCCGGCGCGGTGTGCCACCGCTGCAGGTCATCGTCTCCAGATCGATTTCATCGAGCCAGATTTCCTTTTCCGCCGCTCCGGCGGTTGCGGTGAGCAGCGCGGCCAGCATCGATGTCCATACTTTGCGCATCATGTCGATTCCCAGTGTGTTAGATTCTCTGCTGTCCATTGACGAAAACGGCCTGAACGTCGAATGTGCGGGGGTTGAGCAGGGCGAGGTCGGCGATGAAGCCTTTTTCGATTTTGCCCAGTTTTTTACCCATACCAAGTTCGCGCGCCTGATTCCAGGAGGTTACTTTGATGAGTTGCTCCAGCGGAAGTCCCGTGACTTCACGCAGATTTTTGAGCCCGTAGTTCATCCAAAGCGTGGAGCCGGCGAGGTTTCCTCCTTCGACTAGACGCGCTTCGCCGTTTTTTAGCAGCACTTTGAGTCCGCCCATTTCAAAAGCGTAGTTGTCGGCCATGTGGCTGCAGCGCAGCGAGTCGGTTATCATCTGGATGTGGTCGATGCCGCGGTGGGCGAACACCAGACGTAGCATGTCGGGGCAAAGATGGATTTTGTCGCAGATGATTTCCGTGTTGAGGTCTTCAATCAGAAATCCAGCGCCGACCATTCCTATCTCGCGATGGTGGAGCGGAGTCATTTGGTTGCAGAAGTGCGTCATATGGCGCAAACCGTTTTTGTAGGCCGGCATCAGGTCAGCGAGTTTTGCGCCCGTATGTCCGCAGCTGGGAACGATACCGTTGCGGATGCACTCTTTCGCAAACTCCGCACCGCCTGCAACTTCGGGGGCGTATGAAATCATGCGCACTGGGGAAATTGCGCTGATGGCGAGGACTTCCTTGATGTCAGGCTTGCGCACAAAAGAGGGATTTTGCGCTCCGCAGCATTTGACATTGATGTAGGGACCTTCGAGGTGGATGCCGATGATTTTCGAGAATTTTTCATCGGCGTGGTATGATGCCACGTTTTTCGCCACCGCGGTCAGCGTCTTGCGTCCGACGGTCAGCGTGGTGGGAAGAAACGAGGTGCATCCTTCGGCAAGCTTTGCCTCCGCGATTTTTTCAATGGGGTTGACGGCACCTTTGCCTTTCCCCTTGGAGTCGCAAACGTCAAAGCTGCATGCGCCATGCATATGCACATCGATAAATCCGGGGACGAGAAGCGAATTTTTCGCATCAAGCACGGTGTCTTTGGTGCCGGGGGCGATCTCTTCTTGTGAGACGGATTTGATTTTGTCCCGTTCCAGAACGACGGTGGCACCCGTGAGGTTGAGGTCGGGACTGATTACGTGTGCGTTGCGGATGATGGTTCGGCTCATAAATACCCTTTCAATTTGTAGCTTGGGTGACAATTATAACATATTTTCAAGAAAGGTGGCACTTCACAATTTTTGAATTGTGTCACCGGGTTTGTGTTTTTTGTTATTGTTTTATTCCTCTATATTTGATACAATTAAAACTCACTTATGGATATTATCATTCTTTTAGGCGCCCCGGGGTCGGGGAAAGGCACGGTTGCAGCCCGTCTCACGGGCGAGGGTTCGACATTGAAGCACGTCTCCAGTGGAGATCTGCTTCGTGACGCGGTGCGTCGCCGCACCCCCGCCGGTATCGAGGCGGAAGGATATATGAAATCTGGCGCATTGGTTCCCGATGCCATTATTGCACAGATGATAGCCGATCTCATCAGCGGACTTGATTCCTCTTGCAAACTCTTGCTTGACGGCTTCCCCCGCAATGTCGAACAGGCAAAGACTCTTGACGAGATTCTCGCCAAGGTCGATAGTGCGATTTCATCGGTCGTGCTTTTGGAAGTACCCGATGAAGTTATCGTCAAGCGTATTGCCGGCCGCCGCGCATGTCCGAAGTGCGGAGCAGGGTATCACGTTGAGTTTCTGCCCCCTGCCAAAGACGGCATTTGCGATTCCTGCGGCGGTGAACTTGTAATCCGCAAAGATGATAATCCCGAAACCGTAAAGAACCGTCTTGAAGTTTACAACAAGCAGACCTTCCCGTTGGTGGACTTCTATAAGGAAAGAAATTTGGTTCGTGCGGTCAATGGTCTTGGCAATCCTGAAGATGTTGCCGAGCAGGTGCGGGGTGTTTTGGATTGAGTTCAAAAATCCCAATTTTGAACGGACGAGAGCTTTCGCAGATGCGCGAGGCGTGCCAGAAAACCGCGCGCGTTCTGCAAGAAGTGGCGAGGGCGGTAACGCCTGGCGTCACAACCGGAGAGCTGGATGCGTTGGCGCGTGAATTGACCAAGAAGGAGGGCGGCAAAGCCTCTTTTCTTGGTTACAACGGTTATCCGGGAGCAATTTGCATATCAATTAACGATGAAGTCATTCACGGTATTCCCGGGAAGAGGGTTGTTCTTCCGGGGGATGTGGTGAGCCTTGATTTCGGAGTGTGGTATGAAGGATTCACCGGCGACAGTGCTGTGACCGTGATGGTCGGAGTCACTGATCCCAAGGTGATAAAGTTGGTTGAAACAACGCGGCGGGCGTTGGAGGTTGGAATCTCCATGGTAAAACCCGGCGCGCACCTTTCGGATGTATCTCACGCTATCCAAAGCGTTGCCGAAGGGGACGGTTTTTCCGTAGTTAGGGAGTTCACTGGACACGGCGTGGGGCGTCACCTTCACGAAGAGCCGAGCATCCCGAATTACGGAGCGGCAGGGCGCGGACCCGTGCTGAAACCAGGAATGGTTTTGGCTATCGAACCCATGGTCAACATGGGTCGGGCGGCAATTCGTATCCTTGACGATAACTGGACTGTGGTTACGCGCGACGGGCAACCGGCAGCGCACTTCGAGCACTCCGTGGCCGTGATCGAAGGAGGGGCGGAAATCCTGACGCTGGCAAATTGAGAGAATTTCCGCAACTTTTTGGATGGACAAAGGCTTTGATATTTGGTTAAATACTTGCCTTTTGCAAAGGATTGGATTATGAAAGTCAGAAGTTCTGTGCGCCGCATTTGCGAGCGCTGCAAAGTGGTACGGCGCAAGGGCGTTGTACGCATTATTTGTACGAATCCCCGCCATAAGCAGCGTCAGGGTTAATTGGAGAAAAAAACATGCCGAGATTGTTAGGTGTGGATGTTCCCGGAAAGAAGCGTATCGAGTACGCTCTTCAATACATTCATGGCATCGGGCCTCGTCGTTCGCTCGATGTTCTTGAGCATTGCAAAATCGATGTTGCGAAGAAAGCCGACGATTTGACCGCGGATGAAATCCGTCTCATCGTCAGCTACATTCAAGACACATATCGCGTAGAAGGCGATCTGCGCCGCGAGGTTTCGCAGAATGTTCGCCGTCTGATCAGCATCGGATGCTATCGTGGTTTGCGCCACAAGCGCGGCTTGCCGTGCCGTGGTCAGCGCACCAAGACCAACGCCCATACCCGTAAGGGCGGAAAGAAGGCTCCGAGCGTCGTTCGCGACAAAGCTCGCGCAGGCAAGAAATAAACGCGAAAAGGATATTTTCTAATGAGCGAAGAAATCAAAAAAGAAGCTGTCGCCGTGGAAGCGGCGAAGACTCCGGCCGAGGGTGAGAAGCCTAAACGCCAGATGACCGAAGCCGAGGCTATTCTCGCCCAGGGCGACGACATGGGCAAGGCTCCCAGTGCGGACGACAAAAAGAAGTCCAAGCAGCGTTCGATTCCTGCCGGCATTGCATTCGTGCGTTCAACTTTCAACAATACTCAGGTCTCTATCACTGATGCCCGTGGCGGTGTGATTTCTTGGAGCTCGGCTGGTAAGGCCGGTTTCAAGGGAAGCCGCAAGTGCACTGCCTTCGCTGCGACCATGGTTGCTCAGGATGCCGCCCGTCAGGCTTACAGCAAGGGAATGCATGAGGTTGAGGTTCGTATTCAAGGTGCAGGTGCGGGTCGCGAGTCCGCAGTCCGTGCGATTCAGTCCGCCGGAATTCACGTCACGCTGATTAAGGATTGCACGCCGATTCCTCATAACGGCTGCCGTCCGCGCAAACGGAGGAGAGTGTAACATGGGTAGATATGTAGGACCCGTTTGCCGCATGTGCCGGCGCGAAGGTCAGAAATTGTTTTTGAAGGGCGCTCGCTGCTACATGGCAAAGTGCTCGATTGAGAAGGGTAAGCCCATTCCCGGCATGCACGGTTTGCGCCGTGGCCGCAAGATGTCTGAATATGGTGAGCAGCTCCGTCAGAAGCAGAGCCTTCGTCATCAGTTCGGCATGCAGGAAAAGCAATTCCACCGCTTCTACGAAGAAGCTTTGCGCCGCAAGGGCATTACCGGCGAAACCTTGTTGCAGATGCTTGAAATGCGCGCTGACAACATCGTGTATCGCTTGGGATTCGCCTCCTCGCGCCGCGCTGCCCGTCAGTTTGTGTTGCATGGTCATATTCAGATCAACGGCCGCAAGATTTCGGTCCCGTCGATGATGCTCAAAATCGGAGATGTGATTGAGGTTCGCGATCGTCCCCGCAGCCGCGATGTGGCTCAGCACGCGTTGGATGCCGCGACACAGCAGCAGATGCCTGAATGGCTCTCGCTCGATCGCAAGGCGTTCCGCGCCGAGGTGCTGTCGATTCCCACTCGCGAACAGATTGCTCCTATCGTTGATGAGCAGTCCATTGTTGAATTGTACTCCCGTTAACCGATTAGGCGCTGCCGCCTGAACCGTTCCGGCGGTGGCGCATAGAAGAAAGGACGGAAAAATGCCGATTCGTCTGAATCGTTTTGAAATGCCGCATCGCGTTCAAAAGGAAGAACATACTGCGACTGGGCTTTATTCGCGTTTCATCGCGGAGCCTTTTGAAGTTGGGTATGCCCGCACCATCGGAAATTCACTCCGTCGCGTGCTGCTTTCCTCTATTGAGGGTGCTGCGATTACGTCCGTGAAAATCACGGGAGCTGCGCACGAGTTTTGCACTCTTCCTGGGGTCACCGAAGATGTCACCGACATCATCCTTGCGCTTAAGGGAGTTTTGTTCAAAAGCTATACGCGCGAACCCCAATGGATTCGCTTGAAGAAAACCGGGCCTTGCGAAGTTACTGCCGCTGATTTTGCGGCTGAAAATTCGATTGAGGTTCTCAATCCGAATCAGCACATCGCCACGTTGGACGTTGATGGCGTTTTGGAGATTGAAGCGGAAGTACGTACCGGCCGCGGTTTTTGTCTCGCAGAAGAGAACAAGAAGAATGTTGAAGCCGAGCTTAAGGCAGTAGGCGGCAAAGATGCAACCATGGAAATTGGACGTATTCCGGTTGACAGCATCTTTTCACCCATTGCCCGAGTCAATTTCATGGTGGAGAACACCCGTGTCGGTCAGCGTACCGACTATGAGAAGTTGGTGCTTGATATTTGGACCGATGGTCGTGTCACTCCGGACGAAGCGCTCAAGTCCGGGGCAGCGGTATTGCGTCACCACATGGACGTGTTCGTTGACTACAGCGAAGAAGTGCTGGAGTTCGAACAGGTTGAAAAGAAGGTGGATGAGGAACGCGATCGCCTGCGCCGCATCTTGAACATGAGTGTCAACGAGGTTGAGTTGAGTGTTCGCGCAGCCAACTGCCTGAACAATGCCAACATCACCACCGTTGGTGAGCTCGTGCTGCGTACCGAGGGCGATATGCTCAAGTACCGCAATTTCGGCAAGAAGTCCTTGAATGAAATCAAGGATAAGCTGACCGAATTGGGACTTTATCTCGGTTACAAGTTCGACCTTGATTTGCTTGACAATCCGCCGGCTCCCACGCCGCCTGAAGCATTGATCGACGATAGCGAAATCAATGCGCTTGACGATGCGGAATAATACAGAGGATTAGAAAATGCGTCACAACAGAGTTGCTAAGAAGTTCGGACGTTCGTCCGCCCACCGCAAGGCGATGATGCGCAACATGGTCACCAATTTGGTGCTCCAGGAAAGCATCCGCACCACCTTGCCCAAGGCTAAACAGATTCGTCGCGATGCCGAGAAGATTGTCACTGTCGCCCGCAAAGGCACATTGGCAGCACGTCGTGCATGCGCTGCGTTCTTGCAGACCGCTAAATTGACCAAAGAATGCCGTCAGCCTTCGACTCGCGCTGAAGCGCGTGCCGTCCGCAAACAGCTTGACCCCGTCAAGAAACTGTTCGACGTCATTCTCCCTGCGTTGTCTGAGTACAAGTGCGGATATACCCGCATTGTCAAGCTGAATCGCCGTAAGGGCGATGCGGCTGAGATGTGCTTGCTGCAGTGGGTTACGGTTCTTCCCAAGGCTGCTCCTGCCGCCGTTGAGGAAGCTCCTAGCGCCGAATAAAACGGTTGCATGCGACAAGGGAAGGGCTGTTGAGCCCTTCCCTTTTTGTTTTGTCGTGGTGTGAGATTACGGTGCGGATGAATTTTCTTTGGGTGTTGGCAAGGATGGAAGGTACGAGGTAAACCGCCGGTGAGCGAGTGCCAGCATCCTCGCAAGCCAAAAAAACGCTATTCAATATGAGTTTTGAACTGTACTTGAATGCGGGTTTTTGTTAGAATAACTTGTTTTTAGCGGAAATTTTTACCGTATGGAGGGTCCGGGATGTGGCCGCCATCCGGAACGGAGTTGCTTTTATGTCTGATGATTTGATCGTTTTCTCAGGTACCGCCAATCAAGTGTTGGCAGAGAAAATTGTGTTGTCCCTCGGCGGAAAACTTGGCGGAATCAAAATTACCCGTTTCCACGACGGGGAAATCCATGTCAAGATCGAAGAGAGTGTTCGCGGCAAGGATGTCTTTCTCGTTCAGTCGATTTGCGGAAAACCGAATGAAATGCTGATGGAGCTTCTGATCATGATCGATGCCGTCAAGCGCGCATCCGCCGCTCGCATCACCGCCGTGCTCCCGTATTTCGGGTACGCCCGTCAGGATCGCAAGGATCAGCCCCGCGTTCCGATTACCGCCAAATTGGTTGCCAATCTTCTTACCACCGCAGGTGCCGACCGCATTTTGACCATGGATCTGCACGCGGCGCAAATTCAAGGATTTTTTGATATTCCCGTAGATCATCTGCACGCCACGCCGGTATTAGTGAAGTACCTGCGTGAGCTTAAGCTGAAGAGGCCGGTTGTTGTATCGCCCGATACCGGAGGGGCTAAAGCGGCTTACGCTTACTCGCAATTGCTCGGCACCGACCTTGCAATTGTGGCCAAGCAGAGATTGTCCGGAGAAGACGTGGACGCGTTCAGCGTGGTGGGCAACGTCAAGGATTGTGATGTCATTATGATCGATGACATGACCGCAACTTGCGGAACCCTCTGTGCCGCCGCCAAAATCCTGCGTGAACATGGTGCTGCATCCATTCGTGCTGCAGTCACTCATATTCCGCTTTCGGATAAAGGCGTTGAACGTTTGGAAACCGACCACGGCATGGAGGAGCTGATCGTGACGGACACGATTCCGTTGCGCCCGGATCTTGCAGACCGCAATCTCGGTATTCCCGTGCGGTTGCTTAGTGTCGCCGATCTGTTCGGCGAGGCAATCTCGCGTATTCACGAAAACCAGACCGTCAGTAACCTGTTCAACCATTGATCAGCAGTTCGACGGTACAAGCAATACAGACCAACAGAGCCGCTGAGGGACCGGGTCATGGTGATTCTGGAGAGTAGGCGGCATGAAGGAATGAAAAAATGGCGAATGAATTAACAATTCTCAAGGCCGAAGCACGTGCGGAAAGCGGTTCCGCGGCTTCCGGTCGGCTTCGTCGCACGGGTTACATCCCCGCTGCGGTGACGCGTATCAACGGTGGCTCGACGCTGCTGAAAATCAACGCCCGTGAATTCGGCGCTCTGCTTCGCGCCCACGGCGAACAGCAGCAGTTGCTCTCGCTGGACGTTCAGGGTACACCCCTGCCGGCGATGTTGCGCGAAATCCAGTACCATCCGTTGACCGGATTGCCGATCAATGCAGACTTCGGCGAAGTTGATTTGACGCGCAAAGTGCGCATCCGTATTCCGCTGTACATCAGCGGCGATCCGGTGGGTGTCAAAATTGGCGGCGGTATCTTGCAGCAGCTGTTGCACACGATCGAAGTCGATTGCCTTCCCACCGACATTGTGGAAAGTTTCACGGTCGATGTTTCCTCCCTCGAGTTGGACGCGTCGCTGTTCGTGAAAGATCTGCAGCTCGGCGACAAGTACACGATTGTCACCGGCAAGGGTCTGGTGGTTGCCCGTGTTGCCGCTCCTGAAGAGGACGGAAACGGCGCGGCCGGCGATGGAACGCCCGAAGTGATTACCAAGGGCAAGAAAGACGACGCGAAGAAATAATCCCGTATCGCAAAGGACTTGACGCGTGAAAGTGATTGCAGGCCTGGGGAATCCTGGAACGGAATACAAGAACACGCCGCATAATGTCGGTTTCGATGTTGTCGACGCGCTCGCCGTCCGCCTCAGCGCCAGTTGGAAAGAAGCACCACGTTTTCGCGCAGCAGTCGCCAAGACCGAAACAGGGGGAGAAACGCTTTGGCTGATGAAACCGCAGACATTCATGAATGCCAGCGGAGAGGCCATCGCTCCGTTTTTGCGCTATTACCACGCAACCGCAGCCGATTTGATTGTTGTTGAGGACGACACGGATTTGCCTTTGGGGAAACTCCGCCTACGCGCCCGCGGCAGCAGCGGCGGACACCGCGGACTGCAATCGGTGATAACGCATCTTGCAACCGACAACTTCATCCGCATCAGGCTTGGGGTCGGTCGGTCGGTCCACGGAAACATGATCTCCCACGTGCTTGGGAAATTCGGCGAAGATCGCCGCGCCCAAGTAGAAGAGTTGGTTGATGCGGCGGCGAAAGCAGCCCTTTGCATTGCGGAAAAAGGTTTGAACGAGGCGATGAATCGGTATAACGGCTGGAGTGTTGAAGTCCGGCCCGAGGAAAAGCCAGTGGCTTGATACCGGTTTGGAACAAAGGATAAACATCATGAACAAGTATGACGGCTTGTACATCTTCACCGGTGCGGTGAAGGACGACGGTTTGAATGCGCTCGTCGAAAAGGCGACCGCTGAACTCACCCGTCTCAATGGAAAAATCATCAGCACGGATGTCATCGGCAAAAAGACTTTTGCCCGTCCAATGAGCAAAAAAGACAGCGGTATCTATGTTAAAATCCGTTTCGAGATGGAAGCGGCCAATATCGCTCTTTTGGTAAATCGTTATCATCTCTGTGAAGATGTGTTCCGCGTGCAGATTCTCGCGGTTGACGAACGCCGTGAGGCGGTTCTTGCTGAACAGGCACGTGCCCGCAAGGCTCGTGAAGAGGCTCGCGAAGCTGCGAAGGCTAAGGCCGAGGCCGAGGCCGTCGGCAACTTCGGTGACGGAGAGCAGGCGTAAATTCGGCAGAGGGAAATTGCAATGGCGTGCTACAACAAAGTCATTCTTATGGGGAACCTCGTCCGCGATCCAGAATTGCGTACGGTTTCTTCGGGCAGTAAAGTCGCCTCATTGGTGCTGGCTGTTTCCGAAACATGGAAAGACCGCAACGGTCAGACGCAGGAACGTGCGTGCTTTGTTGATATCGAAGTCTGGAATCGTGGGCCATCCGGCAGGCTTGCCGATCTGTGTGCCCAGTATCTGTCCAAAGGCTCTTCGATTTTGGTCGAAGGTCGCCTTGAACAGCATGATTGGATATCGAAAAAAACCGGCGAGAAGCGCAGCAAGCTGCGCGTAAACGCCGATGCCGTCAAATTTCTGAACACCCGTCCCGCGTCCTATGGCGCCGCAACGGAAGCTTCCGGCGACAAAGAGTCGGAATTGCCGGTGTCCGCACCGCAAATCCCGGCGTCAGCCGCGGAGGTATCGTCTTCAGAGCAATTTCCGTTTTAATCAGAGAAAGGATTGAATATGGCTATGCAGAAAAAGAACAATCGCGACCGTGTTGAGCGTGACAATGATTTCGCATCCTCACGCAAGCGTCAGCATCCGATGGGAGCCGAAGAAATCATCGATATCAACGATGTCGAACTTCTGAAGCGTTTTGTCACTGAATACGGCAAGATCATCCCCGCTCGCATCTCCGGCGTCACCGCCGCCCAGCAGCGTCAGATCAAGCGCGGCGTTCGTCGCGCCCGTAACATGGGCCTGATGGCGTAAGCGAAAGGAACTATCGAAATGGCTACAGAACTGTTGTTGTTGTCGGATGTCGAACACCTCGGCAAGGCCGGTGATTTGGTGAAGGTCGCGGACGGTTATGCCCGCAACTACCTTCTTCCTCAGGACCTGGCCGCGCCTGCCACCAAGAATGCTCTCCGTCGTCTCGAGAAGCTCCGCAAGGAGCGTGAAGAACTCGAGCGCAAGGAAATTGCGGCGGCGCAGGTTGTCGCGGATCAGCTCAAGGATCTTGCGGTTACCATCGCTGCCCGTTCCACCGACGGTGTTGCTCTCTTCGGTTCGGTCGGCGCAATCGAGATCATCGATGCGGTCAAGGCTGCCAAGGGCATCGAACTCGAGAAGAAGCAAATCGTGCTCGAGAATCCGTACAAGGAGATCGGCGAGTTCAATCTTGAGATCAAACTTCACGCCAAGGTGAAGGCCGAGATCAAGGTTGTGATTGTTGAAGAGTAATTCAACAGGCCGATGCGGAAGCCGCCCAATGCCGGGCGGCTTCTTTTTTACCGTTGTCGTAATAAAAGAAACAAACAAGCCAATACTGGAGGCGAAATATGGGTGAAGTTGCGTTTGCCGATTCTTTTTCCGGAACTCTTTTTTTTGCGGCGGGCGGTTGCGCCGGAGCCGTTTTTGCACTGCCGTTCCGGAAAATCAAGGGATGGTCTTTTGAGAGCTACTGGTTGTTTTATGCAGTCGCGGGATTGGTTCTTTTCCCGGTTGCATTGGCGATGGCCACCGTCCCGAATGTGTTTTCGGTGATTTCCTCTGCTCCCAGTTCCACATTGCTGCGCTGTTTCGGTTTTGGCGCATTGTGGGGAATCGGAGGTCTTACCTGGGGTTTGATGATCCGCTATCTCGGAATCGGCTTGGGGCTTGCGGTCGGTTGCGGCATCTGTTCGGCAACCGGAACGCTCATCCCGCCGCTCGTAACCGGCCACGCCGCCGATCTGATAAAAGACAGGGCTGCCGTCGTCGTACTCTCCGGCGTGTTGCTTTCGCTGCTGGGAATCGTTTTTGTGGGGCTGGCCGGGAAATCCAAATCGGATGAACTGCCCGACGAAGAGAAGCGCAAGGCCGTGGCGGATTTCAATTTCAGCAAAGGCATGCTTCTGGCATTGTTTTCCGGTGTCGCCTCCGCCGGGATGAACTTCGGACTGCAGGGAGGCGGGGCGCTTGAAGAAGCGGCGCGGGCGATGGGAACTCCAGCGAAGTGGGCGGGGTTCCCCGTGTTGGTGGTGGTTCTGGCTGGTGGCTTCGTGGTAAATGCCAGCTGGTGCTTGTGGCAGAATTCAAAAAACCGGACTTTCGGCGATTACCGAACCGGCGGCACGGCCTGTGCGGCAAACATCTTCTGGGCGTCAATCGCCGGTGTCGTCTGGGCGCTGCAATTCGTGTGTCAGAAAGTGGGCGAACCGCTGATGGGCGAGATGCGATATATCTCCTTTGCCGTGGTCATGGCCTCCTCGATATTCTTCTCCACGCTGCTCGGGATCAAACTCGGAGAGTGGAACGGTGTGTCGCGCCGCACAAAAATCATGCTCGCCGCTGGCATATTGGTGCTGGTCGCCTCTTTTGTGATAATTTCGCTCGGCAAGCGCGTGTAGAATCGATTTAGCGGATTCCACATCACGCGATATTTGATACAATGTCGTTGTTTCTGGTTTATGTTTGAAAGGAAGATCATGGTAGCGAGAATTGCTGTTCCATACGATGCCGACGGTTCGGTGTTCCAACACTTCGGCAAAGCGACGGAATTCAAGATTTACGAAATCGTCGACAACGCGGTTGAAAAGAGCAAGGTTGTCGGCTGTGAAGGGGGCGGTCACGATTTAATCGGTCTGTGGCTGGTTCAACAAGGGGTCAATGCCGTTATTTGCGGAGGCATCGGACCGGGGGCTCAAGGTGCGTTGGCGGCGGCCGGCGTGGCAGTATTTCCCGGCGTTGAGGGAAGTGCCGATGATGCGATCGCGCGTCTGGTCGACGGTTCGCTTTCCGCTTCCTCTGCCTCAAATTGTCATGGCCATGCCGGGGGGTGTTCCGGCGGCGGGTGCAAATGCCACTCGTCGTGCGGTTCCTGCCACCGATAATGTACCGCCAGCCGGGCACACATGAAATTCATCATTGCAAAACATTTGGAAATTACCGGTTCGACCAACGAGGATGCCCGTTCTGGCGTTCACGGTGAAGTGTTCGTCGCCGATGCGCAGACGGCAGGACGCGGTCGCCTCAATCACTCGTGGCATTCCGCGCCGAAGCGGAATGTGATAATGAGCGCGGTGCTTTCGGTGGCTGATCTTGATTTCGAACTCGCCGCCACCTTTCCGTTGGTGGCGGGGCTTTCGGTTACAGAGGCGGTGCTCGATATCGCCGGTGTCGGCGCACCGGTGGCGGTCAAATGGCCGAATGATGTTATGTGGAACGGGAAAAAACTGGCGGGAATACTCTGTCAGCGGCATGGAGATCTGGTCGTCTGCGGAATCGGGGTCAATGTGCTTGAGCGCGATTTTCCCGAGGAGATAAAAAACCGCGCCACTTCTCTTGCTCTGGAGGGGGTTGAATGTTCAGTTGAAGCGGTACAGAGTCGAATTCTTGATGTCCTGGGGGATAATTACGAAGAGTGGCGTCGCAATGGGTTTGGAGCCGTGCTTCAGCGTCTGCGGCGTTATGACTTTTTGCGGGGAAAGTATATTTCGGTTTATCAGGATGACGGCGGTGCACATCCGACATCCGGTCTTTGCGCCGGAATCAAGGAGGACGGAACACTTGATGTCGGTGGAGTTTCCGTCGCGGCGGGCGAGGCTCATGTGGATTTTGTCGTCGGGATGAGAAAAGGTTCAAAGAATGAAACTTAATGATGATGTCATAGTGATAGGAGCTGGCGTAGTGGGGTGCGCTGTCGCCCGCGAACTGAGCCGGTATAATTTGAATGTCCGGGTTATCGAAGCGGGCAGCGATGTGGCCGAGGGGGCGTCGAAGGCCAACAGTGCGATAGTCCATGCCGGTTTTGACGCCAAACCGGGAACGCTGAAAGCCCGATTCAACGTTGAAGGCAACCGCATTTTTGAAGATGTCTGCCGCGAGCTCAAAGTTCCGTTCATACGCAATACTTCGCTGGTGGTGGCGTTCACGCAGGAAGAGGTGGAGCAGCTGGAAGAACTTTCCAGTCGCGCTTCGCGGAACGGCGTTCCGGTTGAAATCATCGATCAGGCGGAGCTTCGTCGCCGTGAACCGAATGTGTCTCCAGAAGCCAAGTGCGCTCTGTTTGCGCCCACCGGCGGTATTTGCTGCCCGTACGAATTGACCTTCCGCTATGCCGAGAACGCCGCGGCGAACGGAGTCGTTTTCACGTTTGACAGCACCGTGACCGGTCTCAGTCGGATTGAAGATGGGATATGGGAGATAATCTGCGGCGACGGCGCCCGTTTCAGAGCGAAGGCGGTGGTCAACTGCGCCGGAATCCATTCCGATGAATTGAACAATCTGGTCAGCTCCGTGAAGTACAATATCGCCGCAAGACGCGGCGAATATCTGATGCTCGATCGCGACGAGGCCGGCACTTTCAACGCGACCATGTTCCAAGCCCCGTCCCGGATGGGCAAGGGCATTTTGGTTTCGCCCACCGTTGACGGCACGATGATTGTCGGTCCCACCGCCGAGGACATTCCCGGAAAGGAGGACAGAGCAACCACCTATGCCGGGCTTGAAAAAGTGAAAGAGGGCGCTCGCAGAATCTACCCCGCGCTGCCTCTCGGGAAGGTGATTACTGAATTTTCCGGCCTGCGTGCCCATGAGACGGGCGCAGGTGACTTTGTGATCGGCGAGGCACCCGGCGCACCGCTGTTTTTCAACGCCCTGGGCATCGAATCTCCGGGTCTTACCTCTGCTCCGGCGATCGGACTTCATCTTGCGCAGGAAATCGCCGGCAGACTTGGGGTATCGGCGAAAAATCCCGACCTGATTTCAAAAGATGTTTCCTGGTGGCCGAAGACGCGCTTTATGCCTCCGGAAGAATTGGCGGATCTCGTTTCGCGCGACCCCTCCTTCGGACGGATTGTCTGCCGCTGCGAAGAGATAACCGAAGGGGAAATCCGCTCTGCGATCCGCGCCCGCGTTGGCGCACGCACGCTCGACGGTATCAAACGTAGAACGCGCAGCGGCATGGGCAGGTGTCAGGGAGGATTCTGCACTCCGCGTCTGATTGAGATCCTCGGTCAGGAGCTGGGGCTTCCGCCTGAAGCGTTTCTCGCCAGTCGCAAAACCGCGCCGAAAGCATTGCGTCGCAGGGTTCGCGAGGTGGAGCTTCCCGAAGATGAAACCATCGATGTACTGGTGGTTGGAGCGGGACCCGCGGGACTGGCCGCGGCGTGCGCCGCACGGGAATCCGGAGCACAGTCGGTATTGGTGCTCGAACGCGACGATGCACCGGGCGGAATTTTGCAGCAGTGCATCCACAATGGTTTCGGCCTGCACCGTTTCAAAGAGGAGCTGACCGGTCCGGAATATGCCCAGCGATTTGTCGACCGCGCCCGCGAATTGAAAATTTCGATAGCCTGCGGCACTATCGTGCTGAAAGTGCAGCCGACTGGGCTGACCGCTCCGGGGATGGCGGCGCTGATGGTGCTTGCTATGTCTCCGAGGGGCGGCTTGAAAATTTACAAGGCTCGCGCCGTGGTGTTGGCGATGGGATGCCGCGAGCGTCCTCGCGGCGCGTTGATGACCCCCGGCACGAGACCGGCAGGGGTCTACACCGCCGGGACGGTGCAGCGTCTGGTAAACATGGACGGTATAATGCCGGGCAAGCGCGTGGTTATCCTCGGTTCGGGGGATATCGGCTTGATTATGGCTCGCCGTCTGACCTATTCGGGAGCGAAGGTTTTAGCTTGCATCGAAATCATGAAAAAAAGTTCGGGCTTGGTTCGCAATGTCGTTCAATGCCTTGATGATTACGGTATACCGCTTTTGCTGAGCCACACCGTCACCGAGGTCGAGGGCGGCGAACATGTTACGGGGGTCAAGATCAGCAAGGTGGACGACCAGCTTAAACCGGTGCCCGGAACCGAAATCCATTTTGATTGCGATACCCTGGTGCTGTCCTGCGGACTGATTCCAGAGAACGAACTTACCAAGGACGCCGGTGCCGAAATGGATCCGCAAACTCGCGGTCCGAAAGTTGACGCCGCGATGGCCACCAGTATTCCCGGACTCTTCGCCGGCGGTAACGTGGTCAGGGTTTACGATCTCGTCGACTGGGTGTCGCGTGATTCTGAAATCGCCGGAAGGGCGGCCGCCGCGTATGCCAGAGGGGAGAGGTAATATCGTGAAACTGATATGCATAAATTGTCCAAGAGGCTGTGAATTGACCGCCGAGAAGAAAGACGGCAAGGTCGTTGTTGAGGGTGCTGCCTGTCCTCGCGGCGAGGCTTACGCGGTTGCTGAACTTACCGCGCCGGTGCGGATGGTAACCGCCACGGTTCGCGTAGCCGGGATGCGCAAGCCATTGCCGGTGAAAACCAGAACAGCAGTGCCCAAGGCGAAAATATCCGAAGTGGTATCCGCTATTTCGCAGACGACCGCCCATGTCCCGGTGAAAATCGGTGATGTGGTCATTCCTTCAGTGGCGGGAACCGATGTTGATGTTGTTGCCACTGCGAATTTTTGCTGAGCCCATGTCAAGGAGTGTTGAGAAATGATTAAAAAGGCATTGACCAGAACCACGGATACGGTCGCGTGCGTGGTGGACGGTAAAGTGGCTGGAATGGTTCCGTCGATGTTTCGCGAGTTGTTCCCCGGAAAAAAAGCGGTCGTGGTTGGCGATGTCAATACCATGCGCGTTGCCGGTGCCGAGATTGCCGCGGCGCTGGATGCCTCTGGGCTTGCGGGGGCGGCACCGTTCGTATTCGACGATCCAGAGCTGTACGCCCATTGGAAATATGTTGAAATGCTCCGTTCCCATCTGCAGAATCGCGATGTTATTGCGGTCGCGGTCGGCTCCGGCGTAATTAACGATTTGGTCAAATACGTTTCGGAAGAGCTCGGGCGGCGTTACATCGTTTTTGGAACCGCCGCTTCAATGGACGGCTATACCGCATACGGCGCTTCCATCACCAAAGACGGGATCAAGCAGACGCTTGGCTGCCGCGCTCCGCTCGGCTGCATCGTGGATACCGAGATCGCCGCCGCCGCGCCAAAAGAGTTGACGGCTTCCGGATATGCCGATCTGATCGCCAAGATTCCGGCAGGTGCGGATTGGATGCTGGCGGCGGCCATTGGCAGCGAGGCGATTGACGATTTCGCATGGGAACTGGTGCAGCAGCCGCTGCGCGATTCCCTGTCTGCACCGGAAGCCTGCGCGCAAGGAAGCGTCGGTAACGTGGCAAAACTTTGCGAAGGTCTGATTATGAGCGGCTTTGCAATGCAGGCGATGGGCTCGTCGCGTCCGGCGTCGGGAACCGAACATCAGTTTTCGCACTACTGGGACATGGAGGATCTTTGTTTCGACGGCAAGCACGTCTCGCACGGTTTCAAAGTTGGCATCGGTACATTGGCCTCCACCGCCACCATTGAATTCTTGCTGGAACATGACCTTTCAAAATTGGATGTCGACGCTTGCGTGGCAAAGTGGTGGAAGACATTTGACGAGATGGCCGCGACCTTCCCGTCTGTGTACGGCAATCGTCCGGCGCACATTGAGCGCGCACTGTCGGAAATGAAGGGCAAGTATTCAACACCGGAGGCGCTCGGCAATGAACTTAGGCTTGCCGCCGCCGCATGGCCGGAACTGAGCGGCAAACTGCGCGCCCAGATCATGCCGTTCAATGAAGTGCACGCCGCGCTTGAGGCGGTGGGCGCGCCGTGCGAGCCGGAGCAGATCGGTTTGACCAGGGCCCGTCTGCGCGAAACCTTCGCCGGCATTCCGTTTATGCGAAGCCGCTACTTTTCGCTGGACATGATTCAGCGTCTCGGACTTATGCCGGAGTTGTTGGATCGGCTTTTCGGTGTCGGGGGCATTTGGCAGATTTGAAATGGAGAACGGAAATGGGATTTGATTTGAACAGGAAAAAGGCATTCGTATGCGATCTTGACGGCACTCTTTTCATGGGGGCGCGGCCGATTGAACCGGCGGTGGAATTTGTGATTCGGCATACGCTCAGCGGTCGGTTTTCATTTTACTACCTTACCAACAATACATCGAAAACCCCTGATGAGTATCTGCGGAAGCTTGAGGGGGCGGGTATCCCGATTAAGCCGGAGCAGATTCTGACACCGCTTATCACGCTTGAATCATATATCAGGCAAAAGCAATACCACAATGTGTATCTGGTCGCAGGCGAGGCGGTCTGTGCGCACATGAAGCAGCGTTTGAGCGATGTGCCTGTCAGCTTCGGGTACGATCCGGGCGGCAACGAACTTGCGGCGCTGGCGTACGATCGCGAATTGACCTACGAAAAGATCAGGCGACTGAGCGTGCTTCACAATCTTTACCGCACTCCATTTGTCGCAACCCATCCCGATAATTGCTGCCCCAGTGAAGAAGGTCCGATTCCCGATGTTGGAGGAATGCTTAAGATGATGGAGGCGACCAATGGAATGAAGCCGGTGGAGATTTTCGGAAAGCCCAGTCCGTCGCTGCTGGCTCCGGTGCTGGAACGTTTCGCTCCGGAGGAAATCGCCGTTGTCGGTGATCGTCTTTACACCGACAAGGCGATCGCCGACAATGCGGGAGTTGATTTCGTCTGCGTGCTTTCCGGAGAGACCGGACGCGGGGATCTTGAGAAATATTGCGGCAGCGCGCCGGCAATAGTGGTAGACACATTTGATCAAGTTGAACATCAGTCATAGACAGAACGAAGGCAGCCATGAAAAAAGCAATCGCAATGATATCAACGGCGGTGGCACTGTCGGCGATGGGGGCGGAGAATCTCAATCCTAATTCCATCGCTTTGGGTGTGAATCCCTACGATTACGTGGTCTTCAAACCCAAAATGCAGAAGAAGGGAGGAAAAGTTTCCCCCGGCGATCGCGGTGATCGGTACAACGACCATTTTCAGGTAATCTACGATCAGACCAAGAAGGTCTATTACGCGTTTTGGACGCAGGCGTCGCGCGAGAGCGATATTGACCAGCATATCGCATTTTCCAAGAGCACCGACGGACTTGCCAGCTGGAGTGAACCGGTGGTGATCGCGGGGGGCGAAAACAAAAAGATTCCGCGGCTCAAAGCCAGTTGGCAGCAGCCTTTGCTGTCAAAGAAGGGACGACTGTACATTCTATGGAATCAGCAGATGGGACTGACCACGGCGGGGATTGAAGAGATGTACGGCAGCTACTCTGATGACGGAGGTGAAAGCTGGAAGGTTCCGCAAAAAGTCGCGCGTTGGCCGGTATCGGATTTTCCGCGCAAGAACGGGAAATATCCCTCATGGTGCATTTGGCAGCGTCCGTTGCGGCTGGGACCGGATGATAAGTTCTATGTGGGAGTTTCGCACTTTGCCACGATGGTGAATTTCATTTCGTACGACAATGTCGACAATAATCCAAGTGTCGCGAACATGACTTTTACCTGTTATCAAAAAGGTGAGGAACGCGCGTTGCGGGCGCCGGCGATACCGGGAAGCACTTACGGCCGGCAGTGCGACGAGGCTTCGATTGTAAAGCTGCCGGACGGGAGGCTGTTTGCCATTCTTCGCACGAAGTGCGGTTACATCTGCTGGTCGCAAAGCAGAGATTCAGGGAGGACATGGGATGAGACCAAGCTGCTTAAGGATGCCGAAGGCAAGCCGTATCTGCACCCATGCTCGCCATGCCCGATGTACGACTGGAAAGGGTGCGAGGTGGGCAGCGGAATTTATTTCGCGCTCGTCCACGATACATTCGATTTTAAAAACAAATCGGCGTGGCAGACGCGCGGTCCGTTGTATCTGATTGCGGGCAGGTTCGATCCGGATGGTGAGCAGCCCGTCAAGTTCATCAAACCGAAGCTGTTTGCTCCGCGCAAGTTCGAAAACTCGTTCTACACCAGCTACACCGTTGATGAAAAGGGACAGGGGGTGCTCTGGTTCAACGATATGAAGTACTACTTGCTTGGACGTAAAATAGGGCCGGAATGGTTCAATTTTGAAAAATGAAAACAGAGGAATGAAGAATAAAAAACATCTTGAAAATCGCATTGATGCTGGCGTTGACGCTGGCGGGCGGATTCGTTATATCGGAAAAAAGAAGGCGGATGTTTACACTATTGAGCATGGCATAAACGATTGGGGACGTTCGGTAAAGCCGGGATCAAGTTGTACGACACCTTTGGATTCCTCTTCGAGATGACTCTGGAGCTGGGCAGCTTTAAAATCCTCAAGGAACAAAGCTCCTCGGCCGGTGTGCGCCGCATCAAAGCGGTGGTGGGCAATCTTTCCTGATTACCGACCGCCCCGCTTGGTAAATAGAGATTGCCCATTTGTGGTGAATTCTGTATGATTATCGCCATCTAGCATTGGCGGGTCAGACTCGTTGGCGAATTGATTTTTTGCACTCGTTGATTTTGCCAATGCCGTTCAAAAAAAAAGGAGCAGTTCTTATGAAAAAGTTACTTGGATGCGTTTGTGCACTAATCGCGATAAATAGTTTTGCCGCTTGGTCCTATAACTCCGACACCAGCACCATAACCGATGGGAATTGGGAGCTTGTCTGTTCCAAAGGAACAGGGGAGAAGGAGTTGATTATCGGCGTTTCGAATGACTGGAACAATGCCTACAAGGCAGGGTCAGGGGTGTTGGATTTAACGACATTCGAGGAAGATACCGGTTACAAAATCGTAAAATTCAATAACTGGGCTTTTAACGTAGCCGGGACATCGGGCAATGCGAATTTGATCGGCGTGATCTGTCCCACGGCCACCATTATCAGCAAAAACGCATTTGCTTATTGCAACAAGATAACGATGATTTCATTTCCGGAGGTAATCGAAATCGGAAACAACGCATTTTATGGGTGCACCGTACTTAGCGGAGATGTGGAATTTCCGAAGTTGGAAATCCTGAATAATCAAGCATTTAGAGGTTGTAAAGGGATAACAGGCATGTCAATGCCGTCGTTGATTTCTTTAAAAGATTCGGCACTCCGCGAATGCTCGAGTTTGACCAACCTAGTAGTCTCCCCTGATATCCATACTTTTGGCAATCAGGGGCTCAGAGAGTGTCCGTTGGTCGACATAACTCCGCGCGAGTTTCCCAAGATTATCAACAATGACAATCGGTCTCATGGGTTTATGGAAGTAGCGAAGCTTAAAGGAACTCTGTCGTTCCCGAATATGACCGTAGTCGAGGAATGTTTTTTCTACAGCAGCGGAATCGAGTCGGTTTCCATTCCCGCCGCCACCGTGATCAAGCGCGATGCCTTTAACGGTTCAAAGCTTAAGACGTTGACGGTTTCGCCGGATAAAATTACCACAATCAATCATCAGGCATTTCGTGGGTGCAAAGACCTCACTGCGGTTCCGGACAACATTTTTGATGTCGTCAAAGTTGTTGAATACGGCGCATTTCAAGACTGCACCGCGATGACGACTCCCCCTGTTATCAAATCTCCTTATTTAACCGCCATTGCGAAGGATACCTTCAATGGTACCGCCGGTAAATTCAACGGCGCTGTCGATATCTACTCCCCCATCGCCTCAATCGGTGACAATGCGTTTTTGCAAAGCGCAAACGGACAAGTTTATAATTTCCACAGCGAAACCGTACCGACTACAATCGGGGTTGACGCCTTCAGCGGGAAAGCCCAAACCGACATGTCGAAGCTGTATGTCCACAATTACAAAGCGGTTAAAGGGTGGACGGAGCTTTGCGCTGCCAATGATTCAGTATTCGAGACGTTGAAGAGCCGCGAGGACTATCCCGGTTCCAGCGCCATCGGTGTCATCAAGTGCGATTCCGCCAGCATGGGAAGCACCTACCACTGGGTAATATCCCAAATCACCACTGGTTCGGTTATAACTCTCCACTAAAATTTACCATTGTTGTTTTCATGCAATTTTGGTAGAATCAAACTCCTTTTGCTTGCAAAAGGGCGGGTACGGTTCAGGCTGATCAAGGGCTGACTGCCTGACGGTCCCGGATGACCGGCGCATGGTGCGCCGGTTTCAACAAATAAGGAATTCAGCAATGAAAACCAAAAAATGCGCCACTAAACGCATCAAAATGTCGGCCACGGGCAAGATTCTGCGTACACAGGCAGGCAAATCCCACCTCAATGGGTACAAGCCTCGCGGACGCAAGCGTAATCTCCGTGGGTTGTCCGTTGCGGACAAGTCGTTCCAAAAAACCGCAGCTCGCATGCTGCAAGGTAACTGAGAAGGAGATTAATCATGTCCAGAGCTACAAATGCACCAGCATCTCGTGAGCGCCGCCGTCGGCGGATGAAACTGGCCAAGGGCTTTCGCGGTCACCGCAGCAAGCAGTGGCGTCAAGCGACAGAGTCTGTTGACCACGCGATGAAACTTTCGACAATCCACCGCAAGAACCGCAAACGCGAATATCGTTGCCTTTGGATTGCCCGTATCAACGCGGCCGTGCGCGCCAACGGAATGAACTACAGCCGTTTCATGGAAGGTCTGACGAAGGCAGGCATCGCGGTCAACCGCAAGATGCTTTCCGAAATCGCCATTGCCGATCCGGCTGGATTTGCCGGTTTCATCGAGAAGGCGAAAGCCGCTCTCGCATAAGCCTGAGCGAATGTTGACCTTGCCGTTGCATAGACGGCAGGGTCTTTTTTATTTTCAGAGGGGGAATTGACATGGAGAACGGCAGGTTGCGCTACGCGATGATCGGGGGCGGCCCGGGGGCGTTTATCGGACGCATTCACCGCATGGCGTTGGCGATGAACGGGACGAGCGAATTGGTTGCGGCGGTTTTCACCCGCAATCATGAGGCGAATGTCGGCATGGGATCGGAGTTGGGAGTTGCCCGCATTTACGATTCCTGGCAGGAGCTGATTGCACGGGAGTCGGAACGCGTCGACCGTCCGGATTTCATTTCGATTTGCGTCCCGAACAATCTGCATTTCGATATTGCCCGTACGGCGCTGCGAGCCGGGTTCTCCGTGATGTGTGAAAAACCGATGACATTGCGGGTGGAGGAGGCCGAAGAGCTGGAACGGCTTGTGGCGGAAACGGGACTGAAGTTTGGCCTCATGCATTCATACACCGGGGCGCCGATGCTGAAACTTGCGCACGATTTGGTCGCTAAAGGGCATATCGGAAAAGTCTGCAAGGTGGTTGTGGAGTATCAGCAGGGCTCGTTCCGCAAAATAGATTTCACCAAGCCGCTCGACAAGAGGAACAGCTGGAAGATGGATCCGTCGTGTGCGGGGGCGTCATGCTGCATGGGAGATATCGGGGTTCATGCCTTCAATTTGATTGAGTATGTCACCGGATTGCAAACTGCTTCGGTGCTAGCCGATGTTTCTTCTTTCGCGCCGGGCAATCCGCTCGATGACGACGGCACGGTGCTCCTGCGTTTCAAAGGCGGGGCTAAAGGAGTGATCGTCGCATCGAAGATCGCAACCGGCGAGGAGAACGGTTTGCGGATGAAAATATACGGTGAAAAGCGTTCTCTGGTCTGGGAGCAGGAGCGTCCAGACCGGTTGCGCGAATTGGCGCAATTGGAGCCGGAGCGCGTTTGGAAACGGGGTAACGCATATATTTCAGCGCTTTCCCCGGAGGCGGCGCGGTCGGCAAGAGTCCCGGCGGGACACCCGGAAGGGTTTATTGAGGCAATCGCCTCGCACTACGTGTCGTTTTGTGCTGCGGTGGCGGGGGTGTCCGACCCGGGATATTATCCGTCGGTGACGGAGGGGGTGCGGGGTGTGCGTTTCGTTGATTCCACGGTGCGCAGCTCGGCTGCCGGAGCCGTATGGTGTGATTTGTAGCCGGCCCAGTTCGTCAAATAGAAAGGACACTCTTTAGAGGCTGATACGTTCACTGCGCCGGCCGCCGGTACGTTCCACTAAACCTTGACTGTATGCCGTTGGCTTGGTAAAATTCTTATTTCCATTTTGTTGTGGTGCGAAAGAGCGTACCGTCAACGGATGCATTGAAAATGAAACTGAAGGAAGGTTCTAATGAATTTCGTTCAATCGCTGCTTGATCTTCAAGAAATCGACGACCGAATCCGCAACCTCGAACGTGAAATCAAAGACATTCCGGTGCGTAAACAGGAAGAGTCGAAAAATTTATTCATCGCCCAAAGCAAACTTGATGAGGCACGCGAAAACGCTTACATCCAGGAAACCACGGTCAAGGCGTCCGAGGCGGAAATCAAGGCTCTTGACGAGCGCATCGAACAGCTCAAGGCCGATCAGGGTAATTTAAAAACCAATGCCGAGTTCAAAGATTTCAATCTCCAGATAACCAAGCTCACCAAGGATGTTGAAAATCTCAAGAGCCATCAGCAGTATAAGCTCGATGACCTGACGCTGGTAAAGGGTCGCGTGGCGGAGGCTGAAGCGGCATTGCTGGCGGAAAAGTCGGAGATAGACGGTTATCTCAGCGATCTTGACGCACGAATGAATGAGTGCAAGGAAGAGTTGGCGAAAACCGAGGCGGAGCGCCGTGCCCACATCCAGACGCTCTCTCCTTCGGATTTGGCGCTGCTGGAAAGCTATGAGCGTATCCGTCCCCGCCGTTGGCCGGTGGTTGTTTCCCTCTCCGCCGAAGGGGCTTGCAATGGATGCCATTTGGTGCAGCCGCCCTCAGTCGCACAGGAAGTAATCCGCAATCAGCGTTTGGTCAAGTGTGGAATCTGCGGACGCATTCTGTATCGTGAAGTTTGATTTTTCGGGAAGGGGGTCGACCGATCGCTCCGGCATCAGCCGGGGAGGAAAGTCCGGACTCCACAGGGCATGAGGTCCGGTCGTTAAGGCCGGAGAGGTGCTGCCATATCGGCATCGACGGAAAGTGCCACAGAAACAAACCGCCCGCGAAGCGATTCGCGAGTAAGGGTGAAAAGGTGGGGTAAGAGCCCACCGGTTGCAGGTGAGAGTCTGCTACGCAAGGCAAACCCACTCAGGAGCAAGATCGAATAGGGAATGCGAGACGCTGCCCGTGTCCCTCGCTTGACGCGATAGCATTCTGGGTAGATCGCTTAGATGAATGATCGGACCGACGGCCATCCGGTCGCGGGAACAGAATCTGGCTTACTCGTCCCCTTCCCATTTCTATTGGAGAAGCAAAATGAGCAAAGAAAAACGGAAGATGGTGGTCACCTCCGCGCTCCCGTATGCCAACGGGGATATCCATCTGGGACACCTGGTTGAATACTTGCAGACCGATTTTTGGGTGCGCTTTCAGAAAATGCGCGGTCACGATTGCGTCTACGTCTGTGCCGATGATACGCACGGAACGCCGATCATGATCCGTGCGCGCAAGGAAAACATCACTCCCGAAGAGCTCATTGAGCGAAGCCGCACCGAGCACTTTGCCGATTTTACCGGATTTGAAATCGAGTTTGACAACTATTACTCGACCAACACCCCGGAAAACAAAGAGTTCTCATACCTCTTTTTTGAAGCGATGCGCAAGCAGGGTGCCATTTCCACCCGGCGCGCTCCGCAACTCTACTGCGAACACGACAAGATGTTCCTTCCCGATCGTTTCGTGAAAGGCGTCTGTCCGAAATGCGGTGCGGCGGATCAGTACGGAGACTCTTGCGACAAATGCGGCCAGACCTATGCCGCTGAAGAGCTTAAGGACGCCTTCTGCACTGTCTGTGGGGCCAAGCCGGTGTTGCGCGAGAGCGAGCACCTCTACTTTGAACTTGAACCGTACCATGAATTTTTGCGTGAGCTGATTCCGGCCATTACCGCACCGGAAGTCTCCAACAAGATGATGGAGTGGTTTGATGAACCGCTGCGAGGCTGGTGCATTTCCCGCGATGCGCCTTATTTCGGTTTTGAGATTCCTGGGCATCCCGGCAAGTTTTTCTATGTCTGGATGGACGCACCGATCGGATATCTAGCTTCGCTTAGAAACTGGTGCGAAAAGAATGGGCAGAACTTTGACGATTGGTGGCAGTCCCCCGAGACGGAACGGTACCATTTCATCGGCAAGGACATCATGCGTTTTCACTGCCTCTTTTGGCCGGCCATGCTCAAGACCGCGGGATTTGCCGAGCCGACCCAGGTCTTCGTTCACGGCTTCCTGACCGTCAACGGTGAGAAGATGAGCAAGTCAAAGGGGACCTTCATCAAAGCGTCCACCTATCTTAAGCATCTGAATGCCCGCGATTTGCGTTTCTACTACGCATGCAAACTGAACGGAACTTCAGACGATCTCGATTTGAGCCTCGGAGATTTTGTCAACCGCGTAAACTCCGATCTGGTTGGGAAAATCACCAACCTCGCCTCGCGCGGAGCACAGATGCTGCACAAGAATCTCGACGGCCGAACCGGTAGCATGGACGAGGCTGGCGAGCGTCTTTTGCGTCAGGCGCTTGACCGTGCCGATGCGATAGCCGACTGCTACGAGCATCGCAATTTCGCAGGCGCGATGGTGGAGATCCGCGATTTGGCCGATGCCGCCAACCGATACTTTGACGACAATGCACCGTGGAAATTGATCAAGACCGAACCCGAGGCGGCTCGCAAGGTTCTCACTTCGACCTTGCATCTGTTCAGAACCTTTGCGATTTATCTTGCACCGGTTCTGCCGGGATACGCCGAAAAGACCGCGAAACTCTTCGGTGAGAATGCCCCGTACCGCTGGAATGACCTCGAGAAGCGTATTGAAGATCGCCAGTTGGCGCCATACGAGTATTTGGCCACCAGAATCGAGCAGGCGAAGGTTGATGCGATGATTGAGCAAAGTGCTGAAGCGGCGGTCACCGCCGCGCCTAGGGCCCCTGCCGAGCCAATCAAGGAGACGATTGACTTCGATACGTTCTCAAAGGTCGATTTGCGGGTCGCAAAGGTTGTGGCGGCTGAGGCGGTGGAGGGTGCCGACAAGTTGCTGCGGCTTTCGTTGGATATCGGCGAAGAGCGCCCGCGCAACGTTTTCGCTGGAATCCGCAAGGCGTATGATCCCGCGAAGCTGGTGGGGCGCAGCGTTGTGATGGTGGCAAATCTCGCTCCGCGCAAGATGCGTTTCGGACTCTCTGAAGGAATGGTGCTTGCCGCTGGCAATGCGGACGGTGCGCTGTTCGTCACCTCTCCGGACGAAGGGGCCGAGCCCGGTGCTTCGGTGCGATGAATTTTTTCATGATAAAACGGGATTTGAAAATGAAGTTCAAGATACTTTCGCTGGCGATAGTGTTTGCGGCGTCCTTCTCATGGGCGCAGCAGCCGTTTACTCCGGTCAAAAAAATCCGCAAGGGCGTTAACCTTTTGCAGAACGGAAATTTTCGCGACATCGCCGATCCGTTCCGGCTCTGGGTCACAAATTTTCCCCGCAACAGTTTTTACGCCAACAACTGGAAGTATCTTGCCATTGTCGATGACCCGGATGGACAGCGCGGCAAGGTGCTGCGAATGGACGGCACCGATCCGGTAGTGCTTGTCAACTGGGGCGTCAAAATCTACACCCAGCCTATTCGTTACGACCCGGCGAAAAAGTACAAGATATCGCTGTGGGCCAAATCGATAGGGACAAAGTACAAAACCAATCCGTTTTGCCGTGTTTATCCCGTGGGCTACGGATGGAAGCCAAGGGCGAAGAAGAGCAACAGCCCTGACTATTACGATCTGCGCGAGCTGTGTCGTTTTCAGCCGATTTATTTTGTTCCCAGTCAGAAGACGGGGCCGGTGTGCTGGTTGAGAAAGACCTGGTCATACGGTGAGCGCATCATACCGACCGAGGGGCGTTCGCAGATGCAGGAAAGCTATCGTGAGAACTGCAAATGGCTTTTGCTCCATATCAATTTTCTGGATGCGACGATGGGGTCGGATCAGCGAAAGCTCGGCAAGGGGAAAATCGACTTTTGCAGTCCGGGATACATGTATGTCAGCGATGTCCGGATTGAGGAGTGCGGTTTTGTGGATAAAGTTAAGATAGATGCCGGAAGCCAGACCAAAGGATTTGGACACGGCAAACGCTGGAACGATGAGAGCAAGCAGCTGAAGAACCGGCGGCTGACCCCGCTGGGCAAGGCGAAGCCGTCAAAATCCACGTCTTCGAATAAAAAATGAGCGATCATCGGTAGAAATAGCATGCTTTCCTTTTTCAGAAAAAAAGTCGTCATCATCAAACGCAAAGACCATTGCATTTCACGCAAAAATATCGATCATGATGCCGTAAAGGTTTTGTACAGACTTTCTCGCGCCGGGTTTCGCGCATATCTGGTGGGCGGCGGCGTCCGCGATTTGCTGCTCGGGCGCCAGCCCAAGGATTTCGATGTCGGTACCGATGCCCGGCCCAACGAAATACGTCGTCTTTTCAAAAACTGTTTTCTGATCGGACGCAGATTTCGTCTGGCGCATATAGTGTACGGCAAGAAAATTATTGAGACGTCCACATTCCGCACGACGCCGGACGCGACGCACTGCGGCGACGATAAGATTCAGCGAAACGACAACACCTTCGGGACGCCGGAGGAGGATGCCAACCGCCGCGACTTTACCGTCAACGGGATTTTCTACGACATTTCGGACTTTTCTGTAATCGACTATGTGGGCGGTTTGAAGGATTTGAAGAAGAAAATCATCCGAACCATCGGGAATGCGGCTGATAGATTCCAGGAGGATCCGGTTCGGATGATGCGTGCGATTAAATTCGCTTCCCGTCTCGAGTTTAAGATCGAACGCTCCACCAGAGCCGCATTGGTAAAGCACCACTCCGATATTCTCAAGGCTTCGCCGCCGCGCGTTTGCGAAGAGATATTCCGGCTCTTTTCCTTCGGCGCCGCTGAACGGGCATTCAGGTTGCTGTATGAAACGGGAATGATGCGCGACCTCTTCCCGGTACTTGCGGATTTCATCGACGGGAACGGCGGGGGAAAATGCCGAATCTGGAAATATCTCCGGGCTGCGGACAATTTTCAAAACGGGGCGGAGCTCTCCAACGGGGTGAAGCTTGCAGTTGTGTTCTATGCGTTTTTGGACGCGAAATTCGCTCTCGGTGCGATGCGGGAAAGCGGAGCAAGGCGCGTTGCCCATTCGGCGGAGCCGCTTTTCGAATCCGGGTTTTGCGCCGTTCCCATTCCCCGCGCCACCGTTGTCAGTGCTGAATTTTGCATAAATTCGCTGGGACGCTTCGGCGAAAAGCAACACTCGCGTTTGCGCCGATTCGCCCATCATGCGGAATTTTCCAATGCATTGAGTTTTGCGCAGATAGTTGCGGCTGCGGAGAATCGTCCTGCCGACTTTGCCGTACCGTGGCTGGATATGACGTCGAAGCGCGTTCAGGAAAAAACAAAAACCAAACCTCCTCCATTTTGACCGTCAGAGGCGTTTTATGAACGTCGACAGAATCGCGAAAATTCTCTCCCTTCCGTTATCGGTTTTTATAGGGCTTTTTCTCCTTTGGCCGGTTTTCTCGATTGTCGGCGGCGGATTTTTTGACGAGGGGAATTTCACTTTGCGACATTTCGTTGCGGTGCTTGAAAATTCCGTATACACCGAAGGGATGTTCAACAGTTTGATTCTGGCCGCCGGGACGACGGTGCTGTGTTTGATATTTGCGTTTCCGCTGGCATGGGTCATCCACTTTTATGAATTCAGGGGCAGGAAATTTTTCAGCGCTCTGATTCTCGTGCCGATGGTGCTTCCGCCGTTTGTCGGTGCAATCGGCATGGTGAAGCTGTTTGGTCCGTATGGCGCGGTCAATGCGTTGCTGGGATGCGGGCCTGTCGATTGGCTTTCGCTTTCCGAATATGGCGGTGTCGTTTTTCTGCAGGCGCTCTGTTTCTATCCGGTCGTATATCTCAATGTATCGTCGGCATTGGCGAATGTTGATCCTGCGATGGACGAGGCGGCGAGAAATCTGGGAGCGGGATTGGCAACCCGCATCCGCCGGATTGTTCTGCCTCTGATTCTTCCCGGCGTGTTTGCCGGATGCACCATTGTGTTTATCGCGGCCTTCACCGAATTGGGAACTCCCCTGATTATGAATTTCACCCGTTGTTCGGCGGTACAGGTGTACGATGCGCTCAAAGAGATTCATTCGGGGCCGTTCGCCTATGCGCTGGTATCGGTGTTGCTTCTGGGAACCGTCACGCTCTATGCGCTAGGCGTCTGGTGCGCCGGCAAGCGCGAATATTCATTGCAAAACAAGGCCGCGCGCCAGCATGCGCCTTTAATTCTTCACGGGTGGCGCGCGTTGATGGCCGTCGCGCCGTTTGCCATCGTTTCAATGCTGGCGCTGTTGCCGCATCTCGGCGTGATTTTTACCAGCGTATGCGTGCCTGGCACCTGGTATCAGTCCGTGCTGCCGGGCGAGTTCACATTCCGGAATTATGCGACGGCGCTAGGGCAGGGGATGAGCGTAAGCGCGATAAAAAACAGTCTGCTTTTTGCGGCAGGGGCGGTCGGTATCAATATTCTGATCGGTACCGGTATCGCCTGGATAAATGTCCGCTCCAATCTTCGTTGCAGGAAGATTCTCGATACTGCGGCGATGATTCCGCTGGCTGTGCCGGGATTGGTGATGGCGTTTGGCTACATCTCTGTCTCCTCGACGATTTGCACCAGTGAACTGGTCAAAAGTTCAGAACTGCTGCAGGAGATGCTGGATGTTCGGAAGAATCCGTCTCTGTTTCTCATTATCGCCTATGCCGTGCGCAGAATTCCGTATATGGTGCGTGCGGTAACGGCAGGGCTGCAACAGACCCCGCCTGCGCTAGAAGAGGCGGCGGCGAATCTGGGTGCTTCGCCTTTGATGGTGATCAGACGCGTCACATTGCCGCTGATTTTCGCAAATATCATCGCCGGGGCGCTGCTGGTGTTCGCCTTCAGCATGCTGGAGGTTTCGGATAGTTTGATGTTGGCGCAAAAGGCGCAATATTATCCGGTTACCAAGGCGATATTTGAAATGTTCCAGCTCGTTGGTAGCGGACAGTATACGGCGGCTGCGCTTGGTGTCTGGGCGATGCTGCTGTTGATTCTGGCGTTAGTAGGGGCCGGCATCGCTTTCGGGGAGAAAGCGGGTGCGGTATTCAAGGGTTGAATGCCGTGCTTAATTGCTAAAGACGCTGCCCGAGGCGTCGGAGGGCATTGCCCATCCGTCGCGAGCGGAGAGCGACAGTTCAAAGATGTCTGGCGCGTCCGGCTGGCAGGTGCGTTTGAATTGCTGGGTGAAGAAACGCTTGAAAAAGAGATTGAGCCATTTTTCGAGATTCTCTGACGGATACGCGTTGCCGAACACCCGATTCAAAAGGAACAGAATTTTGTCCTTGCCGGAGCCATTGCCCAGCAATTCGTAAATTGCAAAGTCGTGAATCTCGTAGGGGCCGAGTGTGTTTTCGGTTCTTTGGAGTATATCGCCGGCCTCCGAAGCAGGTAGCAGTTCGGGTGATACTGGTGTGGCGAGAATATCCAGCAACGCTGCTTTGGCCTCTTTGTCGTCAAGATGCTCGGCGCAGTTTTCGGCTACAGCTCGAATTACGGTTTTGGGGAGTCCGGCGTTGATGGCATACATGCTCATATGGTCGCCGTTGTAGGTGCACCATCCCAGGGCGTTTTCCGACATGTCGCCGGTGCCGAGTACGATGCCGTCGGACTGGTTTGCTATGTCCATCAATATCTGCGTCCGTTCCCTTGCTTGAGCATTCTCATAGACAATGTTATGCAGATCTTCCGGGTGACCGATATCCTTGAAGTGTTGCCGGCAGGCGTCCGAGATGGGGATTTCTCTAAGCGTGACGCCTAGCCCTTTGCAAAGTTTTAGCGAGTTGTCATAGGTGCGGCCGGTGGTTCCGAAGCCGGGCATGGTTACCGCAATTATGTCTGTTCTTGGTTTTTTGATTCGGTCGAATGCCGCGGTGCATGCCAGGAGTGCCACGGCTGAATCCAGTCCTCCGGAAATGCCAATAACCACCGAGTGCGTGCCAGTGCGTTTGATGCGCGTAGCAAGAGCTGCACTTTGTATCGAGAGAATTTCGCTGCAACTGATTTGGCGTTCTCGATGATCGGCAGGGAGGAATGGCTGGGGATTTGTCGGGCGCAGGATGTTTACGTCCTGAGTCTCGCAAATTGAGTATTCTATCATCTCCGCATCTGATGCTGTAACGCGGTTGCATCCATTGCGGAGCCGCCGCCAGCAGATGGCTGCGGCATCAATATCGGCAACGATCATTCGGCTGTCAGGCTCCGCAAGCGAATTGTCTTCTGCAAGAATGCAGCCGTTCTCGGCAATAACTTTTTCTCCTCCGTATATGCCACCGGCGCTTGATTCACTGGGACCGGCGTTTGCCAAAACGAGCGCACCGGGATGATTTGAGGTTAATGCTCTTGCAAACGTCAATGCCTTTTCGCCGGAGCCGACGGTGGAGCGGTGGGCGTGCGGAACGGCGAGCAGCGTGGCAGGCGAATCGCCGTGCAAAATAGGGTGTTCGTCAACCTCGATCAAGAATCGATCGTCTAAGTTCAAACGAATCAGCTGTTTGGGCTGTGAAGTGAAAACTCCAAGGCTCCCGATTTTGAATGTAACGGGATGGATGCAATCGGCTGGGGTGAAAACCCGTTCGCCGGTGGCGATGGATTTCGCGGGATTGACCGATATCACCTGGCCGCCGCCGACAGCAACTGTGCAGGAGTAGATGCGATTGCCGCTTTTTAGCGGCATTCCGATGAAAATCAGAGTTTGACAGGCGGCGGAGGCGGGCAGGATGGAGGAGATCAAGGCGTTGATGGCCGAGTCCAGAAAGGTGTCGGTGGCGAAGAGATCGCCACATGCACTGCCGGTAAGTGACAGGGCCGGGGTAATAGCAACGTCGACCTTGCGAGCGGCGCACTCGCCGATTATTTTAGCCAATGCCGTCGCATTGCCGGCAACATCGCCGGAAACCGTCTCTGGGACGCATGCAGCTACTTTGCAATATCCGTATTTTAAATTCATCGGCGTTACCTCAAGGACGGTTTGGGTTAGTTACTTCACTGGTTTGGCTGGGGTTTCGGTTTTCTCCACGTTTTGCTTTCTTTCATTAAAAGCCTTGGCGATTTTTGATTGGAGAATGACATCGCGGTAGACTAGAAGCAACATCAGTCCGATAAGCAGTATGGCGAATGTGTTGGTGATTGCCGCTATGAATTTGGGATTCGGTTTGCGTCGAGCCACAATCTCGAAGAGGGAGAATAAGATGTGTCCTCCATCCAGTACCGGCAGAGGGATGAGGTTGAGTATCGCCAGATTGATGCATATCATGCGAAGGAATCCCCAGGCGTCCCAGAAGCTGTTGCGAACCGAACGGTATAGTCCGGTGATGATGGTGACGGGGCCTCCAATTTGACCGGCGACGGCTTTGCGCTCCCCGGTTTGGCGCGGGGCGATCAAGGCTTGTAGAACGCGGACGACGGATTGGGCATCGCCTTTGATCTGTTTCCACGGATTGCGATGGCGCATCCAAGACGGATTGGTCGTCAGTTCGTTTCTGAGTAGGGCCCCGATTCTGTATTTGCCCGATTTCTCGTCGAGTTCGGGAGTAACGGGGAGGGTAAGTGTTTTCCCGGAGCGATTGATTTCGAGTACAATCTGTTTTCCGCCGGCGGACGAGATTTCTGAAATCAAGTGAACACTTCCGAGAACGGTCTTGCCGTTTATGGAGCGGATTTGGTCTCCAGATTGCAGACCGGAAACTTGGGCGGCGGAACCGGCGATGACGTTGGATATTATACAAGTGGTGACAGGGTAGATGCCCGAAATGCTTTTGACGCCCAGGACGTTGTTGGTGGAGAGGGGGATGAGCAGACATTTTGAGGTACCCTGCGCGTCAAGCACGCATACGGCAGCTTCGTTGCGGTCGCCTGAAAGCATTGATTCGATTTGGATGTCGGACCACGATTCGACTTTGACGCCGTTGACGGACTCGATTTTGTCTCCGTCTCGAAGTCCTGCCTGGTATGCTTCCGAGTTGATGTAGACGCCGCCGATAGTGGTTCCGGAGCCGCCGATACTGCCCTCGGGTGCGAAGTAGATGGCGAAGGCGATGATAGCGGCGAGAACCAGATTGCCAAACGGACCGGCGAAGGCAACGACGATTTTCTTCCATGCGGCGACATCATTGGTGGAAGGCTCGTCGCCGGAATCGGTACCGCCCTGAATGCGTTTCATTCCGTCGGGGTCTAGTTGGGGCAAAGAGACGTAGCCGCCGAAGGGGATGGCGCAAAGTTTATACTCTGTCTGTCCGATGCGTTTTTTCCAAATTGCCGGTCCGAAGCCGATGGAGAACACATCGGCTCTCAGCCCGAGGATCCGAGCGGCGATGAAGTGTCCGAATTCGTGGATGAAAACGGCGAGACTGAATAAGATTGCAACCAATGAGCTATAAAAAACAACGGACAACATGGACAACATTTTAATGCCTTTCTGTTGAGAAACACGGTGTTGATTCTACCAAACCTAGCTCTTTCAAGCAAGAATTCCTATATTGTGTGTAGATGCGTAGATGCTACTGGCGGACATTTGATTTGACAACGGGGAGTTATCTCCATGGGTACTTCCGGTATAGTCAACCGCTCATTCGCATTAGATGCGCGATGTTCTGATAAACCCCAGATTCACCGCCTCCCCCTGTATTTCATTCTCCCTCTTCTTTTACTCGGGGTAAAAAGTTGGTGCGCTGTCTTTCATCCTCCAACATTCTTCCTCCTCTCTTTAACTCACCGACAACCATTCTCCACCTTCCATTCTACGACTTCTGCAATCCATCCGCACCGTAATCTCATTTTCTCCTTGCGCCCTGCATCCCACTTTGATACACTTCTCTCCGATGCGCGCAACACCCCATAGTTTCTCCCCTCAAGTCGAGGCCGAACACAAGGCCT
>JAZQGX010000049.1:0-3236 GCA_045540275.1 Kiritimatiellia bacterium | reverse complement strand
ATGGCTACGATCCGACTTCGCCATTCAGACGATGTGCTGCGTAAGTTTCTTCAAACTCAACGCAGCTGGATGGCCTGAATTCCGCATTCTTCCCGCGAAGGAGCTCAAGACGAAAGATTGCGCGTATCCTCTCGTCATCCTGCTCCGGAACCTCATCGAAACGATGGATGCGAATGTCGGCTTTTTCGGGCGGATATTACAGTACTTTGGGTTCAAAACCGATTTGCGAGACTATCTTGGTGAACTTGATGCGAACGTAGATGTGCCTGATCTTTACGAGGAGCTGTAGGTATGGACTACACGGTTTGTTCCCGTGAATTTGAATGCGACTACGAATGGGACAACTCCCATGCGTCGCATTTGCTTGCCGAATGTGCGCAAGCGAAATTTGCTCCGGCGCTGGAGGGTTCGATCACGACGAGCCGGTTTGCAGCGTTGTTGCGTTGTGCGGACTCGCTGAATAGTGTGGTTCTCTGCGTCTCTGTTTCAACGAAGCGCATCGACTTCCGAAATCGCCCCATTCGCACGATGGCCTACCTTCGTGCGGAGACGCCTGAAGAGGCCGATCTGCTGGCACGGTTCTTCGCGGAGTGCCTCCGTAAGCCGGATGCGGAGACGATATACGATGCGGAAAGTGGTGTCGCTAAGGTGGTGGAGAGCCTCTACCAGACGAAGAAGCTGGATGACTTCATGCAGTTCTGCCGTTCACTGCCTACAGTAAACGGTGGTGGTGTCAAGCTGACAGATCGATGGGCGATTCGGCGAGACAAAACAGCGCCCCGAAGCGCACTGGTAGAATCGCTCCCCGCACTTATTAAGGGCAATGCGCCATTTCTCTTGGCACTTACCGACCGCCTGCCTACGGATGTCCTCAGTTCTCTCGGTTCGATGTTTGACCATGCTGTAGTTCGCATCTTCTCGAAAGCGATCACAACGGATGAGAAACTACCGGAGCCTGCCTCGCAAAAATACCGCCGAGCCGCGGCAATCGGAGGAGCCGTCCTCCTCGTCCTTATTGTCGCGGCCATTGGAACATTTTTTCGAGGGGGTAGAAATTGTGAAGCCAATTCTCGGGGCGGCGGGCCAGATGGCGGGTCAGGCATGTCAACAAATCGGGAATACTTTGTCGAAATGGTTGTATCCGCCTTCACCAAAGTCATCAAAGAGCTGACGCCAAAGGCAACGCAGACGAATGTGCCGCAGTCTAGTCAACACGATTCAGGCGATCCTGTTACATCAGCCATTACCAATGCACCGCCACACGAGGTGGCGGTAACAAACAGCATCAAGGTTGTATCCTCTGGAACAGAAAAAGGGAAACCGGAAGATGAGTGATGAAAACATCCCTCGGTTGTTTAATAAAAAGGTCCATGAGCATGCGTCCGACTTAGGCTCAGACGGAGGGAACGGCGTACAATGGCTTTCCTGGCATGATTGGCATGTAATATCGCACCCGAAGGACGTAAGTAACAATCATCCATAATGGCAGAGATGAGAACATCATGAAAACGCGCGCCGAAATCACACGGGCATTCCGTGCCAAGTACGAACAGCTCAGGGCGATGACAGCGACAGGCATCTTTGATGAAGCAAAATAAGGAGAGTTCCGTGACTTCAAAACTTTTCCAATCTATTTTTGCGGCCGATGCAGAGGGTGTTCGTCAATGCCTTGACACAGGCATGGACCCAAATGAACGTGGCGCGAACGGCGAAACGCCGCTTATGGTCGCTGCGCGGGAAGGGTATGTGCAGATTGTCGATTTCCTGCTTGCGTCTGGAGCTGATCTGGCGATGAAGGATATCTTCGGAAAGACGGCGCTTGTTCACGCCTTCCTTGCCGGTCAGGGCGAATCGGTGGAAAGAATTCTGCATCGTGGAGAAAGTTTCGATTTGACTTGCGCACTTCACATCGCGTGTGATTGGCAACGGAAACATCGGCCGTCTCCGCTGGTGAACCATCCTGTATACCGCAGGACCTTGGCGGAGATAGCGGAAGCCAATGGTATTCAAATCGGAAGAGGTTTCAAGACGCTCACACTTGAGTATCGCCGTTTCCCGTCTGGTGATCATGATGTTATTCTGACCATAGATCTCCATTTGCCAGACCCGATGCCGAGGGTGGCACCACCGTTATTTGTGTTTATTCACGGAGGCGCTTGGATTAGCGGAACAAAGTGGGATGAACCCGTCGGGATGGTCACAAAACTTGGTTTTGTTGCCGCATCTATCGAGTATCGGTTGACGCAAGTGGCTGCATTTCCGGCACCTGTCAAAGATTGCAAGGCGGCCATACGCTTTCTTCGTAGCCATGCCTGGGAATATGGTTACGATCCCGACAAAATCTGTGTTTTCGGCAATTCAGCCGGTGGACATTTGGCACTTTTGCTCGGACTTACCCCAGATGATCCAGAGCTAGATCAAGATGCTGGAGACCCAAATGTCTCGTCTTCCGTTCAATTGGTCTGCAGCATGAGTGGTCCGGCCGATCCCGATGCCTACATCCATCTTTTACGATTGCTTGTCGATTCTACAGAAGAGAAAGACGCGGAGAAAAGGCGTCAAATCGCGAGAAGGATCATGAAAGTGCCTCTCGTACGGGATCTTCTTCACCAAAAGAATTCGCTGGTTGGTGGTCTGAAGATTGCCGCCAACATCACAATCAAGTTGATTTCTTCCGGCAATCGTCTTGCACTTCGTGGGTTGAGGCTGCTTGTCGAAAGGAAGATTGCCAACGACTATTTTTGCGGAGAAACTCCGCTTGATCATCGGGATCTACTGAATGCAATCAACCCAGTCTGGCAAGCGCGGAGAATCTCGAGCATGCCGCACGAACGGCGGCAGAAGGTTGCTTCGTTTTTCCTTGCATACGGTTCGCAAGATCCCTTGGTTTCATTGAGCGGTGCCGCTGACCTGTCGTTGGCCCTAGATGAAGTCGGTGTAACAAACGAGTTTCATGAACTCCCGGAGGCGGGTCATGATACCAGCTCCCTGACTCCTCTTGCGTTCAGATTTCTGAAAGAGAACCTCTAAACATGAGCAAATGCAGAATACTACTTGAAACATTCTGCCTATAATATGATTAGGCTGTAATCTCGTACCCGAATGACGTTAGTAACAAACATCAAAGGTGAAGAAAGGACGCACTTAAAGCAAGAGGGTCGGATCATTCTGTATATGTTTTACTGTATATGCTTGACTGCGCCACGGCAGTTGCTTGTGTTGTCATGGGACTCGAG
>JAZQGX010000048.1:0-8487 GCA_045540275.1 Kiritimatiellia bacterium | reverse complement strand
TCCATCTCGCCGGAGCGTCCGTCCTTCTTGATCTGATAGACCATGTGGTGCTTTTCCGGCGGGGCGTGAAGGACGATGTCGCGCTCGCGGTCGGTGAGGTCGCGCCACGGGACGTCCGTCCCGACGCCGAGATGGTCGCGCGCGATGTCCTTCATGAGCGACCACATGAGCGACTGCCACGGCGCAACCGCGCCTTCGTCGATCGTGAGCGAATCGTCGGGAATGATCGTCGCCCTGTCGACTTCGCGCACCACGCCCGTTCCGTCGCAGCGCTTGCACGCGCCCTGCGAATTGAAGGCCAGCTCCTCCGCGCCGGGCGCGAAGAAGCGCGCGCCGCATTCGGGGCAGACCAGCTCGCGCTCCGCCGCAACGTCGAGAGACGGCGCAAGGTAGTGTCCGTTGGGACACCGGTGCGACGCGAGGCGCGAGTACATGAGCCGGAGCGAGTTGAGAAGTTCGGTCGATGTGCCGAACGTGGAGCGGATCCCGGGTACGCCCGGACGCTGTCGGAGCGCGAGCGCGGCCGGCACGTAGCGCACGTCATCGACTTCCGCGCGCTCCGCCTGCGTCATGCGACGGCGCGTGTAGGTGGAGAGCGATTCGAGATAGCGGCGCGATCCCTCGGCATAGACAATGCCCAGCGCAAGGGATGACTTGCCGCTTCCCGAAACGCCCGCGACGCCGACGATCTTCCCGAGCGGAATGTCGACGTCGATGTTCTTGAGGTTGTTCTTCTTCGCTCCGCGCACCTCAATCGCGGTTGGCCTCGATTTGTTCATACAGTGCCTTTCCTCGTCCGTAGTCTTCCAGCTCTGGAACTTCATCTTCGCGTTTGGTTGCATCTACAGCTCACTTTCTTTCATCGCACAATGCGCCCTGACACTTTCTTGCACTACTCTTATGCATTAACCTTAAGCCATTCCCTGAAAAATGGATTTGAGAATTTGTATTCGGTTCCTGAATGTTGCCGCGCGAATCATGTGAATCAAGGATGACAGCACCTTCTGCCTTAAACGCGCCGGCATGAATTACAGCCTGCGAGAAACGTTGTTGCGGATTCCTCGCAAAAAGCAAATAGGCCGCACGGGTGATTTCAGTCTCAGACTCAACCAACCCAAGTTTCATCAGGGCACGCCATGGATCCTCATCATCCGCGAAAGCGCGGCGATTCTCCATTACAGCCTTGCGCATATATTTTCGGACGACTTCCATGCCCACGTCATCCTTCGGGCCTCCGAAATTCACCTTCTCGGCATCGACGGCGACGCTCGGCTCGGTCGCCGTGGATATCTTGTTCTCGTAGTCGCGCAATCCTTCAAAACGCAACTGGTGTTTTGACGGCTCGCCCTTGTTGTCCACGCCAATGACGATATAGCCGCCAGCGGCGTTCGCAAACGCACACGCAGTTTCAATGCGCTCGACGTTGAATGACTCCTTCAACTCAAGGCACTGCATCTCATGCCTTGCGACAATCTTTTCAAGTTCTTCTGTCGTCATTGCAAACTTCCTTTCTTTCGTAAATCATTTCTCCCCGCCGTCAGACCCACGCCCATTGACGCGATGCTCAGAATGCCAGTGCGCATTATTATACCACGTCTCTTCACGGCTCAAACCCCACCAATTCCCAGTGGCCAGCTCTATCTGATCCAACACGAACAAGTAAACCAAACGCCTTTAATGCCGAAATCGTTTTCCGAACGCCTCGATCTGAAAGCCCCGTAAGGCGCATGAGACCTTCTGTTGTTATCTTTTCATCCATGCCAATACCCCCCATAACCGAAGCCATATTTGAACGCGCGTCCTGTCGCACTCCGGAAGGAATCATGTTCAAAGCCCATGCCTTGACCTTCTCGGCACGTTCCGCCGCGTTCTCGGCACGTTCTGCGTCTTTCTCGGCACGTTCATTGCTCTTTTGCGAGCTTTCGTCCCCTGTCTCCTTGCTTTGGAACGTTCGTTGCGAACTTTCCACTGCACTTTGCCCATTGTCTGCGTACTTTGTCAACCTAACAGTCACCTTGAACGAACCAATCTGTCCAACATCAAAAAGAGGCTCGCCGTTCCCGTTCTCTTCAAGTTCAATATGGACACGTCCAATGCCGCGTCCGAAGCGGTTCACATAGCCAAGCGTCCGCATGGCATCCGCGATGATGGGATTGCGGTAGTCGTTCTCGTCAGGGAAGTTTTCACGATTCACGCGACCGTATAGCCCACCGGAATTGAGCAACTCGATTCGATCTGCGTATTGATAGAACATCGTCGGCCCCGTGCTGCGGTAGTCCCGGTCGGAACGGATTGCCGCAAGGTTCGTCAAAAGCGAGTCAGTCGCCTTAAGCCCGCTCAGCCGTCCGTCGTCATGCACGCCTACCAGCAAGTAGCCGTTCTGCTTGCTGTCAGGCATGTCGTTCGCGAACGCGCACACCGCCTCGCAGAACTTGTCCGTATCGTTCACCGACACGGTACGCTCCGCCCGCGACGACTCTATGTCTTGGATAAGTACCAGCAATTCATCTTTGGTCAACATACCAAGCCTCCAATGACATCACGATTCTCCGTCAACTCAACACACTGCATTTCATGCCGCGCAATGATCTTTCCAAGTTCTTCCGATGTCATTTCTTCACCTCTCGCTTGCACGGTAACATTATACCATCATTCACACTCGCTAACTTGCATTTGCCATTACATTCTTCTTTATCGTCATTTTTGCATTGGCATTCTGGAATCATATAACACGGACACACTCCCCATTTTCATCTATCACAATCTTTACGTTGTCTTTCTTTGTAACCAACGCGAAGCCGTTGTAAAAAGGTTCTATGGCTAAATAACGATTGGAATACAACGGCCTCCCGTCCATTGTCATGTGAAACCATCCATTAGTATCTCTGCCAGGTGCAATTCCCTTATGGAAAACCCCAATATCCAAGAAAGCAGTTCCATTCAGAAAATCCCCTTTCGCCGTTATATGCCGCCATAATCCGTCACCACACTTAACACATGCGATTCCATCGCGAAAATCTCCAACATACAAGTAGTTGACTACATACAACCGTTTCCCATGTGCATCAATATGATAATATTTACCAGCCTTATCGCATACTGGGCAAAATCCCTCTTGAAAATTACCACACCAAGCATAACGTTCGTCATAAAGCGGTAATCCACTGGTAGTGACATGGAACCATCCGTCATTTGCCATCACCGCCGCCAAACCGCAATAGAATCCAAAAGCACGTAGATATCGTGCCGAATACAACGGCAATCCCTCCGAAGTAATATGGTACCATCCACTCGCATCAGCCACAGGAGCTATGCCAGGCGCATGAAACTTCATTATTGAAATGTACTTCTTAAAGATCATACGCCCGTTACACCGGAAAATGCCTTCAGCCGGAAACGCCCTAATGTCGTGCCAATCCATCGTCAACACCCCCTTTCAGGTATTTTAGGGAATGTCACAACGATTCCGTCAAGATAATCAACCCACGAGCCTCGCGAATATCCACGGAAATTATTAGCATACGCAAAATGTGCAATCAACGAATCATGCGTCACATAAACGAACAATCCATTCCCGTAACATCTTTCATCCAGCCAATGTAGAGCTCCTTTTTGCAAGCACGATAAATTAGCCACTCCCGGCAAGACTTCTCCTGCCGCGAATTTTTCAAATACGCCTATTGCTCCATACCGCATGAAGTGTACCCCCGCAATTAGTGCATTTGATACATGAAATCCAGGATTTCCAAGGTTGTCTTCACTTGATATTCCAACGTTGCGTTGCAATCCATGCATAATACACTCCGCAGTTTGAACACAACGTTTTATAGGGCTTGAGTAAATGCGCATAACAGGGTATCTAGCAATTGCACGCCCAAATTTCACCGCAGTTGACATACCCTCTGGAGTCAGAAGTGCATCAAGTCCAAAAGAGCCTTCTGAAATTGCGCACCTCTCTCCATGCCGAATCAGTACGGCAATCCTTTGTTCCGTTATCGGCAAAGTGGAAAGCTGCTCTAACACATTATTCATTGTTACGCCTCTTTGCTGTGCAAGAATCCCAGAGCCATCACTCAAACAGGCCTCCGCATATTACAAATTCTGCAGACATCTTTTGATTTGTAGTTCCTCAGCAATTCGTTATATGCGTCACTCTTGATTACACTACACAATGAGACATTGGGAAAGCATCCAAAATCTCCCAGGGATCTTCGTTTCTCATCAGGGCAACAACATGGAGCTATCCGCCCCGTTGCAGACACCCATAATTCACGCCCCAAGAATGGGCATTCATAGTTTTCAGGAACAGCATTCCTATCATCTATGGACAAAGGCGACATATTGTCCAAATGAAGTTTCTTCCCGTTCGGCAATATCTGGCCGTATTGGAGAAGTACCTCATCAGCCTCTGCAACATATCGATTCCAACTTTCAATACTCGCAGGGCGCTCCTTCATTGAAAGGTGTGCTATTTCCGGGAAATGTGCCCATAAATGGTGCCCCTTGATTCTGTCCACTCTCAGTTCGCACCCCATTTTCACTATATCAGCGAGTTCGCTCGTATTGTTCTGCATGAATGTGAGCTGCAATGTTATTGAACAATACCAACCTGACTTGGCGTATTCTGTATCACGCGCCGCAACAAAGTGTTGAATGTTTCTAAGTTGCATATCAAAATTGCTACCGCGCATAATTGATTCTGAAGTTCTCTTACATGCACCATTTATAGATATTTTAACATCACGCGTAATCGGCACAATCAACTGCGCCCACTCATCAATAGACCTTCTGGGGAACGAGCCATTTGTCGTGAGATTCACTCTCAAGCCATATCTCTTCGCCAATCTAAAAAAATCATCGACTCCTGAATATAAGAGCGGTTCACCCATCGTAGATGGAATAACCTCTTCGATACCGATATGAGATGCCTCGGCCATAATTTTATCCAACCACTCTACAGGCATAAGCCGTCGCTGAATGCCAGTGCGTGTAAAAAGGTTGTCCTTGAAATGACTGAACTCGCTATGCTCTTCGCACATTATACAGCGATAGTTGCAATCTTCAGGATTTGTATCAAGCGTTAGCCGCCAGAGCCTATTTTCGCAACTCATTTCCAAATATCTCCATAAGTCTTTCGCAATGTTCACTAATACTGGGTACATGTCCATCATCTGAGAATAAATACCCGCGTTCACCGATGCACATGATTTCTTCTGGATGATCTATTGCCCATTCCATTACAGTCGCCAAAGATGTCACGTCCCGATGGCGGAACAATAATCCATTCACTTTGTCATGAACATACTCAGCCATACCGCCGCAATCTGCCGTAATAACCGGAACTCTGCACTCTTGTGCCTCATGGATAACAAGTGGCGAATTCTCCATCCAAATACTCGGCACAACTATTGCATCAACGTTACGGAACACTTGCTGAACTATTTCGCCATTTGCATACTCACCGCAAAATTCTATTCTGTCACCAGCCTGCCCGGCAAGTTTCTTCAACGCATTTGTACTTTGTCCATTGTGTCGGCCAAAGATCTTGAGCCGCGAAGGTCGTTTTAACTGTAAGAATGCCGTTATCAACAGATCCACGCCTTTGGCAGGAATATGCGTACCTATGTATCCGAATGTAAACTCATTGTCCTTGCGTTTCTTACGCAATGCACAAAGCCTTTCTCTTGGGAACCCATAATCAAGATAAGCGATTCTATCTTGAGGAATTCCGAAGGCATCAATAAAACGCCCACGAAGATATTGCGAAGGTGCAATAAATCGGTTGACCTTGCTGGCAATGGACTTCATCTCTTCCATTCTATTGTGCACCCATTCTTGCCAAGCGCATATATCCGACTCTCGACAGCTTGCTTGACCAGAAAAATAAACTTCATAACAATCACAGGCACACTTCCTATCATCTTGTTTGTTGCAAAGAGCGAAGTTGTTACCTTTGCCAATGCTACGAGTAAGGAACTGTCCTCTAGGGCACATTAGCCAAAAATCATGAAGCATAAATACAATAGGAACTTTCTTCTCGTATAGCACATCAACCAATCCTGTAGAAAGGTGGTTAAGGTGTCCAATATACGCAATATCAGGTTTTAGTTGCTCAACAAGAGATGCGAATGCGTTATCTATTTCCTCATGCCTATACCCATCCTTCCCATGCGGGTTGTTCATCAAGTATATCTCAAGATTGGTATTCGTCCCGATAGCTCTCTTTGATATAGTGAAATCGCGCGTGTACGGATTCTCTTCCCTCGTAAACACAGAGACTCTATTTGTTTTTGCAAGTTCTGTGCATACAGAGTGACTATAGACTTCCGAACCCGCATTATAATCTGGCGGATATCCGTGGATAATCTTAAGAATGTGCATGTAATCCTCCTTTCATATGCTGCTTCACCGTATGTAGCACGCTTATCTTTACCATTTCAGCCCCCATCCGACGTTCTACCATGCGCTCGTCGAAGTACACGGAGTATGTTGGTTTGCGGGCGAAGAAATCGGCAATGGGTTTTCGGCATCGCCCGGCAGTCAAACATGAAGCCGCCTCCGTTGCCGGTCATGTCCTCCGGCAATCCGCGCTTGTACGAGAAGGATGTGATGGCGACGATCATAAGCCGCTACCACCCTTTCCGCCTTTTTATGCTCTGTGCCGAGCGGCGCGCAGATTCCATGATACGCACAAGCCGCGCCTCAAGGTCGGCAGGACTAGCAGAAAGGTCAAGCATAGAATAGATCGCCTTGTCCCATGACTCTCCCCGAGCCTCGGTACGCGCTGCATGCATTCTCTCACGCACCCCGCCATGCGACTTGAAATCTTCCTCTTGCCACTTGAGCATCTTGTCAAGCATGTAGCGACTTTGCTGTATGATGACAATCATCAAATTGCAGAGCGTCTCTGCCGGGCGTGACTCAAAAAGCGGCTTCCAATCATCCCACTCCGAATGCGCCTTGGCGAATTCGCGCGCAGCAGCCTTCTTCTCGCTTTCCATCGTCCATTCGGCCGCGCCGTGAGCCTTGAGATAGTCGAGATAGTCCTCCAGCAGTTCGTCGAGCGTAGCGCGCGCCACATTCGTAAGCTTAATCTGCGTTTCAAGACTTGTCCCAGCTGCCGCGCTTCCTTCTGCGATATTCTGCTTGCATGACCTGGCGGCCTGCGTCATCTGATCAACGGTACGGTCGCCGAACTGCGGCAGAAAACGGCGGCAGAAAACGACTGTTCCCTGGTAGATTACGTCGCTCTTCTTGTAAACGATGAGTTTCTTGTAGCCTGAATGCGGCAAAACAATTTTTGTCATACGGCTTCCCCTTGCTGTGGCGTAGGATTGTAGGGATGGAAGAGATGAAAACGATAAAAGAGATTACAGGGATGACAGAAGACCCCATGCATCCCTTCAATCCTTTTTATCGCTTTAATCCCTTCCATCGCTTCTATCCCTGCGCTCTTTATGAAGTCAGCGGGATCCCGTTTCGCCGTCACCATCCGGTTCGACCGGCTGGTTGAGCTGCGCGGCCTGGTAGTGCCAGAGCGCGGGGAGACACTCGAAGATCGTTTCGGACTCGCTCACGCTGTCATCGGCGGACGGACGCACTTTCGCCAGGAAACGGTATCGTATGAGAGCGGGCATGATGTCGCGCAGCACCTGCCGCACGCGCTCGTCCGTGTAGTTCTCTTCCTTGCCGGGCATCAGCGCACGAAAGCGGGCGGACGCATATTCGAGCCAATCGCCGAAACGGAAGCGCAGGTTGTCGCGGTCGTCGTCCGTCACGCCCTGCTCGCGGCATTCCCGCTCGAAGAACTCAATGAGTAGCAGAAACGCCATGCACTCGTCGCGCCTTGTGAAGCCGAACATGTCGCGGTTCGGCTGCGTGATCTTCTCGTTGAACCACTTCGGCTTGTAGAGGCGCGCACATTTCGAATCCATCACGAGCGTCCATCCGAAAAACTTGTCGAAGAACGCCTCGAACGCGCGCTTGTAGCGCGTCAGAACGAGAAAAAGCCGTTCGTCGTCCGTCTTGTAGAAGTACGGGGATTCAAGAAGGACGTTCAGCGTCTCGCGGATGCGCTGTCCCGTCTCGTCACCACGGTCGATCAGTTCCTCGATCTTCATCTTCAGCTCCTTGTCGTATCCAACTGACGTGAGATTGCTCCAACGAAGTCATCGCGGACCTCCGCCTCGGCGGCGAAACGCGGCCAGTCGCGGACCGCGCTCCTGACTTCGTCGAGAACCGCGCGCGCCTTGCGTTCGCGCATGTTCGCGAAGCGCGCGCAGGAGAGGATGTCATCGTCCGTTATGCCGATGCGCTTTCCGTTCACGGACATCTGGTGACGCGAGGTCCAGTCCCCTTCCGGATTGTGCGCGTAGCATTCGTCGTACGCCGGAGCGAGCGACCACTCGCCGCGCCTGTCCATGAGATACGCGATGTTCTTGACGTGGTCGTCGCAGTTCCACGCCAGCACGTTGAACGCCATGCGCC
>JAZQGX010000047.1:0-13484 GCA_045540275.1 Kiritimatiellia bacterium | reverse complement strand
ATGTTAAGTAAATATCAATTCCGCATAGCCGCTCGCGGCGTACGATGCGGATTGATATTTACTTTTATTGCGTCGCCAACAGGCGATTGCGTTCTAACCGTTCCCCGTGCCTGTCGATCCTCGCCGAATCTGCCGCGCCATAAAATTTGGGCGATGTTTTCTGCCTCCACTTTACAAAACGAAATCTACAATGCTATAATATTAAAGATTTAACTTTGGTTTTCAGCACACGAATGCCGAATTCAAGTTCACGGGAAGATTCTTGCCGGACTTTTTTATCCGGTCAACGATGAGGCTGCGCAAGTTAAGGAGTTTTGCATGAAGAAAATTGTAACTGTTTTGTCCTTGGCCATGGCGGCCTCCCTGATGGGGGCAACATGGAGCTACGACGCCGCCAGCAAGACGGCGACAGACGGCAACTGGACGCTCCGCTTTTCGAACACCACCCCGGTATCCGATGACCTTTGCATTGGATATAATGGCACGAACGGAGATGCTATTTCGGCCGGCTCGGGGGACTTGGATTTGACGGAATTCGAGCAACAGATCGGAATCAAGGTCACCCAAATAAAAAATAACGCATTCAGAGGGAAGAGTATAACATCCCTGATCGCTCCTTCCGTAACCAATATCGGACACTATATTTTTTATTCGAATGCCAATATTACCAATGTGGTCCTCTCGCCGCAGCTCAATGTCATGGATGCTAAAAATGGAGGCGCATTTCATACTGCAAAAAATCTGCAGCATTTTTCCCCGACGGTTATCAAGGGGGTTACCCACTTCCCGAAGGACACGTTTATATCCTGTCAAAAACTTACAGGCGATTTTGTTTTAGAGGATGTCGAGACACTCGACAAATCGGCCTTTAAGGCTACAAAAATCACCTCGCTATCAATACCTAAAATCAAAACAATCGGATCTGAGGCAATTCGTGAAATTTCGACATTGACCACCCTTCAACTGGGCGAAGACCTCGAGACTATCGGCGGCAACGCTATCCGGGAGACCGGTGCGCCGCTGACGATAACACCTACGGAATTTCCCAGGTTGACCTTGCTTGATAGCTATGCGTTCTATATCACAAAATTGTCACATGGATTAAGCTTCCCCAATCTGGAGATTATAAGCAGTCATTGCTTTCAATTCTCATCGGTAATGAGCATAAATGCGCCAAAGGCAAAACAAGTGCAAGAAAGTGCGTTCCATGATGCTAAATCCCTTGCAACGGTAACGCTTTCAGATTCGATCACCAACATTGGCAATTCAGCTTTTTACAATTGTGAAAAGCTGTCGGGCTTTACCCCATATCTGCCTAAGAGCGTGCAATACCTCGGCGACAGCGCTTTTAGAAATCTAACATTACTTCCCGTTACGCCTAAATTCGAGTGTCCCGATTTGAAAGCAATAGGAAATAGCACATTCTACACGACCGCGGGCAAATTCGACGACCCGGTGGACTTCTATGCTCCAATAGAATCATTTGGAAGCTATGCCTTTTTGTATGCTCAAAATGGACAGGTGTATAATTTCCATTCAAAGGTCGCTCCTACCATCTTCTTGGGCGGCGCGTTTAGAGGCGTTGATAACGCCGGTATGGCGATTTTAAATGTGAAAAAACGAGCGGCACTTGCCGGCTGGAGTGCTCTTTGCGCGGGAAATGAAGCCAAATTTGAGATTCTTAAGGCAAGGAATGACTATCCCGGTGAAAAGACGATCGGCGTTGTTTATTGTGCGGCGCTATCAAATATCGGTGAAAGCTATCATTGGGTAGTGGACGATACGCCGTCGGCGGGAACGACGCTCTTAGTGAAATAATAAGCGAACTTCAGACTTTGTCACCGTCAAGAATTTTCCTGTTGAGAATTTTCCTTGTCAAATGACGGTAAAACATGATATCCTAGCCGTTCCCCTTCTGTGTAAAAGGGATTTTTAGGATGAAAATCCCCCAGTGATCGGCACTTCGCCGGTACGCATGGTTGATTGTGCTGTGTTTTCGTATGTACCGCAGGGACGCGGGAGAAACACACAGAAAGGATAATCATGGCAAAAAAAGTAGTAGGCATTGTCAAGCTGCAGATTCCCGCTGGCAAAGCCAATCCTGCACCGCCGGTCGGTCCGGCGCTCGGTGGCCAGGGCGTCAACATCATGGCGTTCTGTAAGGAATTCAACGCCAAAACCGCTGATAAAGGCGGCTTGGTCATTCCGGTAATCATTACCGTCTACGCTGACCGCAGCTTCTCGCTCAAGTTCAAGAGCCCGCCCGCTTCGGTCCTGCTCAAGAAAGAAGCCGGCATCGAAAAAGGTTCCGCCGTTCCCAACAAGAACAAGGTTGGCAAGGTAACCAAAGAGCAGCTCAAGAAAATCGTTGAGCTGAAGAAGGCCGATTTGAACACGACCGATGTCGATGCGGCAATCCGTATGCTTATCGGTACTGCCCGCAACATGGGTATTGAAGTGATTGACTGATTCAGGGAGAAGCCAATATCATGAAGAAACACGGTAAAAAATACGCCGACACCCTGAAAAAGGCGCCTCAGGGCCTTGTCTCGCTCGAAGAGGCAGTGGCGTTCATCAAAGAAAATCCCGGTGCCAAATTCGACGAAACAATCGATTTGTCCATCCACTTGGGCGTTGATACGACCAAGAGCGATCAGACTGTCCGCGGTACGGTAAGCCTTCCCAACGGAACCGGTAAGAATGTCCGCGTCATCGTCTTCGCCGCCGGCGTTGCCGCCGATCAGGCCAAAGAAGCCGGTGCCGATGAAGTCGGCAACGAAGATCTCATCGAAAAAGTCAAGGGCGGCTGGGTCGATTTCGACGTCGCCATCGCCACCCCTGATGCGATGAAGGAAGTTCGCAAAATCGCTCGCGTGCTCGGTCCCCGCGGCTTGATGCCCAATCCCAAGACCGGTACCGTTACCGATGATACCGCCGCCGCCGTCAAGGCAGCCAAGGCCGGTAAGGTCGACTTCCGTATGGACAAGACCGGCAACGTGTCGGTGCTTTGCGGCAAGCGCAGCTTTGATGCGGACAAAATCGTGGAGAATATCCGCGCCGTTCTCGAAGCCGTTCGCGCCGAGCGTCCCGCCGCTGCGAAAGGCGTCTTCGTCCGCACGATCACCGTCAGCTCCACTATGGGCGTCGGCGTTCACGTGACGACCAAGGAAGACAAGGAATAAGGAGACAAGATCATGGCAGAAAAAATCGGTGCATTGAAAATGCGCAGCGAAAAAGTCTCCATCCTGGAAGAAATTCTCAACCGGGTTAAAGAGGCGGATTCCTGCTTTATTCTCAACTACGGCGGACTTAAGGTCGACACCCTTACCGAACTGCGCAAAGCGCTGAGCGAAAAGGAATCCCACCTGATGGTCGTCAAAAACTCCCTACTCGGTAAAGTTGCCAAGGATCAGGAGTGGGGCGACATCTCCGCAATGCTTTCCGGCCCGACCGCTATCGTGACCGGCAAGGGCGAAGTCACTGAGATTGCAAAAATCGTTGTCGATTTCGCAAAGAAAAACGAACAGGCTTCGATCAAGGGCGCTGACTGGGATGGCAAAATCCTCGACGCCGCAACGGTTGAAGAACTTTCGAAAATCCCCGGCAAAGACCAGATGCGCGCAATCCTTTTGGCGACCTTCAAAGAACCCGCGGCCCGTTTGGCCCGCGTGCTCAAGGCCAAGGCCGACAAGGATCCCGCCGCAGAGGCTGCTCCTGCTGCAGAAGCTCCTGCCGCAGAAGCCCCCGCTCAGGCTTAATCCGGAAAACATCGTCGTTAATTTCGTAAAACAGAAAAACCCGGCGCGGCAAGACCTCGCCGGTTGAAAAAAGGAAACAAAAATGACAAACGAAGAACTGATCAACGAACTCAGCGGTAAAACCGTTCTTGAAATCAACGAACTCGTCAAGGCTCTCGAGGAAGCATGGGGTGTTTCCGCCGCCGCTCCCGTCGCAGTTGCCGCTGCCGGTGCAGCTCCTGCTGCCGCCGCTGAAGAAAAGACCGAATTTGACGTTGTTCTCGTCGATGCCGGAAGCAACAAGATCGGCGTCATCAAGGAAGTCCGCGCCATCACCGGTCTCGGCCTCAAGGATGCCAAGGACCTCGTCGAGGGTGCTCCTAAGGCGATCAAGGAAGCCATTGCCAAGGACGAAGCTGCCAAGATCAAGGAGCAGCTCGAGAAGGCTGGCGCCAAAGTCGAGTTGAAATAGTCTCGTCTCTGCGATTGCGCGCCTTGCCGGTGCGCAATCGTCTTTTGAACTTCCCCGCGGATTCGCGGCGGAAGTTTCTTCCAAAGTGTGAGCTAGTTAACAAAGTGGCCGCTTACCACACTTCCGCTCATAACTGGAAAACGAACCACCCAGGGTGGTTTGCTCTTACGCAACCGGATCCGCAGGGGTCCAACGCCGCAAAAACGCATTCATTGGCAATGCGATAAATACAAGGTAGGCGAATCAATGGTCAATAGAAAAGTATTCGGCAAGCTCCGGCCCGTTATCGATCCGCCGGATTTGATTGAAATCCAAACGAAGTCCTACGAGGATTTTCTCCAGAAAGACACTCCTCCAGCCAAGCGCGAGTCCAAGGGACTTCAGGCAATTTTCCAGGAAGTGTTCCCGATTGACAGCTACGACGGACGCTACACGCTCGATTTCGTCCGTTACGAATTGGGCGACCCCAAACTTTCAGATCTGCAGTGCATGGCCGACAGTCTGACCTATGCCGCTCCGCTTTCCGCAACCTTCCGGCTTAAGGACAAGGACGAATATCGCGAAGAGGATGTGTACCTCGGCGAAATTCCGCTCATGACCCGCGATGGCGCCTTTGTCATCAACGGCGCGGAGCGCGTTATCGTATCCCAGCTGCACCGCTCCCCCGGTCTTTGCACCGAAGAGACCCCGCACCCGAACGGTCAGATGCTCTACTCTGTGCGCATCATCCCCGACCGCGGTTCCTGGGTCGAAATCCAGTTTGACTCGGCGAACATTCTCTGGGTTTATCTCGACCGCCGCCGCCGCCGTCGCAAGTTTTACGCAACCACCTTCCTCCGCGCCCTCGGATTCGGTACGGACGAAGAGGTCATGCAGCAGTTCTACAAGTTCAAGACCATTGACGTCCGCGAAACCTATGATCCAGAGATTCTTGAAAATCTCGTGATGAAGGACGATTTGATCGACATGGAGTCGCAGGCGGTTCTCGCCCGTCGCTACGATCCGATCACCCAGGCGCTGCTTGCGCAGATCAGCGAAGCCGGTTTCGACTATGTCAACGTGGTTGATGTTTCGGTTGACAAGGGCGTCCTGATCAAGACACTTCGCGAAGACGCCAAATGCGGCATCCACACCGAAGAGGATGCGCTCAAGGATATCTACAAGCGTTTGCGTCCCGGCGATCCCGCCACCGCATCCAACGCCAAGACCCTGATCAAGCGTCTCTTCTTTGAGGCCCGCCACTACGATCTCGGCAAAGTCGGCCGCCACAAGCTCAATCAGCGTCTCAAGCTCTCCGGCAAGGTTCCGGAAGAGAAGCGCACGCTGGACGAAAGCGGTGTTGACGTGGTCGAGGCGATGAAGCTTCTGCTCCGTATCCACATGGGCGAGGAGAAGGTCGACGATATCGACCATCTCGGCAGCCGCCGCATCCGCACCGCCGGCGAATTGCTGGAGAATCAGTGCCGCATCGGGCTTGCCCGCACCGAGCGTCTCATTCGCGAGCGCATGCAAATGTTCGACCCTGCCTCGTCCGGCAAGCTTCAGCCTGCGCGTTTGGTGAACAGCAAGTCGCTTTCCGCAGTCGTTCAGGACTTTTTCGGTCGCAGTCAGTTGAGCCAGTTCATGGATCAGACCAACCCGCTCTCCTGCCTTGCGCACAAACGCCGTCTTTCCGCACTCGGTCCCGGCGGTTTGAGCCGCGAGCGCGCCGGCTTCGAGGTCCGCGACGTTCATCCGTCGCACTACGGACGCATCTGCCCGATTGAAACCCCTGAAGGTCCGAATATCGGTTTGATTTCCTCGCTCGGCATCTACGCGCGAATTAACCAGTTCGGCTTTATCGAAAGCCCGTATCGAGTAGTTCGCAAGGGCAAGGTCACCGATGAGGTGCAGTACATGCCCGCCGATGTCGAAGAAAACTTCGTTATCGCCCAGGCCAACTCCGAATTGAACCCGGACGGCACCTTTGCCGAAAAGAAGGTGACCTGCCGCTACAAGTCGGACTTCGTCGACGTGGAAAGCAGCCGCGTCCAGTACATGGACGTCTCTCCCCGCCAGGTGGTCTCCATCGCGGCCGGCCTGATTCCGTTCCTTGAACACGACGACGCGAACCGCGCCTTGATGGGTGCCAACATGATGCGTCAGGCGGTTCCGCTTTTGCGCACCGAGCGTCCCTATGTCGCAACCGGTCTGGAATGGCGTGCCGCTGCTGACTCGTGCGTGACGGTTCTCGCCAAAGAGGACGGCATAGTCGCGTACGTTTCGGCGACCGATATCATTATCACCCGTGACGGCAAGAAGCCGGCCGGCAAAATCAAGCGTGATGAAAGTCCGCGTGAACGCGCCGATCGCGAAAAACGCGAGCAGAAAGCCGGCATCTGGCGTTATCAGCTCCAGAAGTTCCGCCGTTGCAATGCCGGCACCTGCTTCAACCAGAAGCCGATTGTCAAGGTCGGACAGACGGTCCGCAAGGGCGATGCCATCGCCGACGGTCCCGCCACGAAAGAGGGCGAACTTTCCATCGGCAAGAACATGATGGTCGCGTTCATGCCCTGGCGCGGATACAACTTCGAAGACGCGATTCTCATCGCGCAGCACTGCGTGGCGAACGACACCTTCACCTCGATTCATATTCAGGATTTCGAAGTCGGCGCTCGCGACACCAAGCTCGGTCCCGAGGAAATCACCCGCGACATTCCAAACGTCTCCGAGACCGATCTGCGCAATCTCGGTCCCGACGGAGTCATCCGCATCGGTGCGGAAGTCCGCCCCGGTAGCATTCTCGTCGGCAAGGTCACGCCCAAGAGCGAGACCGAACTCGCCCCCGAAGAACGTCTGCTGCGCGCCATCTTCGGCGAAAAGGCGGCCGACGTGCGCAACACCTCTTTGACCGTCCCCAGCGGAACATACGGCATCGTCATGGATGTCAAGGTGACCTCTCAGGACGAGGATGCCGACTTCTTCGGTGAATCCAAGAAGAAAGAACCGCGCAACGAGGAGGAAGACCGCAAAAAGAAGCGCAAGAAGATCGAGGAAGATCTCATCGACGCGCTGAGCCGCATTCTTCACGGCGAGAAGATACCGCTGGACGTCATCGATGTCGAAACCCAGCAGGTCATCATTCCTGCCAACAAAAAGATTACCAAGGCTCTTCTGGCCAAACTTGCCGCCGCTCACGATCATATCCAGATCGACAGCAGCCCGGTTCAGCAGAAGATTGAAGAGATCATCAGCTCCTTCCGTCCGCGCTTTGCGGAACTCGACGAGAGCTCCGATGCCCAGGCGGGCGAGTTTGACGATATCCCGGATCTCGGAAACGAGGGCGGCATCATCAAGCAGGTTCGCGTCTTCATCGCCGAAAAGAAGAACCTTTCGGTCGGTGACAAGTTGTCCGGTCGTCACGGTAACAAGGGTGTCGTTTCGCGCATCCTGCCCGATTGCGACATGCCGTTCCTCCCCGACGGAACGCCGGTCGACATCGTGCTCAACCCGTTGGGCGTGCCTTCCCGCATGAACCTCGGTCAGCTCTTTGAGACCTATCTTGGACTCGCCTGCAAAGTGCTCGGCTTCCACGCCGCAACGCCGGTCTTCGACGGTGCGCAGGAAGATGAAATCTGCGCATTGCTCGGCGAGAGCCGCAAGGTTCAGGAACAGGCGGGGCAGGGCGCGGTACCTTGGATCTGCGAAGACGGCAAGACGGTGCTTTACGATGGTGAAAGCGGCGAGCCCTTTGATCAGCGCGTGATGGTCGGTCAGATTTATATGCTGAAACTGCACCACCTCGTCACCGACAAGATCCACGCCCGCGCCACCGGTCCTTATTCGCTGGTTACGCAGCAGCCGCTGGGCGGTAAAGCCCAGTACGGCGGACAGCGTATGGGAGAAATGGAAGTGTGGGCGCTTGAGGCCTACGGTGTGGCTTACGCCCTGCAGGAATTGCTTACGGTCAAGTCCGACGACGTCAGCGGTCGTACGCGAATCTATGAAGCGATTGTCAAAGGCCAGAACACGCTCGACGCGGGTATGCCGGAGTCGTTCTCCGTACTCATGCACGAGTTGCGCGGTCTTTGCCTTGACATGCAGCTTTTGGGAGCGGACGGTCCTAAGAACGTCGACACGCTCGAGCCTTCGTACATCTAATCTTTTTTCGCAAAGGAAACAATCATGGTTAATCCTTACGCAGTGAAAGAACTCATGGGCGCCCGTTCCCAGGCCTGCTCTCCGTATGACGTGGTCAGCATCAAGCTGGCCTCGCCGGAGACGGTTCGTGCATGGAGCCACGGCGAAGTTAAAAATCCCGAGACCATCAACTATCGAACCTACCGTCCCGAACGCGACGGACTGTTCTGCGAGCGCATTTTCGGGCCGACCCACGACTGGGAGTGCTCTTGCGGCAAATACAAGCGCATCAAGCACAAAGGCGTGGTGTGCGACCGTTGCGGCGTGGAAGTCACGGTTTCGCGCGTCCGCCGCCAGCGCATGGGGCATATCGAGCTTGCCGTTCCGGTTTCCCACATCTGGTTCTTCAAGTGCAATCCCAGCCGCATTGGACTGGTGCTCGACAAAACATCCTCCGAACTCGAGCGCGTGCTCTATTACGAGGACTACATGGTGGTCGATCCCGGCGATACCCCGCTCCAGTACATGCAACTTCTGAGCGAGCAGGAGTATCGTGACGCCCTCCAGAAGTACGGCGAAAATTTCGAAGCCAAGATGGGCGCCGAAGCGGTCAAGGACTGCCTCAAGAAGGTGGACCTCGACGAGTTGCGCGTCCAGCTTGAAGAGCAGATCGAAAACACCCGCAGCAAGCAGACCCGCAAGAAGATTACCAAGCGCATGAAGGCGTGCGAAGGTTTCCGTCTCAGCGGCGCTGAGCCCGAGTGGATGATTCTCGACTGCCTGCCGGTGATTCCGCCGGAATTGCGTCCTCTGGTTCCGCTGGACGGCGGTCGTTTCGCCACCTCCGACCTGAACGATCTCTACCGCCGTGTGATCAACCGCAACAACCGTCTGAAGAATCTCTTGCAGCTCAAGACCCCGGATGTGATCATCCGCAACGAAAAGCGCATGCTGCAGGAGGCGGCCGACGCGGTGTTCGACAACGGTCGTCACGGCCGCGCCGTCGCCGGTGCCGGCAACCGCCCGCTCAAGTCGTTGAGCGACATGCTCAAGGGCAAGACCGGCCGCTTCCGCCAGAATCTGCTCGGCAAGCGCGTGGACTATTCCGGACGTTCGGTGATTGTCGTCGGTCCGAATCTCAAAATTTACCAGTGCGGTCTGCCGAAAAAGATGGCGATGGTTCTCTTCGAACCCTTCATTATCCGCCGTCTGAAGGAAAAGGGGCTGTGCTACACCGTCCGCACCGCACGCAAGATGATCGAGCGCCGCGACGAGCAGGTGTGGGACATCCTCGAAGAGGTGACCAAGGGCAAGACGGTTATGCTGAACCGTGCGCCTACGTTGCACCGTCTCTCGATTCAGTCCTTTGAACCCGTGCTTATCGAAGGCGAGGCAATCCGCCTCCACCCGATGGTCTGTACCCCGTTCAACGCCGACTTCGACGGCGACCAGATGGCGGTGCACGTTCCGTTGTCGGTTGAAGCGCAGTTGGAAAGCCGTCTGATGATGATGGCCTCCACCTCGATTTTCTCGCCGGCCTCCGGAAATTCCATCGTCACCCCGACGCAGGACATCTGCTTGGGCATCTACTATCTGACGATGCCGAGCCAGCAGGACAAGCTCAACCACCGCGTGGCGGGCAAGGATCCGATGGGCAACGAACATCTTCCTTTGTTCAACAATGCCAATCAGGTGAATTTCGCGTTGGATGACGGTGATGTTTCAATCCATACCCGCATCCGTTTCCGCAATCCCGACTACGGTATTGCAGGACGCGCGTGCGGCGATCCGACCAAGCGTGTGCTTGAAACGACCGTCGGTCGCGTTATCTTCAACGAAATCTGGCCCGAGGAACTGGGATTCATCAACGAGAAGATCAACAAGAGCACCCTCGGCAAACTCATTCTCAAGTGCCACTCTGCAGCCGGTCACGCGAAGACCATTGACACCCTCGACAAACTCAAGTCACTGGGTTACAAGCATGCATGCCAGGCCGGCGTGTCCATGGGTCTGAAGGATATGATTCGTCCGAAAGTGAAGGATGAGATCATTCGTCAGGCCGCCGCCGAGGTCGCAAAGGTCGATTCCCAGTTCCAGACCGGTGTCATCACCGAAGGCGAACGCCACAACAAGATCGTCGATATCTGGTCGGCGGCCACCGACAAGGTGTCCGACGAGCTGTACAACACCATCGATCGCAACATCACTCCGGAAAATCCTGAGCCGACCGAGACCAACCCGGTGTACATGATGGTCGACGCCAAGGCTCGCGGTTCAAAGTTGCAGATCCGTCAGCTGGCCGGTATGCGCGGACTTATGTCCAATCCTTCTGGCGATATTATCGAGCGCCCGATTACCGCGTCTTTCCGCGAAGGTCTGTCGGTTTTGGAATACTTCATTTCGACGCACGGTGCGCGTAAGGGTCTGGCTGATACCGCTCTTAAGACCGCCGACGCCGGTTACCTCACCCGTAAGCTGGTCGACGTTTCTCAGGATGTCATCATCACGGTTCAGGACTGCAACACCGTCAACGGTATTGAAGTCGAGGCGATTCAGGAAGGCGACGAGACCACGGTACCGTTGCGCACCCGCGTCCTCGGGCGTACCGCGCTTTACGATGTCCGCAATCCTATCACTGGCGATGTGATCGTCCGCGCCAACGACGAAATCGATGAAGCCGCCTGCAATGCGCTTGAAGCTGCCGGCATTGAATCGGTCTGGATTCGTTCTGGTCTGACCTGCGATGCGACGCACGGCATGTGCGCCAAGTGCTACGGCCGTGATCTTTCCACCGGCCGCACCGTTGAAATCGGAACTGCGGTTGGTATCATCGCCGCCCAGTCCATCGGTGAACCCGGAACGCAGTTGACGATGCGTACCTTCCACATCGGCGGTACCGCAAACGCCACCGCCAAGGTGCCGGAAATCGTTTTGCGCAAAATGCAGGGCGAGGATGCCAAAAAGCCGGTCAAGCGCTTTGCAAAGTTCATCGACGTCCGTTCCGTTATCAACCAAGAAGGCAATCAGGTCGTTCTCAACAAGAACGGTCAGTTGCAGATCGTCAACGAAAACGGCGACGAGCTCGAAACGTTCACCCTGCAGATCGGAACCAATCTGCTTTGCCAGGACGGCAAAGAGGTCACCATTGGCCAGAAGGTTGCAATTTGGGATCCGCACTCCATCCCGGTTCTCACCGAGAATCCCGGTGTCGTCAAATTCGACGACTTCGTGGAAGACGTTTCGGTCCGCAGCGATGTCGACTCGGTAACTGGCGTTACGACTCTGTTGGCGCTGGAAACCAAAGAAGATTTGCACCCGCAGATCAGCATTACCGATCCGAGCGATCCGAAGAAGGTTTTGGGTATGTACCTCATCCCGGCCGGCGCGGTCGTTATGGTGAAGGAGGGACAGAAGGTCACGCAGGGTATGATGTTGGCGAAAACGCCGCGTAAAGAGGCGAAGACGCGCGACATCACCGGTGGTCTGCCCCGCGTTTCCGAATTGTTCGAAGCCCGCACTCCGAAAGATGCCGCGGAAATCGCAAAGATCGAAGGTGTGGTCAGCTTCGGCGAACGCCAGCACGGCAAACGCTGCGTAACCGTGCACGATGCGGTTACGAACACCACCGAAACCCACCTCATTCCGATGAGCAAGCAGGTCGTGGTGTTCCCCGGCGACCAGGTCAAGAAGGGTCAGCCGCTGACGGAAGGATCGATCATTCCTCAGGAAATCCTTTCGGTCTGCGGTCCTCAGGAACTGCAAAAGTATCTGGTCAGCGAAGTGCAGCAGGTTTACCGTCTGCAGGGCGTAGAAATCAACGACAAACACATTGAAATCATCGTCCGTCAGATGCTTCGCAAAGTCAGCATCACCAATCCGGGCGACACCGATTTCCTGTGGGGTGAACAGGTTACCCGCCAGAAGTTCCTTGAAGTCAACGACATGATGCAGGAAGAGGGACGCCGTCCGGCCGAGGCTCAGCCCGCGTTGCTTGGAATCACCAAGGCGGCGCTCGAAACCGACTCGTTCATTTCGGCAGCCTCCTTCCAAGACACCACGCGTGTTCTCACCGATGCCGCCACGACCGGACGCATCGACGAACTGCGCGGTTTCAAGGAAAATGTCATTCTCGGGCACCTTATCCCCGGCGGAACCGGCTTCCCGCTGCACCGCCACATCAAGCTTGTTCCGCTCGCCGAGCCGATCAGCGAAGAGGAAATGGCAGTATTGCGCGATGAAGCGCAGGCCATGCAGGACGAGGCTTTTGCAAAGTCTGCCGGTCTTGCCAATCTGAAGGCTTCCGAAGAGGCCTACGAAGGGGAAGAGACCGAAGACATCGAACCGGCGTTTGACCTCGTGGAGCCTGATCCGATGGAAGAATAAAGGTTAATTCCTTGAAAAAGGGCGCGTTCAAACGAACGCGTCCTTTTTTTATTTTTTTTCCGGAAAACCGAAATTTAAAAACGAATACATCTTTAGACGATGCCGGAGTCAACGGCATCCGGTAAAGGAAAGGGGAAAGCCATGAACAAGAAAATAATGATTTTTGCACTTGTAATCGGAGCGATACTGGCCGGAATGAACGCTGAAGCAAGACCCGGTCCTCGCGGCCGCGGGCCGGCGCCGCGCCATGCTGTCCGCCATCATCGTCCCGCGCCGCGTCCTGCGGTGCACCATCACCACCACCATCATCGCGGCAAGTGGTATAACGGTGGGCTGGGTTTTGCAGCCGGCGTAATCGGTGCCGGTCTGGTGGCTGGAACGGTCAATGCGATTTGCGCTCCGCGCTATTACGAGCCGGTGTACCGCACGACAACGCCCGTGATCATCGAGCAGCCCGCACCGGTCGTGGTTCAGCAGCCTACGGTGGTGCTTCCGCAAAGCACGGTAGTTGCACCCAGTACCGGGCAGCGCGTCTGGGTGGAAGGGCATTGGAAGGTCGAACATGATGCCGGTGGCAATGTAATCCGCCGGACATGGGTTGAAGGATATTGGCAGACGGTTCAGTAAATACGGAGAATAATAATATATTTTACAGGGCGCATCCGCAATTGCGGATGCGCCTTTTCAAATTATTTGACACAAGAGTTGATTCATCGATCTCCGGTAATGTCGCTTTATATCACTGGGAAACGATTTGTCGTTTTAAAACCGGC
>JAZQGX010000046.1:0-3395 GCA_045540275.1 Kiritimatiellia bacterium | reverse complement strand
CATGGCTACGATCCGACTTCTCCAAGTGTGGTATAATTTTCACATGAAACAAGTAGCAATACGTCCAGCCATCCTATCGGCTGCAGTATTCCTGACGGTTTTGCAGTCATCGGCAAACTTGCTCATTTCGTGTCCAGATTGCGGACATGGCGTTTCGAGCCGTGCTTTAATGTGTCCAGCTTGCGGTTTGAAAGGTGAGATCATCGTGGAGGAGGCGGCTCGACGTGCGAAGGCCGAGGAACCGCCGCCGCCCGACGACGCGATTCTCGTCGATTTCGGCGACCGCAAGGAGCAGGCGACGCCCGTCATGTTCGGCGAGAAGCCCTATGCCGTGTTGCCGCTTGAAAAACTCGTCGGGCTCAAGACGATGACGTTTTCGTTTGTCTCGACAAACGTGCCAATCAACTATGCTTCGATCGAAGTCGCTGGTACAATGCCACTTGTCAGATTCGGGATCAGCGAAACGAACCTGCTCTTCAAAGCTGAAGCCGATGTCGCACCGAATCAGGAATGGCAGAAAATTTCACCGATGCGTCTAAAGAAGGATGCCGAGAAGATGTTGAATGAAAGGACCGCAAAATGAAGAAGATGATTGGAATCGCCGTGGCAATGTCCGCGCTGGCCGTGTGCGCCAACACGCCGCCCGCCATCACCAATGTGCGCGCGAGCCAGCGCGAGGGGACGAAGCTCGTCGACATCTACTACGATGCCGCCGATGCGGACAACGATCTCCTGAAGGTGCGTATCGAAATCTCAGACAACGACGGCGCGAAGTATTCCGTGCCGGCCTTTTCGCTGACGGGTGACATCGGCGAGGGAATCGCGCCCGGCACGGGCAAGCACATCGTGTGGGACGCCGGAACGGACTGGGATGGCGAGTATTCCGACCAGATGCGCGTCAAGGTGTTCGCCATCGACGCGCAGGGCTTCCCCGGCATGGAGTGGGGCAACGAAGTTCCGCCCGGCGGCTTTCTCATGGGCCAGGATGGCGGCGCGGAAGGCAGCGGCCCCTCCCGCCACGTGAACATCCCGTGGAGCTACTGGCTCGGCAAGTACGAAGTCACCGTGCAGCAGTACTGCGACTTCTTGAATGCGGCACTCGCGGCTGGGCGCATCTGTCGTAATGGAACAACGGCGGTTTATTCAATTACTGGCACAAATCTCATCAATCGAATTGATGGTGAGTACTTGCTGTGTGTTATTGGTGACAGTTCCAGAATTAGATGGAATGTCAACAACTTCGAGGTTGTAGGAAATAATACAAACTATCCCGCTGCTGTCACTTGGTATGGAGCAATGGCATTTGCTACTTTCTACGGTTATGACTTGCCGACGGAAGCAGAATGGGAAAAGGCTGCGCGTGGACCTGAGTTTGATGACCAAGACGAACATTTTCTCTACACATGGGGTAATGATAAGTCGGAGGCAAAGGCTAGTTTTTATTGGTCTGTTGATAATTATGCTTGGGAAGGTGATAAACCCGTTGGATATTACAATGGGAACCAAATCCCTGTTGGTCCAGACATGATAAATGGCTTCGGCCTTTATGATATGACAGGCAATGCAAGTGAGTGGACAAGGACATTGGCAAAGGATAGAATATCTAAAACGACTTTCGCTTATAACATAGCTGATTATCCTCAGCAAGAAGACATGACCAGCGAGCGAAATCTATATTGGGAGCATTATTGGGCTAAGCAAAAGAAAGTGGAGGGGAATAGTGGATTTGCTCAGTTCGTGGTAAAGGCTGGTCAGCCTATATATGCCCGAAATTTTGGGTCGTATGGTGGCTATGACAACTACCAGCGCATTGGCTTTCGCGTGTGTCGTCGGCATGGCGTAACAGAGGGTACGACGGGCGAGTAAGAAATGCTGACGAAGGATGACATAAAGCGGTTGTTGGCCAAGAGCGAGACGGATGCTAAGGAGATTGAAGATGAATTATGACACCACTCTTTTCATTGCAAATGTTGCTTCGGTTGCAAGTGTGGATGGCGAATTGCGTCCTTTAGAACTTGCCCAGTTTGAAATGATAAAAAAACATTTCAAGTTCTCAAAAACGGATTGGAGCAAAGGCGAGAAGAAGGCACAGGAAGCTGGCTTTGTTCCAACTCCAACAGGGACGTTTGCCGATAAGGTGCAGAATCTTGAAATGATGCTACGAGTAGCGTATGCTGATGGTGAAGCGTCAGAAGGCGAGATTCGCCTTATAATGGATTTTGGCGCATTGATAGGGATTACACAAGAACAGGTAGATAATCTAAATGCAGATGTGGTTGCCGATGTGTTGGCAGATCCCATATGCTGTCCCCACTGTGGCATGGAAGTGCCTTCGCAATCTGCGTTTTGTTCTTCTTGCGGGGCAAGACTTGTTGGTGGAGAAGGCGAAAAATTGACATTTGATATTCCACATAGTGGGATATCAATAACTTTCAGTGAATCAACGGCAGCGACGTTCAATGATGCGCAGCAATTGGCAAAAGCAACTGACCATTATCAAGAAATTTCCCGCAACAAAAAGAAATGGTTTTTGGCGCATTTTGACCATGGTGATATGCGGTGGCTGAAGATGGCCGAATATATCGGTGGTATTCGGAATAAAGAAGTTTATGAAGATGGAGAGAGAAAAGACTGGTATGATGTATTCAATTGGCATATGATACAATGCCTTAAAGAAAGGGGAAAGTCCTTCAAGTCCAGTCAATATTGCTTTGGCAAATACAGTACGACTTCAGATTATGGATATCCTTCTGAAACAAATCTCAATCCATGGGGTTGTCGCTGCATAAATATGACATGGAACAATTACGGTGCTAGTTGGTTGCGGTTCGGGAAATGGGAAAAGTCTGCGTTGTCAAGACATTATATCTGGCGATTTGACAAAGATAGAATCCGTCATGCGTATGAAGAAGCTGCTAAGAGTGTTGATAGATGCCCTCATTTCATTCATTCAGTAGATGCGGTTTTGGCATTATTACCCGATACGATATGCCCTGCAACGGATATTGATTGGAAATACCATGAATGTTATGATGAACTTACTCCCGGTACAATAAAGATTGTTCGCAAACTTGATTATGGAACGGAAACATTCATGTCCGACGGGCCGGAGCCAGCAACATTGGATGTTCTCAAGCGTATAGTTCTGTCTGTTTATGAAGGAGGAGATTTACATCAGCTTTTCACATAATTAATAGTATGACCAAGAGCATTGGAAGTGGATGAATGAAGGAGACGGTTGACATGGTGAGTCCGAAAACGGGGGCAACGAGCAAGTGACCTATGCTAACACAGAATGACATAAAGCGATTGTTGTCCAAGAACGAGACGGATGCCGCCGAGTTCAAGTTGGCGAAGGGCGGTGTGCCAGCTTCGTTCTGGGAGTCGTACAGTGC
>JAZQGX010000045.1:0-3009 GCA_045540275.1 Kiritimatiellia bacterium | reverse complement strand
CTTCGCGCAACTCAACCCAACGATAAGCGAAGCGTTAGCGTAGCTTCGGATAAATCGGAGTCGAATAAAACCATCTTCGACAATGGCACGGCCATTCCAGCCGCGCACATCAACGCCTACCTGATTGATGCGCCAGACATTTTTGCCGAATCGCGTCCCAAGCCAATTTGCGCGGTTCCCGTAATGACATACGGCAATAAGCCGTCTGACGGTGGCAACCTGTTTATGTCTGAAGAAGAACGGGCAGATATTCTCGCCGCCACTCCCGCGCTAGCGCCTCATATCAGGCGTTATGTTGGATCACAGGATTTCATCAACAACGACAAGGTTCGTTACTGCCTGTGGCTTCGCGATGTTTCGCCGTCGCTCTATCGATCAAACGCCGAAGTTATGCGCCGTCTTGCTGCAGTTCGTGAAATGCGACTTGCAAGTTCGGCCGCGCCGACGAGGGCGATGGCTGCAACGCCTTATCTCTTTTTCTCGGACCCGCAGACGGAAGACGACTATTTGCTCGTGCCGGAAGTATCGTCGGAACGGCGTGAATACGTTCCAATGGGCTTCATGACGCACGACACAATTGCCGCTAATACTGTTTCTATCATCCCCTCCGCCACCATCTACCATTTCGGCGTGCTTACATCTTCGGCTCACATGGCGTGGATGCGGGCAGTGGCCGGGCGGCTGAAAAGCGACTACCGCTATTCCGCCGCAATCGCCTACAACAACTTCCCGTGGCCGGATAATCCTGTAAATCCTGTTAATCCTGTCAAAGACAAAATCGCTGCTACCGCCCAGTCGATCCTCGATGCCCGTGCGCACTACCCCGACTCGTCGCTTGCCGATCTCTACGATCCGCTGACGATGCCGCCCGACCTCCGCGCCGCGCACGAGGCAAACGACCGCGCCGTTCTCGCCGCCTACGGTCTTAAGCCCGACACGTCCGAACCCGAAATCGTCGCCCACCTCTTCATGCTGTATGCGGAGATGGCCGCACGAAAGGATTGACAAATGAAAGGAGCAAAAACAACAATGCCCGCAACACAAAGCGGAAATGCCATCGTCGTTTACGAGCCAGATGAAACGATGCGCCTTGATGTGCGGCTTGAACACGAAACTGTCTGGCTCACGCAAGAGCAGATGTGCCAGCTCTTCGGCAGAACGCAGTCCGTGATTGCGCGGCATATCAGCAACATCTTCAAGGAGGGCGAACTCGACCGGAAAGTGGTTTATGCAAAATTTGCATACACCACTCGCCATGGCGCGATAGAGGGCAAGACTCAAACCAAGGAAGTTGGTTTGTACAACCTCGATGTGGTCATATCCGTGGGCTACCGTGTCAAGTCTGTTCAGGGTACGCGTTTCAGGCAATGGGCAACGCAGGTGCTGAAAGACTATCTTCTAAGGGGACAGGCCCTCAACGCGCGCATGAACGCGCTGGAGGACAGGGTGGATCGCCGTCTCGCAAAGCACGATGAGGACATCGTTGATCTGAAGGAAAAGGTCGATTTCTTCGTGCAGACTTCATTGCCGCCTGTTCGCGGTGTATTCTACGACGGACAGGTTTTCGACGCGGCGGCGTTCGCCACGCGCCACATCCTCTCCGCGAAGAAGTCAATATTGCTCATCGACAGTTGGGTTGACACGACGACGCTTGAAATGCTTGCGAAGAAAGCAAGCGGCGTTACGCTCGAAATCGTCACTTCAAGGCGGGGCAACAAACTCGCGGCAAGCGACATCGCGAAGTTCAATTCGCAGTACGGTGGACTGACCGTCCGGACGAGCGCAAACTTCCACGACCGCTTCATCGTCATCGACGGCAAGACACTCTATCTCTTCGGCGCGTCGCTGAAAGACCTTGGTCGCAAATGCTTTGCGTTCACGAAGCTGGACGCAAAGGAGATCCCGCTCCTGAAGGCGAGAATATGATGAGTGATACGCCGCCCGAACCCGAAATCGTCGCCCATCTCTTCGGATTGTATGCGAAGATGACGAAAGGAAGTTGACCATGTTTGGCCTGTGGCACAAGATCATGGAAGATGGCGAGGCGGCAATACCGCAGAGACAGCATTCCAAAGACATGTGGCAGGAATGCGAGAACAAGAAGATGAAGGGTTCCTTGAATTGCTTGGGGAACATCCAAAGATAATTGTCTTTCGGTTCCCGGCGTCATTCAGGAATCTGACGGACTTTGTCGCCGCCTTTATTTGTGCATCATTTTCATCGGCTTGAATATTCATTTCAACTCCCTTGCAATCTGTTTCAAAGTGTAGTAGAATATTTAGCGATTGAGCGCCCTATGCATGTCAAAAAGTTGGCCGCACATACGGCATGAACGGATTATGCCACGGCGCTCAATCATTTTTTGTCTTGTAAAATAGGCTAAAACCATGTGGTCTGGTACCATGATAAATCCAGAATCTGGTTTTCATTTCGCCGCCTCCATGAGTTTTCCGCTCCAGTCTTCCTCGCTGTTCGCCAGGTTGTCACGGGACGGGCGGGACGGGAGCCCCAAGCTCTCAGCTCTAAGCTTCAAGCTCCACGCGGCTCTTCCCGCACCTCTCAGCTTTCAGCTCTCAGCTCTAAGCTCTCAGCTTCAAGCTCCAAGCGGTGGCAGCGCGTCACTCTTTGCTTCTTCGCCAGTTGTCGATTCCCTCGGCGATGGCCTCGGCGATGCGGCGGCGGCGGGCGTGGTTCCAGATCGCGAGCTCGCCCTCCGGCGTGGTGATGAAGTCCGTCTCCACGAGGCAGCTCGGGATTTCCGGGTTCCGCGTGACGGCGAAGTTGGCGTGCATCACGCCGTTGTTGGGGATGTCCCCCTCGAGGGCCTTGCCCATGCTGGCGCTTATGGCGGCGGCGAGGCGCGCGCCGAGGTCGTTCCACTTGTAGACCGCCGTGTACCGCACCGTCCTCGGGTCGGTGCTGAACATCGGCGCGTTGTGGTGGATCGAGACGAATGCGTCGGCGCCCATCTTCGTGGCGTCGCGGGGACGGTCCAGCAGGACGAGGGGC
>JAZQGX010000044.1:0-3345 GCA_045540275.1 Kiritimatiellia bacterium | reverse complement strand
CTCCCATTCATAGATGGCGGTCGTATCCTGCCTGAACTTCGCGTATATCGTCCGCTCCGTGGTGATGGAGATGACAGAATCGATGTCGGTCGCAAGCGGTGTTCCGTTGCCATCCGCATTGTCGTACCAGCCGTCGAACTTGTAGCCGTTCATGCTTGTGGTGACAGCCTTTACGGTCGTTCCCTGCAAGGCAAAGACGGACTTGAAATCCTCACCGAACTCCGCCTCCTCATCCTCTGCGGAAGCAACTGCGAAATTGCCCATCGTCTCATTGCTGCCAATGGCATACGCAAGGGTGATGCGCACTCTGGAAGGACTTCCATAGCAAGCACGGAGTTTTATGTTTTGAACGGCAAGCAAGGTGATTCTGTTGCTGTTCGTCAACACGCCTCCGTTTTCATCGGCAAAGCAGTTGAACACCTCGCCCGTCGGCAGACTCTCTGCGGCGGTAACGGCTATGTACGACACCCCGAATATCTGATGCTTAAAGGGCGTGACTGGCTCCATGCCCGACATTCCGGTAGGTGGACGTCCTTTGCTGAATGTTATCGTTGAATCAGCAAGCTCGTTTGCGTCTATCCCTTTAAAGCCCGGCTCTTCTCCTGCACTGTAGTCTAAAGTTCCCACAGTCACGGAAATGGTCTTAGATGCCGATTGGTATGACGACACCAAAGCCGTCATGCTTAAACCGGATATTGGCGTTACCGTTCCCGACTGAGGAAGGTCCAATACGGATGACGGAGTTTCCTCGTCCCCAAACCATCCGTTGAAATACCACATCCCATCATCGCCCATGAAGGATGGAGTGTCAGTCCTCTTGCCAATGGTAAGTTCATAGCTGAACGAAGCCCCAAGCGTGACATGGAACACACTTACAGCATCGCCATCGACGGCTTCCACCCTCTCGCCGTTCACCTTCAGAGAGCAAGTCCCCTTATCGCCGTCATCGCCGAACATCATCCCCACCGAGACGGCAACCTTCGCCTTTGCAAAGAGGGTCATGTTGTCTGTAACCGAAACGGAATACTCCGCCGATTCGCTCACTTTCGCGCCGCTGCCATCATACCAGCCATCAAAAAGATAGCCGTCGTTTACAACCGCCTTGAAAGTGACATTCGCCTCCGCTTCAACCTTGTAGTCGCTGTCAGTCCCCTCAACAGAAACAGACACCGCATCCTTGCTGGCGGCATCGGCATCCGCCCTCACCTCGAACTTGCGTTTGGTGAAATAGACTTTCAGCGTATAATCGCCGCCCATCGTAACATCAAGCGTATTGTCATCCTTGAGTTTGCTGAACTCTCCGCGCGAGTTGTTCTCCGCATCCTCAATCTTGGCGGAAAGGAACATATACATCTTCGGCGGAGTCACCTTGACAGTAACAATGCCTTTCTCGATGTACTTGCCTTCATAGTCGGGCGAAAGCGGCTTGACTATCTCCAGCACGCCTGCTTCTCCACCCTCAGTCGCGGACGCCCCAAGATAGTATTTAAGGTCAAGCGAATACAGATTCCTGCGCCGGAGCCAGTATGTTGTTGCGAAGTCGTTGAACTGAACATCTTCACCCTCATACGCTCCTACCGTAAATCCGTATGACTGCACATATCCGCCCGTGAAGGCATCCTTCACCCCCAAAGCCTCATACAGCCTGGCAGGACCGGAATCCGACATCTTGCATTTCAGAAGAAACGCAGGCCTTTCAAGACTTCCCTCCCTCGATGCACCGCTGTACGAAAGGATCCCATCCGCGCTTTCGGCTACAGGATCAAGATTGAACTCGCTATCCACGGTAGGGCGCAGAAACAGCTGAAGCGTGCCGATATCCTTTACATCATCAGCTTCACCGTCCACAAGCTCCTTTGTGACCGTGATGGAAATACCCTTCCACATTGCATAAAGGGTGTGGTTGCTGGGCGTGGAAACTGTTGTGGACGCCTCTACAGGATTCTCGCCATCCTCCGTAAGGGACCACCCGATAAAGGAATATCCCAAACGAGTAGCGGCAGGAAGCGTCCCGTAGCGACCGTCAAAGGTGACCTCCTTTGAATCCTGCGTTACGCCAGATCCCCCATTCGCGTCGAATGTGACGGTGTACATGTTCGACGTCCATTGCGCATAAAGGGTAATGTCGGAATTTGGAAGGTAAGGCGCATCCTGTGATGCCGTCACTATATTCTCATCTACATCAGCCCAGCCTTTGAATGTATATCCATCACGAATTGGAACAGGGAGAGATGTCAACCCATTATCCCCCTTTATAACATCTGAAATCTTGTCAACCTGCCCGCCACTTGAATTGTATGTTACGGTTACGGTTTTTTCTTTGAAAATCGCAAAAACATGATGAGTATCCCTCGTCCCTACAGCAGATGCGGAATTTCCTGAATTAAAAAACCGAAAAGACCCGTCCGAGAATATCACTGGATATTGTTCGGGACCACTGCCAGAGTAGGGCACAAGTACCCTGTATAATGGGAGCGAAATAGTTCCATATTGTGCGCTGAAAGACCATTCTGCATTAGTAATATTGTAGCCATTATTGATTCTTTTTTGATCAAAAAGCCAGCAATACGCACCATATGATATTGATGCTGATACAGCCCAGCCAACAAACTCAAATCCTTTTAGACTCCCCGGCCTAACTGTCAAGTAATCCCCATAAGATTGTAACCGATGAAAAAGGGATGTTGTTGTGGAGATTATAACTCTGTCTAATCCAACTAACTCTTTAGATAGTACAGGAGGTCGATCATCGTGGCTTTCATAAGCGGAGTTATTCTTGTCATTGGCAACATATTCAGTGCCGTATAAGTAAGTGGTATATCTTGCTGGTGATTGAGCCAACGTGTAATTATCGTCAATACTTGCAGGACCAATAGCATAGAGACAATTGTTGTGATAAAAGCGTATTGCACCATCGGCAGGGTCTGTCAACACCCAAGAAACACCAGCAGCCGCCATATCAAGCCCCCTCTCTTATGTAGTACATCCTGCTTGTTGCATCATCGATGACAAGACACGCCGCCGCTTCGTCATGCGTGGAGACTGCGACCTTGCTGTCCTCCGCGAGGTCTATCCTATAGCTCCTGTGCGTCATGTCGGGAAGCGTGAAGAACAGCAGAAGCGCACCCTTGTCGCTCCCGATCACGCAAGAGGCGGGGTTGAGTGCCGCCCACTGCTCTTTTGTGAAGATGCCGTCTGTGATGTTGGTGCAGACAGTACCTTCGTTCGCACCGTTGCCTATCATCATCAGCCCCGCGTTCGACACGAAAAACACCGAGTTGCGATATACACACACACCGCGCGGAGATATGCAGGCCGCCGCCTCTGCAAGTCGGATCGTAGCCA
>JAZQGX010000043.1:0-12761 GCA_045540275.1 Kiritimatiellia bacterium | reverse complement strand
GGTTGTTTTTTCGCGTGAAATCAGCCCTCTCAAGAAAGTCTACGCTTGTTTTTTCATCGCCCGAATAAATTTTTAAGCCCTATTTACTGGGGTTTCCGTATAGTCGGGATAATTTCCCCCGAAAAAATCGGGATAAGCGTGTCGGTTTGACGCTAATTGACTATATGAATGATTTTTGATAGGATAAGCACACTGATAATTCGTGAATAGGGGGCAATATGAAACGTAGGTCATTTTTAGGCTCGCTTGTCTTTGCTGGCACCGCCGCTGCTGCGGCAAGATTGTCCGCAAGTCAGGCTCAGAACAAAACTTCATGCAACGTGGCTTGCAATAAGGCAAAGCTTAATCTCGCATTGCAGTGGGGGCGCATTCCAGGTAAAGACGATATCAACTCTAAACTCGATTACCTTGAATCTCACGGCTACCAGGGAGTTGAAATTCCGGCAAATATCGATTGGCTTCGCAAGAATGCGTCCAAACTCGCCGACTCGCTCAAAAACCGCAAGCTTATCCTCGGTCCCGCCTGTGGCGGCAGCGACCTGTCCATGGCCGATCCTGAAAAGCGCAACCGCGAAGTCGCGCGCCTTTGCGAGATTATCGAGGCTATCGGGGCCATCGGTTCGTCCGGACTTATCGTCTGCCCCGCCCGCGGCCGCCCCGAGTTGTCCGCCAAGGATCTGCGCAACGACTTCGTCACCAACACCGGCAAGCGTCTGGCCGAATGTGCCGTCAAAAACAAGACCGTCATCATGCTTGAACCGTTACGCCGCAACGAAACCCCGTTCCTTCGCCAGGTTCCCGACGGAGCCAAGATGGCGCAGGAAATCGGTCCCGGAGCAACGGTAATGGCCGACTTCTGGCACATGGCGGGCGAGGAGTCCGACATGATGGGGGCGATGCTTTGCGCCCGCGGAATTCTCTCCCATGTCCATATCGCTTCGCTGCGCAACCGCCGCGTTCCCGGCACTGACGGAGACGCCGACAACTATGTCGACGGTTTCCGCGGTATGAAAATGCTGGGTTACAACGGCCTTGTCTCGTTCGAAGGCGGGCTGCCCCCGAAAGGCAAAGACGCCAAAGGCAAGCTGATTTGGCTTAACAACAATGATCCGCAAACCTCCGAACTGCTAGACGCAATGTGCAGGTTGTTGCGCGAACAGTGGGCGAATGCATAATTTCATCAATAAAGGAACAAATCATGGAACGTAGAACATTTCTTAAAAGCGCGGCGGCAACCGGCGTTTTCGCCTCATTGCCCAACATTATCAATGCAGCTGAACCCAAACGGGTCTTCAAAGTCGCTATCATCGGTTGCGGCGGACGCGGCGGGGGCGCAGCGGACAATCTGAAAGAGGCGGCGAAAAACCTGGGTTGCGAAATCAAGTTCACCGCAGCCGCGGATTTCTTTAAAGCCAAGGCCGATGCATTCGCCCAAAAATGGAATGTCGATCCCAAGTTCTCTTTTGACGGAGCCACCGGATACAAGAAAATCTTTGAGTTGGATGCCGCCAATAAGCCGGAAGTCGTATTGCTTACCACCCCGCTGAACTTCCGCGCCGTCCATCTCGATGCGGCGGTCAACGCCGGCGTACACGTCTTCGCTGAAAAGGGCGTTGCCGTCGATCCGTTTACCACCCGTCTCTTCCTCTCCGCCTCCAAAAAAGCCGCAGAGAAGAAATTGACCATCGTCGCCGGTACGCAGCGTCGCCACCAGCGCGGGTACATCCTGCAGGCGATGGGTCTTAAACAAGGTTTGATTAAGCCGGTGCTGGGCGGCACGGTGAGCTGGAACGGCGCAGTACCCTGGGTTCGCCGCCGCAAGCCAGATATGAGCAACAAGGCCTATATGTGCAACAACTGGCTGAATTTCACCGAGCTTTCGGGTGACCACATCTGCGAGCAGCATGTGCACAATATCGACGTCGCCAACTGGTTTATCGGCCGCTACCCCAAAACCGCGCTGTCGTTCGGCTCCCGCATCCGCCGCGAGAGCGGAAACCAATTTGACTTCTTCTCGACCGACTTCGATTACGGTGACGGCGTACATATCCATTCGATGTGCCGCCAGATCGGAGGGTGCTACGGCAATGTCGGAGAAACCTTCCGTACTGCCGATGGATATTTCCGCGGCGGCACCGGAAGATATACCGCCAATGGCCAGACGCAGAGTCTCAATCACCTTGCGGAGGATAACATCAATGGAGCTTCGGGCAGCAACCCCTACATGGTTGAACACATCAACATGCTGCGCAGCATCATGGGTACCGGGCCGTACTACAACGAGGGTGAAACCGTTGCGATGTCTACGGCTTGCGCAATCATCGCCCGCATTTCCGCATATACCGGACAAATCGTACGCATGAGCGATATTTTGGAGAACAAGGATTCCACGTTCTACAATATGAACTGCTCGCCTTCGCCGTATGATTTCGAGAAGGATGGCGACATTGAGATGCCGGCGTTTTCCGACGAGCAATGGGCAAGACCGCCGTTGCGTGGATGAGCGCTTCACCCGATATTGCCTAAGTGCGGAATTTTTGCTAGAATTGAGCCGTTTTTAAGGAGAAATTATGGCTTTAAATGTTTGTGTGTTTGCAGGCCAGGGGGCGCAGGTCCCTGGTATGGGCAAGGATTTTGCCGACGCCGATCCGGAAATCGCCGCGCTCTTCCAGCGCGCCAATGATGCATTGGGTATGGATTTGGCAAGCATTTGCTACGAAGGTCCGGCAGAGGCGCTTACTCGCTCTGACGTTTGCCAGCCTGCTATTTTTGTGACCAGCATCGCCGCTTTTACCGCCTTCAAAAAGCTGCGTCAAGATGTTGAGTTCGCCTACGCCGCCGGGTTGAGCCTTGGCGAATGGACGGCATTGCATGCCGCCGGCGTTTTGGGTTTTGAAGACACGGTAAAGATTTTGCGCGCCCGCGGCACCTTCATGCAGGAAGCGTGCGACGCCACCCCGAGCGGCATGGTCAGCGTCATGGGGGCAACGCCCGAACAGCTGGACGAGATTTGCGCCGCATGCGGAACTTACAAGTCCAATCTCAATTCCGCCCAGCAGGTGGTGCTGTCCGGCACCAACGAGAATGTCGCAAAGGCCGCGGCCAAAGCCGCCGAAATGAAGTTGCGCGCCATTGTGCTTAAGGTGGCAGGCGCATTCCATTCGCCGATTATGCAGAGCGCCCGCGAAAAGCTGGCCGGTGTGATTGACACGGTTGCCTTCAACAAGCCGGTCATCCCCGTGTTTGCTAATGCCACCGGCGCATTGCACGATGCCGATCCGGCCGCGATCAAGAGCACGATGCTCAAGCAGGTCACGGATCCCGTGCACTGGTGCGATGACATCGAAGCGGCAGTTGCCGCCGGTGCGGACACCTTCGTTGAATTCGGTCCGGGACATGTGCTTTCGGGATTGATTCGCAAGATTAACCGCGAGGTCAAAACTTTGAATGTTGAAAACCTCGCAACCCTCGAAACAACCGGGAAAGGATTGTAAAATGGGAGCTTTCGATTTGAATGGACGCGTTGCGATCGTTACCGGCGCCGCGCGCGGAATTGGACAGGCAATCGCATTGAAACTTGCCGAAGGCGGCTGTGACGTTGCGATTTGCGATTTGAAGGCGGAATGGCTCGACGAGACTAAAGCGAAAATCGAAGAGCTTGGTCGCAAGGCTTTGGCCATTGGCGTCGATGTCGGTGACACCGCTCAGGTGGACGCCACCGTGGCTGAGGTCCAAAAGGAATTTGGAAAGATTGACATCATGGTCAACAACGCTGGAATCACCAAGGACGGCTTGATGATCAGGATGTCGGATGATGATTGGGACGCAGTGCTTCGCGTAAATCTGAAGGGGGTATTTCTCTTCACCCGCGCAGTGGCTAAAATCATGATGAAGCAGCGCAAGGGTTCGATAGTCAATATCGCCTCCGTTGTCGGCATCATGGGCAACGCAGGACAAGCGAATTATACTGCCTCAAAGGGCGGCGTAATCGCATTGACAAAGACCACGGCAAAGGAGCTCGGCTCCAGAGGTGTTCGTTGCAATGCGGTTGCTCCGGGCTTCATTTCGTCCAAAATGACGGACGTTCTTCCGCCTGAAGTGCGCGAAAAGTACATGGCTTCGATTCCTCTGCGTATGTTTGGTACGCAGCAGGATGTGGCAAATGCTGTGGCATTTCTTGCTTCCGATGAAGCAAGTTACATCACCGGCCAGGTCTTGAGCGTTAACGGCGGCATGATCTAAGTCAATTGGATAAATCACTGAAAACGGCACGGATGAAACCGTGCCATCACAAACAAGGAGAAGAATAAAATGGCTAGCAAACTCGAAGAGCGGGTCAAGGATATTATCGTCGAGAAACTCGGCGTCAATGCTGAACAGGTTACCCCTGAGGCTTCCTTCATCGATGACCTCGGTGCCGATTCGTTGGACACCGTCGAACTCATCATGGCTTTCGAAGAAGAGTTCGGCGCTGACATCCCTGATGAAGATGCCGAGAAATTGACCTCCGTCGGTCAGGTTCTTGATTATCTCAAGGGCAAAGGCTTCGATCAGGAATAATTTTATAAAGTTGCCTGATTACATGAAAGGGTGCGCTTTTGCGCACCCTTTTTTTTAATATCTTGGAGTGACCCATATCACGATTGACATTTTAATAAACAGAGATTATAATCAAAAAAATTAGTGGATATAAAAGGTTAAGGGAGTTTTTTATGGCTCAAACACGACGTCCTCCGGTTCGCGTGGGCATCGTGGGTCTCGGGAGAGCGGGACTTCAGATGCACGGACCGGAATTACAGCAAATGCCGGATAAGTTTCAGGTTATCGGAGCATGCGATTTGATCAAAGATCGTCGCGATATGGCGATTCAGCAGTTTCCGCGCTGTCGAAATTTTCGAACTTTTGAAGATATGCTTCGCGATCCGGATATTGAGTTGATAGATATCTGCACGCCGTCGATGAATCATGTTCCCATGGCTTTGCAAGCACTTAAATTGAAGCGCTGGGTTAACGTCGAGCGCCCATTCTGTCTTGATTTCAATCAGGCGACCATCTTGCGTGCGGCCTCGCTCAATGCGGGCAACAGACTGCTTGTTCGCCACAATTACCGTTACGAACCGGCATTTGTTCAGACGCGCGAGATTATCGAATCGGGAGTGCTTGGTCCGGTATACGACATCAAAATCCGCCGTGGCCAATTCCGCCGCCGGGATGACTGGCAGACGCTTAAAAGTTGCGGTGGGGGAATTTGCATGGCCTGGGGACCGGCATTTTTCGATCAGGCTCTCCAGCTTCTCGGTTCGCAACCCTTCAAGGTCTTTTCCGAATTTAAACGTGTCGCCTCGGTGGGTGACGCCGAAGATTATATGCGTGTGGTCATGCGCAACAATACCGGGCTCACCGTCGATCTGGAGATTTCCGGCGGCCGCGTCGGAATGGATCCGATGTTTTGCGTCACCGGCGAAAAGGGCGAGTGGAGATACTATGAAGGCGCCCCTGAGGGGATGCTCCGTATCCTCGATCCTTCCGTCAAGCTTCCGAGACGCCGTTCAAGTGTGCGAACCCCGCCGCTGGGCAGCTTCGGAACCGAGGAGTCGCTGTCGTGGTTGGACCAGACGGTGCCGATTGCACCGAAGGGACGCGCCGGAATGTCGGTGATTTGGGAGGATGTGTATGAACAGATCCGCAACAATGTGCCTTATCCGGTGTCGATGGATGTGACGATGGAAACGATGCGTTTTCTATGCCTCATGCTGAAGGACAGTAACTATGCATAACGAAGAGAAGATTCCAGCAACTGACCCGTTGTTGAAAGTGTTGAAGCAGAACGCCCGCGAATCCGATGAAATCATTGCCAAGGAGCTGGGAACCACTCCAGAAGAGGTTGCACGCCGCATAGACGATTACAAGAAGCAGGGTGTAATTCGCGGTTTTCAGGCGGTGCTCAACACCGATCGGCTTGACGACAATGCAGTGCGTGCGGTGATTGAACTTCGCATCCGTCCCGAGCGTGAAGGCGGTTTCGATTCGCTTGCTCGCAGGATTTGCCGTTTCTCCCAGGTTGAATCGATGTATCTGATGTCGGGCAGTTACGATCTTTTGCTCTTCGTGAAGGGAGAAAGCCTACAGGAGTTAGCCAGTTTCGTCTCGGCCCGTCTTGCCACGCTGGACGGTGTGTTGGGCACCGCCACCCACTTTATGCTGAAAACCTACAAGGATAGCGGTGTATTGATGGAGGGAAACGGTTATGACGACCGGTTGCAAGTCTGCCCTTGATTTCGTATCCCCTCTGGTCAAAGAACTTCCCAAATCCGGCATCCGCAAATTTTTCGATATAGTTGCGGGACGCAAGGATGTAATCTCGCTGGGTATCGGCGAGCCGGATTTCTCTACGCCATGGCACATCTGCGAAGCGGCGATAAGCTCCATGGAAACTGGAGCTACACACTATACCGCCAATCTCGGTATGCCGGAACTGCGCCGGGAGATTTCCAAATATATGTCGCGTTCGTATCAGGCGGAATATGACGCAAAGACGGAGATTATGGTAAGTGTCGGCGTCAGCGAAGCGCTCGATGCGGCGTTGCGCACCGTTGTCAGTTCGGGTGATGAGGTTATCTACCACGAGCCGTGCTTTGTCGCATACGCGCCTTTGATTCGCATGGCCGGCGGTGTTCCGGTGCCGGTTGAAACCTGTCGCAAAGACGAATTCCGCATCGATATCAATGCGCTTGAAAAAGCGATAACGCCCAAAAGCAAAGTGCTGCTTTTGAACTATCCCAACAATCCGACCGGAGCGGTGCTGCGCTGTCGGGATGTGGAGGAGATTGCCGATTTCGTTTTGCGCCACGAACTGCTTTTGATAAGCGACGAGGTGTATTCCGAACTTACCTACGATGCGGAGCGCTATTCGTTCGCATCGGTGAAAAGACTGCGCGACAATCTGGTGTTTCTCAACGGATTTTCCAAGGCTTGGGCAATGACTGGCTTCCGTCTGGGATTTTTGTGCGCTCCGGCTCCGATAACCGACAACATCATGAAAGTGCATCAGTACGGCATTATGTCGGCGCCAACCGTCTCGCAGGCTGCCGCCGTGGAAGCTTTGCGAAACGGAGATGCCGATATCGATGCGATGCGCCAGGAGTATGACCGCCGCCGCCGTTTTGTTGTCAGTTCGCTCAACGACATGGGGCTGGACTGTTTCATGCCCAACGGTGCCTTTTACGTCTTTCCGTCAATCAAGTCGACCGGGCTTTCCTCGGATGAATTCGCTTTACGCCTGCTGGAGGAGAAGGGCGTGGCCTGCGTGCCCGGAACGGCATTCGGAAGTTGTGCGGAAGGTTTCCTGCGCTGCAGCTACGCCACCGGCATGGACGAGCTGAAGGAAGCGATGCGGCGAATCGGCGAATTCGTCGCAGGGCTGCGCTGACGACAAGCTCCGGCGCGTTAGAGCGCCGGAAGGTCGTGCGGGGTCGAAGTGAGTACTTCGCAACCGGTTTTCGTCACCAGAATGTCATCTTCCAGACGGATTCCCAATCGTCCGGGCAGGTAGATTCCCGGCTCCACCGTCAATACCATTCCCGGTTGCAGCAGAGTCTTATCGCCGCGCGCGAAGCATGGGCTTTCGTGGATGAACAATCCGAATGAATGTCCCAGCGAGTGGCAGAACTCTTTTTCGAAACCGGCATTTGCGAGTACGGATCGAGCGATGTTGTCGATGGCCTCGCACGGCACTCCGGGACGGATGGCGGCAATGGCAGCGCGATTGGCGCTGCTGACCAGTTTCATCAGCGAACGCATCTCCTTTTTGGGTTCGCCCCAGAATACCATTCGTGTCATATCTGAACAATAGTAGTCGCATTTCACTCCCATGTCGATCAACAGCGTTTTTCCGCGGCTGAAGATGGTGTCGTCCGGTACATGATGGCACTCGGCGGCATTCCTGCCCGCGCAGACGATGGTGTCGAACGCCTCACCCTGGGCGGCAAAATCCATGAGACCGCGCAACTCGGTTCGGATTTCCCATTCGGAAGCTTCCTGCGGCGCGTTGTTCAACCAGGTTTGAAATACCGCATCGTTGATTGCTGCAGACTTTCTGATGGCATTGATTTCAGCCTTGGATTTTATTGAACGCAACCGACTGATTTCGGCGTCGACGAAAATAAACTCGACTCCTGACAGCAGCTCTTTCAATTTGAGAAATTTTCCGGCGGGCAGATTGCTTTCAATGCCGATCCGCTTTGCGGAACGGCAGAGCCTAGCAATCGATGTGGATTCTTCGCTCCGTTTTTTCAGCGACTCGGTCTCAAGCCAGGGCGCGATGCGTTTGGCGGCGACCGAATAGCGGGGGTCAGTATGGAAAACCGGCCCTTCCGCAGTGACGGAAAGAAACCCGGAATCGCAACTCAAGCCGGTGAAGTAATGGTTGTTCAACTCGTCAAACAACATTATTGCATCAAGTTTTAGCGCGCGCCGCATTTTCAGCAGCGCCTTCATGCGAGCGACATATTCGTTTTGCGGAAACAATCCGGGAGGCAGCGGGCCAATGCCGCAGGAAGCTCCACACGAAGAACAATCATGAGTGCAGTCTTTTGTATTCATGGCGGTATTGTATCATAAAAAAAACGGCGGGAAGAGTTTTCTCTTCTCGCCGTCAGGGAGGACATATATTTTGAGAGACAGCCGCCTTGGGGGAAAGGCGTTGTTATCTGTCTGTTCTGTTAGCTAGGAGTGCCACAAAACAAGTGCATACTACCAAATGCAGTTTTAGGTGTCAATCCCTAATTTTGCGTATTTTTGTACGCACTTTTCAAAAAGGTAAAACTGATTATTTGATCCAGCGGGCTTTGTAGAACCTGGCATTGGGGACGGTAAACAAAATCGGACACTGCTTGTTTACGAGATTCCGCGTGGGGTCGTAAAGGCGCAGGGTGTCGGTCCACCACTTTTTTGTAGCGGTGGTGACCAGAAAGAGTGACCCGTCGGCGCAGGGATCAACACCTTTCGCAATACGCCAATTAAGGGAACGCTCTTTGAGCCATTGTTTTTTCGCTATATCGAAAAAGAGAATCATTTCATTGGTGGATAGAACCAGGATGTCGGTTCCGGGTATCGGGCGCAAGTCATGTCCGCTATCGGTATCGGCCACTTCGTTGAAGAACCAGGATTTGCACCTTTCCAGGGTAAAACGTCCATCCGTTTCGCGGCCGATCTTGCACTGGTGCAGACCGGGATCGTCGAGCACCCATAACCGCTCGCCATCCCAGTGCAGTCCGTGCGGGTTTTGGAATTGAAATCTTGCCGCATTTTGCATTTTCGGCTGAAGCGCCTTCTCACCCTTGATGTCATAGAGAAATACCGCCGAGCCTCCTTTCCCTCCGGTGGCGGCGACGCAAACGGTATCATCCGGCAGAACTTCGATGGTATGGGTCCATCCCTGGTTTAAACCCCAGGCGACTGCTTTGCATGATTGCCGATCGAGTATCGCCCAGCAGCCGCCGCAAGTCACCATGGCAATCTGGCGGCCGCCGTTCAGCGGTTTGGCCTCCGCCACATTGTGAGCGAAGTCTGCCTTTGCGGCGGCGGGTATGGTATCATCGGAATAAGAGGACCATTTCCACAATATCCGGCCTTTGGTATCGTAGATTTTAATGGTTTGGTCAAGTTGGTCGCAGGCAACGAGTTCCTGATGCGGAGGATTGGGATTTGAGGAAGACGCCTGCAAAACGGAGGCGTAAAAAAGGAGTGCCGAGATAAAAAACGAGGTTGTTGATTTCATGGGTCAATTCTACTCCATATCATACTTGCAGTCAAATTGCTAATTTTTGTTCTTGACGGGGGAGAAAGTAAAAAGTAACATTTGTTATGATGTCGTTTGCTTTGTGTTCTCAAGAATAGATCAAAACCGAACAAAAGGATTAGTTTATGAAAAAGTTCACAGTTGTGACGATGCTTTTGCTGGCGTTAAACGCCATGGCGAATATTCAATATGTTGAATCAACTGGTGCGCAGTACATCCAAACGGGTGTCGCTTATACGAATACGCTGCGAATAGTTGCAGATTTCGAATTTACCCAGATCCCGAGCGGTAACGCAATTGCAAATGTGGTGGCGTGGAGATCGACAGGCAGTAAAGAGGCGATTGCCTGCGGTTCCACCTATTATTCCGGTGCCCAATATTTCTGTTCGCAGTTTTCAGACTCTTCCGCCTACAAATATGCCGCGATCAAGACCGATACCAATCGCCATGTTTTCGACATCCAGAACGGTTCTCAGAAACTTGACGGAGTTGAATTCGGCACCAATATGCTGACTATCCCTTCATCCTCGGGAAGCCTGTATGTTTTCTGCTCAAATATCGGATGGTCGAACGGCGGCGTGAACTATGCCGATTTTTCCTCGATCCGTCTCTATTCATGCAAAATCTATGTCGGTGACGAACTGATTCGCGACTACATTCCGTATGCAAAGGACGGTGTTGCGGGGCTTTATGACAAGGTGGGCAATTCGTCGAAAACGGCACCTCCTACACCCATCAGACGGGCGATAAAGAGATCGAATGGATTTATGATAACGTCAAGTACAAGGTGGATGCCACATTCGAAGGAGGTTCTATTTCGCACAGCTCCCCATCCGGCTGGTACAATGCCGGAGAGGTCGCATACATTTCGCCGATTAACGGCACCCGCCGTTATTGCGGTTGGGATGGCGAAATCATTTCAAATGTCATGAAGGGGAAGCGAGACCTCAGCATACTTGTCGACAGGCCGGTTTCGTTAAGCGTAATTTCCGCCACGCCCTGGGTTTACGATGCCGGTGCCAAGGTGCTGTCAAACGATCTTTGGACCATTACGGCGGAGACGGTTACCCAAAATGGCAACAGCGGTCTTAGATTGCGCAATGCCACCAAGGGTACTGCGGTTTTGGACTTGACCGATGTTGAAGCGGATACCAACTACAAAGTGATCGGGTGCCATGGGAAAGCGAACATGGTCGGCGTATTTACCGACAATGCGGCGGTCAGGACTGGTATTATCGCCTTTATCGGTCCGGATGTTGTGTACTTCGATGGCGGTTGGACGCTGTCGTGCGTCTTTGAAGGCTGCGTAAATCTTGCCTATGTAAAGCTTTCGCCCGATTTCTACCAGTTCGGCAGTTATGCTTTCAACGGATGCAAGTCGCTGGAGGAGATATTCCCGACCAGATATGAAAAATGCGTCAATCTTGGCCGCCAGACTTTTGCTGGGTGCGGAAAGCTGAAGGGAGATTTTGTATTTGAGATACTTGAATCGTTCTTCGGTGATTATGGGCATGTTTTCAAAGACTGCGCCTCGGTAACTTCGGTATCAATGCCTAAACTCAAGAGTGTCAACCGTTCTGGAATTTTCTACAATTGCACCTCGATTACGAACATCAATATTCCCGAGGTGACTTCGATAAGCAGTTCTTATAGTTCGTACAGCACATTCTACGGGGTTAAGGTTAAGCACTTCAATTTGCCCAAGCTGAAAACAATTGATGGATATACTTTCTATGGATGCAACCAGTTGGAGACGCTTTATGTTCCGGAGTTGGAAGTAATAAAAGGTGGAGACAACTTCTCGGGCAACAAGCTGAAAATCCAGCCCAGCGTTCATCCTAAACTGCGAATCATCAATTCGACCAAGGCCTTTAATTCGCGCTTGGCGGGCGACTACGAATTCCCGGCGTTGACCAATCTCAGCAACAATTCGTTCTATTACAGCTCAATTAACAGTCTTACGGCGACTAATCTGATTACGCTCAGCGGTTCGGTGTTTGAGGGGTGTTCCTCGCTTACCAACCTCGTATTCGGTAACAAGCTCAAAACCTTGGACGGGTCTATTTGCAAAGATTGCACCGCGTTGCGCAATTTTGAGCCGTTCCTGCCGGATAATCTTGAAGCCTTGGGCAATTATTGCTTCTATAATTGCGGAAAACTTGAGAAGGATTGCGTAAAGATCAATTCTGAGTTGATAACCTCGATTTTGGAAGCTACCTTTTACAAAGCGGGCAAGATTTCGCGATTTGAAATAAATGCACCGATCGCCTCGATTGGAAAGAATGCGTTCAATGATATAATGCCCGGGGCGGAGATCGTTTTCGGCAAGAACGCCACCACCGCACCGACCGTCTGGAATGCGACTTCTCCGATAAAAGCGAAGAGTGCGCCATATGCGAAGATTATTGTGATGAAAAATATTGGCTCTTGGACGGCGCTTTCTAATTTCACGTCGATTGAAAATGTGGCGGACACGTATAAGACGGCGGCATACGGCTACACCGGAGATAGGCACCAGCTTGGTTTGATTAACGGGGTGGCATGGTTGATTGACAATAGTGCGCCGGTTGGAACGAGTATTGTAATCAAGTAATTCTGATATACTTTCGACGCTGGCCTCAGAGATGGGGCCGGCGTTTTCTGTTTGCCGATTCTCCGGCTTTGGCTTTCCTTTGTTTTACCTTGCAACTCTAATGAATGCCACCAATTGCATGGAGGTGTTAATGGAAATGGGTGCGATTTGAAATTACGCACTACAACCGGACATACTATGCTTTTTGCATGTAGCAAGTTGAATGAAGATGTGGCGGTCAAATAGGCAGAACGCATAATTTCTGCAACGTACATCCGTATTGATGATGATAATAATATTCGACATGTTACAGCCTTGCACAATGCTATTATTCATAATAACTTCAAGTTGTGTGAATATTTATTGTCGAAAAAAGCCAATCCAAATCGA
>JAZQGX010000042.1:0-4276 GCA_045540275.1 Kiritimatiellia bacterium | reverse complement strand
AGTCCCACTTCAGGGTAAACCTTGTAGAAGGCGCGATAATTCTTCAAACTCGGCAAGGCGAAATTGGAGTTGTTCAGACGCGCCGCCAGTTTCTTCAACAAACCTGTGCCGTATTTCGCTCGGTCTGCGCCATGCTGCTCGTACTCGACGATGTAGTAGCCCGTGAGCCACGCACGTGTCGTCACGCTACGGTTGATGACCACGAGCGCATCCTGCTGCAACGCATCCGACGTCGCCTGAATACGTCCGACCAGGACTTCAAAGTCGGTTTTCTTTTTGCTACGCATGTTTCACCTCGACCGTCTCGCCCTCGTCTTTGGCGATAAGCTGTTTAGTTCGTCAAGCGTCATGTTCACATCCTTTCCATCTCACTATGCCGCCGTAAGGGAATCATACCATGTCGTTCGCGAACGCGCAGACGGCCTCGCCGAACTTGTCCTTGTCCGTCGTGGACTTGGTTCGTTCGACACGGTACGTCTCCGTGGACGCAAGAGTTTTCCCAATTCGCTCTTCGTTATCATAGTGTTCCTCCTCACCAGATTATACCATACCGCCATTCATCACGCCGACCATCCTCCGTCTGCCCTTGGTCACACCTTCCACAGCAACTCTTCCAAGAACGCCTTCGCCCTTACATGTACGCTTCTTTGCATTCACCTCCTCGGCCAGCTTCGTTAGAAACGGCAGCAACACCCGCTTGTTCCTGAAAATCTGCCGCGCCAGCTTGTAATCCGCTTCCGGCTGCTGGCTAATCTCATCCGCATTGGCAATCTCGAACCCCCGTTCGCCAACAAACTCCGCAAACGCCTTTGTCAGTTTAGTAGTCATACTCAACCAAAAGAATGCCGTCACCACGCTCTTCAAGCGGAATGAGATTGCTGTATTGAAAAATGTAAAACACGTCGCTCTGACTCGGCGATAGAATCGTCCATACGTATGTCATCTCGAGGCAAGCAGTTAGTGTGCTGTGAATACCATGTCGGATAAAAAGATCGAAGAATAAAATCAAAAAACACACGCGGCGACAGCGGCATACTAACAGGTATCCTACAATTCTGAAGTTGTCCAAATGTCGCATGTGCTGCCGGATGAATTAGAGTCTGCGCATTTGCAGGATCATAATCAAAACGAATAGGAACAGGCAAAACACCCTTAAAAATCACATCAGCAAAAAGTACATCATCTTCATACAACTCAGGATCATCTTGAAATGACTGTAATCGTGGCGACGGCATATATAAAAGTCGATGCTTTGTCATGTCACCTTCTTCAAAACAATACTGGATTTGGATTAGTGCTTCATCCGGCATTGAAATAAAATAAAGTCTCTTATTCCGTAGATACTCATAGGTATCACTATAGTTTAAATGCCGAATCTCCGCCATCCACCCCAGTTCGTTTTCAAAGGAAATGCTACGATTCTCATAAGTAGTTAACGGTCGGAATTCATTTACAACACCCTCTTGAATCAGATTTCGCTGAATCTGATTCAACTGGTCTAAGACGTCCCGATATATACTCATTCTGCGCCTTGAAGCCAAGATTTAAGTGCCGCCAACATTTCGGCATCAAAATCCTCTTTGAACGCCTTCCCGTCCTGAATATCCTTAACTATCTGGCCCAAGCTATCATTCTGGTCTTTTAGACGTTGGCGCTCTCTAGTCGTCATATCTCGATTGACAATATTAATGAACTTCCTCTGCTCTTGCGTTGGATAACGGAATCTCAAATGAAAATCATTATCTTTGATTTTCTTAAACTCGTCTTCAAGTCCCTGCATCGATGGTCCATATCCAACAACGCGCACCCACGCTCTACTCCTTGTAATTGCTGTAAACAAGCGATTTCGCCATGTAGACAACGCATTACCAGATTGGCCAAAACAATCTTGCGCATTTATCACATATACCATCCCCGCTTCATTACCTTTGGCTCGGAAAACCCCTGAAAATGCAACGGACTGAGATCCCGGATTAAAAAAGACATCAGACGGCGTGTCGACACCAACAAGATGAGTCGCAATACCATAATCCGCAAGTGCCGCTCTAACTGGGCCAACGTTTTCACGTGTTGTTAAAGGATTTGGATTAATAACAAGAATATCTTCAGCCCGCAATTCATCCTCAGAAAGATTTAACCGTATCTGCTCTGCCATCCATTTGTCTTGCTCTTCTTTGGTTGAAAAAGTCTTAAAAGATATAGCTTCGTCATCACCCAAATAGTCCTCGAGCCACTTTGGACTACTTTCATTTGAACGCCACAAATCAACCTCCTCCCCATCGCGTATCCGTTCTCCTCCCGACTTGTAACCAACATCTGTCCACAGATCATTACTGTCAAACATTTGCACCAATCCAATATCCCCACGTTCGGGATGCGTCGGCTCCCGATAAACACCAAAACCTAATGCATGCGCAGTTGCAAGAACAGGGCGAGAATTTCGGTAACATTTTTTTAATATCACATCCCACTCTCCTCCCGCTATAAGATTGCGTACTTCTTCAACTGGACGTCCTAACTTGTCCACGAAAATCTCTTCCGGCGACGGCAAGGAATTAGCATTTAGATTCTGAAGCTCATCATACGCATAAACAAGCAATCCACCTTTCTTCAATGAACTAAAACACATCCTCAAGAAAGAGCTCGTTAAATCCTGTGCCTCATCAATTAAAAACGCGTCATATTCCCTCACTGGACTTTCCACCGCAGAAAGTGCATCCGCACACATAGCTCCAAAAGGTTCTAGCGAGGAGAATTTCAGTTTAGCGGAATTGTAATCTAGACACTGAATACCATTATGCAAACAAAAATCGTAATATACGCCCGAAAAACGATTTCCACCACTTGAGCCCCACGCATTCATAATGAGTAGGTTGTTCCAATTAGGTTCGGTCTTCGTTTTATGATAAACAAATTTCTTAATCAAATAAGCAAACTGCTCCTTTAAAGATCGTGTATGGAACGTGACAACTATCTTCCAATCGGGATGAACAGCATGAAGATATGCCGCTTTCAAAGCAAGAATAATAGTTTTCCCAGACCCCGCAAGACCACGAATACGCTGAATCCCTCGTACCGTTTCTACTACCGCGCAATTTTGTTCATGATCCAGTGTCGCAATCTCGTTTTCAAGGTTTTGCAATCTATCACCACGCGAACCTGCCCTCTTTACAATTCTCTGATGCAAACCTTTACGAACCGATGATACTGATTGAACCACCGAAAGCACTTTTGCATAAATCGTGTCAGAAAGTTCGATGCCATGCTCTTTTATATAAGACACCACAGTGGATCGATTACAAATAGGATAATCTTCATTTGACAAATCACCAATTTCGACATTGGCTGACGCAAATGCAATCGGCGTGACTTGAAAAGACAACTGTCGCTTAACACACAACTCTTTATGTTCATTAAAACTCGATATCAGCGGCAAACATGTGCCATCCATCTCACTATGCAATGCTGTAATGTCCTCATCCAACTCCTCGATCAAGGAAAACGTCCATAGACCATAGGACTTGGAAATCAATAAAGCATCCAGCGCAAATGTCTCACTGTCTGTACAGACAAGTGGATATCCAATATAAAGGCATCCATCGCCATCCATCCCCTTAATTGCCTCGACGAGAATACTCGCCAAAGCCGGTTTGGCAGACTCTCCCTTCACAATCTCTATCATGTGATGACTCCTTTTACTTTGCACTGTAATCTTACATTACAATCGCCACGGCTACACCGGCGAGTGCCACAAAGAACATAATCCACTTCCGCATTTGAGACAGTTGACACCTGACATCGTCGAGTTGGCGCAAAATCTGAGACAACTGGAACACAGGCAAGTTCTTCGGACAAAGCATTTGCGATGTGCTTGCCGATAGTCTTAACGTCACGTCCAAAGAGCTGGGCCATCTGATGACGGTTAAGCCACACCGTCTCGTTTTCAAGACGAACGTCCAGCCGGACGGTTTCGTTCGGCTGATAGACGACTATCTGGTTCTCGCTCGCGCTCATTCGGCTTTGCCTTTCATGCGGGTATTATACCAAACCTCTCGCCCCCGCGCCCGATCCACACGCCGATTTCTTGATGCCGCGGATTGCGCCCGCATCAAGTTTCGTGAACGCGAAGCACTTGCGGCCGAGGTCTTTCAGCGACGCGCCTATCAGATACAATTCCTTGTCGTCGATGATGAGAAAACGGTCGTGGAAGGTTTCATTGTAGCGAACAGCGAGGCGCGGGTACTGTGCGTTGAAGGTCGCGATGTCGGCATCCGAA
>JAZQGX010000041.1:0-1519 GCA_045540275.1 Kiritimatiellia bacterium | reverse complement strand
TAGATTCAACCGCTACTCTGGTGGCAACTTCGTCGCGGAAACGAACTTCCAGCTTATTCGGATGGACGTTCACATCCACACTGGTCGGCGGCAGAACCAAATTGAGCGCGCACATGGGATACATGCCGATGGTCACACGTTCACGGCAGACCTGTTCAAGCGTCTGCGTCAGCAACGCGCAGCGCACCGATCGGCCATTGATAAAGAAGGATTGTCCCGCGCGCGTCGGTTTTGCCGCGTCGCCTACACCAATCATACCGAAAATCCGGATCCCGCCGAGGGATTTGTCGAGTTCCAGCATTTTTTCAGCCGTCTCTCGGCCATACACGGCAAAAACCGCATGCTTCAGCTTGCCATCGCCGAAGCTGTGATAGACCGTTTTGCCGTTATTGATGAATCTCATTGAAATCTTCGGATTACCGAGGATCATACGGGCGACTACATCCCCGACGAGCGATGCCTCATAAGAAGCTTTTTTCAGAAATGCTCGGCGCACCGGAACATTAAAGAACAGATCACGCATGATCAGCGTGGTGCCCTCCGGGCAACCAGCCTCCTGCACGCGCAGGTTTTCGCCGCCTTCAACGTTCAGACGCATGCCGGTCTGTTCTCCCTTTGCGCGCGTCGTCATTTCCACGCGTGAAACGGCCGCAATGGACGGCAGCGCCTCGCCGCGGAAACCCAGCGTACGGATATCGTTCAGTTCATCCGCTTTTGTGAGCTTCGAAGTCGCATGGTTCTCGAAGGCAAGGCGCACTTGTCCCGGCACAATACCGCAGCCGTTGTCGGTAACGCGCAGATATTGAATGCCGCCTTCCTTGATTTCAACCGTGATTGAAGTCGAACCGGCGTCCAGAGCGTTTTCAATCAGCTCTTTTGCCACAGAAGCCGGCCTTTCTACCACCTCTCCGGCAGCAATGCGTCCGACCGTCGCCGCGTCAAGAATGCGTATCGGCATGTGTCCCCCTCCTTTTCAGCAGCAAAATGCTTATGCGTCAGATTCGTCGTGCTTTTTCGTTCAGTTCAAACAGCTTATTCAGCGCGTCAATTGGCGTCATGCTGATCACGTCCAGTTCGGAGATCTCCTGAACAAGCTCCATCGGCTTGAAATCCAGCATGCCGACCTGACGGTCGCCGCCGTTTTTGCGCTTGTCGAGAATGCTCTGGCCGATCGAGCCGCGCGTCTGATCGTCCACTTCCAGACGCGCCATGATCTGGCGCGCGCGGGAGATCAGCGAATTCGGCAGGCCTGCCAGCTTGGCTACGGCAACACCGTAGCTGCGGTCCGCGCCGCCGGGCACAATCTTGCGCAGGAAAATGACGTCGTCGCCCTGTTCCTTGGCCGTGATGCGGTAGTTCACCACGCCCGGAAGCTGGCCTTCCAACTCGGAAAGCTCATGATAATGCGTTGCAAACAGCGTGCGCGCGCCGCATTTTTCACTTGCGATATGCGCTACCGCCGCCCACGCGATCGAAAGTCCGTCGAACGTGGACGTGCCGCGTCCGACTTCGTCGAGGA
>JAZQGX010000040.1:0-4155 GCA_045540275.1 Kiritimatiellia bacterium | reverse complement strand
CCGAATACGCCTACAATTACGACGACATCGGCAACCGCATAACTTCAACCGATCTCGGAACGAACCGAACTTACATTGCGAACAACCTGACGCCTAATTTTTCGGATGCTGATAAAAGCTATATTAATTTAGGAGAAAATGGCTCTGTGGGGACGGTTGCGTATTATATGTCGAATGGGAAGAAATTAAAACGTATCGAACCTTTACGAACTGATGATTTTAGGGATGTGAGAAGTGGCGGAAACATACAGGTATCTGGTTGGCCTGCCGATCCGCTTGAGGTTGAACTTTCCCTGGAGGACGATGTGCCATGAGAGTTGCATTGTGTAAATGCTTATGTATTGGTACAATGACGGTTTCCCGCTTTGCTGCAGCGGTCGATATTTCGGTGCGACAGGGAGATGATGAATATTTATTTGACTGCTATATTTCAGATGATTCTGATGATTCTTACTTTGAATTACATGAACGTCTCAAGGACGACGCTGGGCGCGTACAGGATATGACGATCGTTGTCGGCAAAGCTGGCGCCGAACTGCGCGATGAGGCGCGAAGGGTATCCGTTGCTTGTTTTGACTTGTCTTTGTCGTCCACAAATCAGCTTGTGAAATGCGGGCAGATTGGGGAGCAGGGGAGATGGCAAGGACGATGTCGGCAAAACGGAGGCTCGTCGGTTGTTGTTTCCGGCAAGACACTTCAGGAGATTGTTGGCAAATGCAAGGTTTTCAGCGTATGGTGTCGCAGGATTGCCCTGGGGATGAAGACGTCCTTGGGTGTCAGCTATGTATTGAAAAGATATAGATTGGAGAGAGATGCGGTTCCTGTCCGATACGACGATGTTGTCGGTTCTCCACGCCTCTATTCTGGCATCAAGGTATCTTTCTGGGCAAGTTTGGAGTTGGTACCAGTATACTGTCACGATCCAATTCTGTTTCCGACTCAGAAAGGCAAATTACCCCTTCCCATGATGGTTGTCGACCCGCTGCTGTCTTTTGAGTCGGCACAGGGATGTCAGGTTTCCTCAATAACAGGGAACGTGGTATTGGCAACCGGGCGAGTGTTTTTCGACCCCTATGTAGGCAGTGTGAAAATCATGCAATGCAACTTGTCTACCAGAGGTTGGCAAACGGGAATCGGCGACATGCCTAATAGCAACAGGGTGAGTCCTTACATGGAATACATCTCTCCATGCAATGAATTTCGTTTGCGCGTAAGGAAGGGGGATGACGTTCGGCACATGGCATACGTAGGGGGGATTCTCTCTTTCATTGATGAAATCGGAGACCACCATGTTTTAACATACATTAAACCACCAATGGACATAATCAAAATAGTAGAAAATACGACTACTGGGAAAATCAATTCTCTTGTGGCCAGATTAAGACGCTTGGAGCGTTGCCTAGGAATAAAGGAGAACGATGGATTATGTGTTGCCAGAAGATTTTCTGCCGTTCCCGAACTTGTGCTTGATGCGGATAAAGACAAAGAAGCGGCGGCGTTGGTCGATGATATATGCAATGATTGGGGATACTAAGCGGGAACCTTGTGGAGGCTCTCCCCGCAATAGACATGAATTTCGCATGGCGGCTTCCTGGAGTTTACCCATTTTTTGAGCGAGGGAATGCGCCGCACCCGCATGGATAAAGGCTGAAGTGCGTTTCGGGATGTGGTTTTCGGCGTTTCGCGTCCGAAGCGGCTATCCGTCGTCGATGTCAAGGAGTTCGGCAAAGCCCGGCAGGAGTTGGAACGCCGGGACGTCGGGAGCTTTGGCGATGGCGTCCGTCGTTGTGCGCACCCACTTCCCGAAACGGGTGAACGCCCGCTTTATGCCGTCCGCGATTGCGTAGGCCGCGAACTCCGGCACATCGCCAAGTCGCTTTCCGAGGTGCGCCAGATGTTCCGCGAGGGTTGTTTAACGGAGAGGCGCAGAGCCGCAGAGGACGCAGAGCTGGTAGGGGCGATTGTCCTCAATCGCCCGCGATTCGCCGCTGCGGCCGCTTGAGGACAAGCGGCCCTACCAAAACGAGGGAAAACGCGGGGGCCGCCCCCAACTTTTCCTCCCCACGAAACTCTGCGACTCTGCGTCTCTGCGTTAAAATACAACCGAGTTGGGGTCTGTCCCCGCGTTGTTCGGGCGGGGATTATTTAACGCAGAGGCGCAGAGCCGCAGAGGACGCAGAGCTGGAGAAATCTTAAGAAAATCTTAAGACAGTCTTAAGATAAAATTAAGATTTCTTTTTCGTTTTTATGCCATACTATCCGCGTCGTGACGGCAAGGCGCGCGGCCGAGCGCGTATCTGACCGCCCGCGTCGAGTCGCACAACAGAAAGGAACAGGCAGATGAAAAAGACAACGAATAAAAGCGCTCCCGCGCTCGCGTCATCGCCGTGCACGCAGACGGTCGAAGATTCGATCCGCACGCGCATCTTCACAATCCGCGGCGGTCAGGTGATGCTCTCGCCGGATTTGGCGGCACTTTACGATGTTGAAGTCAAATATCTCCACCGCCAGGTCAAGCGCAATGCATCACGATTCCCTCTTGACTTTGTCATGCACCTGTCGCCTGACGAAGCAAAGAGTTTGAGGTGCCAAAATGTCACCTCAAAACGTGGCGGCGACCGATATGGCCTTTGGGCGTTTACAGAACAGGGCATTGCAATGTTGTCGAGCGTGTTAAAGAGCGACCGGGCGGCGGAAGTGAATGTGGCGATCATGCGTGCGTTTGTCGCGATGCGACGTTCATTGATGGCGGTCGGTACGATTTTGGCGCGGGTGGAGGCTGTGGAGCAGAGGCAAGATAAAGAACACCTCCAACACATCGTTGATCAATCCCGAAATGATGAACGCCAACGGCTGAACGAAGAGCGCTTCGAGACGATCTTCAAGGCGATGGGCGAAGGGGACTTTCCGCCGCAGAAGGTGTTCTGCGACGGCCGGCACTATGACGCCTACTCCTTTGCGCGGAAGCTGGTGCGCAAGGCGGAGCACAGCATTGTCCTTGTCGATGGCTACTGCGATGACGTGACGCTTGACATCCTCTCCTGCAAGCGCGGCGGCGTGAAGGTCACGATTGCGACGGTCGCCCAGACGCCGATCACGGCAACGGCGGTCATGAAGTTCAACAAGCAGAATCCGCCGCTGGAGATCCGGGCGACGGGCGCGTTCCATGATCGGTTCCTGATTCTGGACGGGAAGGAACTGTATCATTTTGGGGCGTCGCTGAAAGACCTCGGCAGGCACTACTGCGCCGTTTCAAAGCTGGATGCCGCATTCATCCCGTCGATTCTCGGACGATTCCCGCAGGAATGACGCGCCGCCGCCGTAACTAACTGAACAAAATGGCGACTTTCAGCCATTGAAATGAAGTTTTCTTGGGTCCCTCCCCACGAAAGTGGGTCGCGCGAAGCGCAATAAAATGGGGTCTGTCCCCGCGTTGTTCGGGTGGGGATTGTTTAACGCAGAGGCGCAGAGGCGCAGAGACGCAGAGCTGGTAGGGGCGATTGAGGACAATCGCCCCTACCAGCTCTAGAAGTCTGGCTTCTTTGACTTCGGACTTCGAGGTTGAGGCGACGGCGGCGGGCTTGGCCGTTTCGAAGTCTGAAGTCAGATGTCCGAAGTCCTTTTCCCGCGCTGCGCCCGACGGGCACGCGTCCTGGGGATATGATATACTATCCGTCATGAGCGATTTCGTCCATCTTCATCTGCACACCACCTATTCGCTGCTGGACGGGCAGTGCCAGATCGCGCCGCTTGTGGAGCGCGCGCGGCGGCTCGGGATGCGCGCCCTGGCCGTCACCGACCACGGCAACCTCTTCGCGCTCAAATCGTTCCACGAGACGTGCAGGTCGAAGAAGAAGCAGTTCGCCGACCTGCCGCCGATCAAGCCGATCCTCGGGTGCGAGACGTACGTCACCTCGACGGGCGACTACACGACGCGCGACAAGAACGAGTTCCGCCACCACCTCTGCCTGCACGCGAAGAACGCGGTCGGCTACCACAATCTCGTGCGGCTCATCTCCGAGTCGCACATCCACGGCTTCTACGGCCGTCCGCGCATCGACCATGCGCTGCTGGAGAAGTACCACGAAGGGCTGCACTGCTCGGCGGCGTGCATCGCGGGCGAGGTGCCGCACGCGCTCGACACGGGAAACATGG
>JAZQGX010000039.1:0-7251 GCA_045540275.1 Kiritimatiellia bacterium | reverse complement strand
AAATAAACAACCAGAATCAGAACTAGGTCTACCAGAAGGTTCTTGGTCGCTTTTCAAGGAGAAGATACTGGAATTGGATGATGCACGCTTATCAGAGGATGTTCTCTCAGCATTCAAATTGGCGATACATGATATTCCTATTATGTGGCATGCTAATTTTATTCGTGATTATGCGAGGAAAGACAGATGGAATGAAGTTGACTTGCATATTAGATTGGCTGGGATTTCAACGGCAAACCACGTGATATCAGAAAATATTCTCGATGTTGTTTTTGATGGTATGCGAGAGGATTTTAGGGTAAAAATACAACGGCTAGACCAGAAAGTCAAAGACACTCCTTCTAGTGGTCTTGTAACTGCAAACGAGCTTATAGACATTACAGAAGAAAGCTATAGAATAATATGTGCGTTTTTAGGGGATGATAAAGCCAACCAAGAATTGCTTAAAGTAAAAAGAAAACTTTTGGCGCTGAAACAAGCACCAAAAGGAGGACAAAAAGAGGATGTTATTGTGCCTCATGAGGGCTCTCGACGCTTGTTCTGCTTTGATGGACAAGGGGCGCGTGAGGAGGCACTAAAACGTGAAATACAGTGGCGCGAGTCTTATTTACGACTGAAGGAATCATTGTATGATCCCATTGTCAAGGCATGTTTTAATTTCATATTCAAGTACAGCGAAGCAACAAAAGATTGGGGAACCGCCATTAAATGGGACGAATTTTTAAGTGAGTTGGCTGTCTCTGAGAAGTTGAGAAAAACAATAAATGATGATTTGCGAAGTATATTTTGCGTACGAGTAAACGAGTTGATGGACAAGTATGGAATTCAAGTAAAGAATAATGCAAAAAATGGTGTTTGGGCGGCTAGTCAATTATTAGAAGATGCAAAATATTTGATTGTGACGATTGAGACGCGATATGGAGTTGTTAGTGATTTTGCTAAAAGTATAAAGAATCAAATAGCAGGAGCTTGTCGGAACTTCTCTATCGCCTATTGTAATGCGACAAAAGATTGGCTTAAAGGGATTCAGTCTTTGAATGCAGTACGTGGATTAATCTCTGATCCAATTATACTTGGACAATTTAAGTCGGACATGAAAGTTTTGAAAGAGAATCAGGCATTAAAAGAGGAGGAAGATCGTTGTTGGGTTTGTCACGGCCATTCAAATGTTAAAGATCATATCATAACTATGCATGGTAATGTCACGCAAAAATTCTTAAGTGAGCATGTGTCGTGGCAAATAATAACAATCCCAATTCGCCTTTGTTCTAAATGTAGATTCAGATATTATGGCGCACATCTTTTGGTGTTGCCAGTGTCTATCGGTCTTTGTGTGCTGATTGGTTTGATAAGATGGATAATTGCGGATGTGTCAAATAATGGGCAAGGCGATAAGGGGTATTTGTCAATAGGTATAGGTTTCGGTGCAATACTTGCGTTTGTAATATATTGGCTTGGTATAATTCGATGGCTGTGGTTTCGTAAACATCCAAGGATACTTGAAGCACGAAAGAAAGGTTTTTCATTCGGTGAGAAGCCATTTGGGGTGGAATGATTGGTGGCATAGCCATGTAGAACACTGTGAAAACAGCTAGAGAAAGACTACCTGATGAGAAGACTACTAGGAAGAAAAGGTTTTCCTGTCGGCGTATCCGAAAGCCATATGTCGAGTAGGATAAGAGTACCTTTGGGAAAACTATGATAGAAAATTGTGATATAATATAGGAGAACTCAAACGGAGGTAGGGATGGGTAAAGGTTCTAGAAACAAAACAGCACGGCGCGGCGGCAAGTCCGCAAAGGACTACTATCGCACCTGTCCAGATGCTGGAGTCCACAAGGCGGACCTTGCCGCCATCAAGCCGTCAGGAGAAGAGACTGTCACGATAAAACCTGCAATAGATGAAAAACGGCTATTCAAACTCTGTTCCACCATCGCGACGAACGTGTGGCGGATGAAGAATCAGATTTTGGATACCGAGACGAAGGAGCCAAAAGCTGAGCTGAAAGGGCAAGCGGTCGCAAAGATCGCCCGTTATCTCGCATCTCTTGACGGCGCACTGGAGGACGCCGGCGTACAAGTCGTTGGCGACTACAATGGCAAGCCGCATGATGAAGGCAATGCGGTCAAGGTCATATCTTACGAGGATAGGGCAGACCTGAAGCGCGACGAGTACATCGAGACGCTTCTTCCGACCGTCCGATGGACGAACGAGCAAGGCCAGACGAGACTTCTTCAACAGGCTGAGGTCGTCGTGGGGCGACCAGCTGCCGCAAACCAGAGACAATCTGAATGAAAGGAACATGAAATGAATCGTACAACAATCGACTTTGGAATCGATCTAGGAACTACCAACAGTGCCATCGCCGTTCTTAAAGGTGTTAAGCCGGAGGTGGTGAAAAGTAACCTTGATACCGACATCACGCCATCTGCCGTCTTCATCGGACGCCAGGGCAACATCATCGTCGGGTCTAAGGCGAAGTCGAAACTGGAAGATGATAGGTCAGCGGAAGACGCCTATATCGAATTCAAGAGGCGCATGGGCGGCGACTCGGTCTATACATTCAAATCGTCTGGGCTCCGCAAATCGCCGGAGGAGTTGTCCGCAGAGGTTTTGAAGAGTTTGAAGGGCAATGTGCAGCAGCGCATGGACGAGGACATCAAGGCGGCCGTCATCACGATTCCGGCGGCGTTCGCGCAGCGCCAGTGCGTCGCCACGAAGCGGGCTGCGGAATTGGCGGGCTTTGTGCAATGTCCGCTCCTGCAGGAACCTGTCGCCGCATCGCTCGCGTATGGATTCCAGTCCGATTCCGAGAAGCGTTCATTCTGGCTTGTGTTTGACTTTGGAGGTGGAACTTTCGACGCGGCCGTCATGAAGGCGGAAGACGGCGACATCCAGGTCGTCAACCACGGTGGCGACAACTTCCTTGGCGGTGCGGACATTGACTGGGGCGTTATCGAGAAAATCATCATTCCGGAAATCACGGCGTCCCACAATCTGCCGGACTTCAAACGTGGAAATGACCACTGGCGCAGCGCATTCGCAAAGATCAAACGGGCCGTCGAATTCGCGAAGATCGACCTTTCCCGGTCATCGGAAGCCTACCTTGACGGATGCGTGTTTGAGGACGACGATGGAAACGAAGTAGAGCTTGATGGGTTCAAGCTGACGCAGGGCCAACTTGCGGACATTGCCGAACCGTTGATTGCCCGTGCTGCCGAGAAGTGCAAGGCCGTTCTTGCGGAGAAGAACCTGTCGCCGTCTGCAATCGAAAAGACAATACTCGTCGGAGGCCCGACGCTTGCGCCGTACTTCCGCGACATTCTTGCCGACAAACTTGGAATCCCGCTCGACCACAGCGTTGATCCGCTGACAGTAGTCGCACAGGGCGCGGCGGTTTTCGCGGGGACGCAGCGCATCGACCGCTCAATCCGCGCGGGAGGGGCGGCTCCTGTCGCAGCAGGCACCTACAAGCTGGTTGTCAACTACAAGCCGATTGGCCCAGATGACGATCCGAAGGTGACGGGCGAGGTCGTTCCTCCGTCTGGCGGTAGTATTGCTGGGTGTACGATTGAGTTTACAAACCGCACGACGCGGTGGTCAAGTGGGGCGATTCCGCTCAATGATGAAGGCAAGTTCGTTCTGCGCCTTCGCGCGGAGCGTGGCGACCAGAACATATTTGATATTACGCTTATCGATGCGCAGGGGACAAAGCTTCCTTGCGACACGACGGAAATCCCGTACACAATCGGCGTGAGTATCAAGGCGCAGATTACGTGTAATGACATTTCTATTGAATTGAAGGATAACCAAATCCTGATGATGGTGCCGAAAGGCACGGAATATCCGTTTAAGAAGACGACAAGAAAGACCACTACTGATCGTGAACTGAAGAAAAGACAACCGGGGAGAATTGTCATCCCTATTCTTGAGGCCAAGGGTGGCGACGCAGGACGACTTGCTGACCACAACATGGTTCTCGGCAAACTGGTTCTGACATCCGACAATCTTCATCGCGATCTTCCGCTGGGCAGTGAAATCGAGGTTACGCTTTCTGCCAAGGAACCGGGGGCGTTGATTGCGGAGGCATACGTGCCTCTTCTTGACGAGACATTTACGGCGAAGATAGATTATGACAGGACGCCTGGGGCCTCAGAAACTGATCTGCGCGATGAGTTTAAGAAAGCCAAGAATGATGTTTCTTCTGCCAAGGAGAAGGGTGAGAGTCAAGATGGTCGGAAGATAGACAACATGATAGACGACATCAATTCGCTTTGGGACGGAGCGGGAAGCATTGAAGGTGCAAACCAGATTCAGGAGCGTCTTATCGAGCTGCGCATGAAGCTGGACGATATTGAAGAACGTGCGAAGATACCCGGAAAGGTAGAGGAGATCGAGTATTACATTGGACGCGTGGAGAAGTACGAAACCAGCATAACTTCAGCACAGCGTTCGGAGTTGTCTCTCGTCAAGAAGGAATTGGACCGTCTGCGTACGAAGAACGACATAGGAGCCTTGGATCGTTTGCTTGAGCAGTTGCTTGACTTGTGGCGCGATGTGATGCGTGACCGTCCAGAGCATTGGCGAGGCTTGTTGCAGTATGTCTATCAACATCGTGCCGAGATGTCTGACAAGGCAGAGGCCAATCGTCTCTTTGAACAGGGCGCAAAGGCAATTGAGATGAATGATGTCGATATGATGCGCAAATGCGGTATCAGGCTCCTGAACCTTCTGCCAGAGGATGTCAAGGCTGATGCACAGAGAGGACACATTGGTTCTGAGGACGGCGGACTTGTTGTCGGATCGTGACCATGACAGCTGAAGTTGCCATATTGCGTGCGTATGCGTTCGCTACGCAGGGCAAGTATGCCGAGGCCGAGCAGCTTCTGGTGTCTGCGCCGGAGGCGTTGAACACGCCTTCCGGAACAGATTTGTTCGCCCGTATCAAATTTGAACAAGGCGATGTTGCAACAGCGCGGCGTATCTGGGAAGAGTTACTTGTCGTTGATGCAACAAATGAATCTGCGCGGAATGCGTTGGCGGCAATTGACGCGCCACTAGACGTGTCGGAAATTGACGAACCAGCACCATGTTTCTGCCGTCGAAGGAAATATGTCTGCGCAGCCGTCTTGGCGGTACTGCTCGGATTTGCCTTTTCTTTGGGCAAGGCATGGCACAGTGCATCTTCAGCACCTGTAGTCCAGCAAGCCACACCAGAAGTAACTTCGCAGCCTACTGTTATTGCTGAACAGACTTTGAAGATTTCGGAAATCAACGGCAAGGTATTGGCAAGCCTGAAAACCGGCATCCTCACAAATATGACGGATAGTACCATTTTGGTGATTTCTGGCGGAAGGGGAAAGTATCCATCTGATAGAGCGCGCTGTTTAGCCGTAATAGCAGAGAATATCAATGCGGTCGCAGACTTAGATTTTTCAAAAATCAAGTTGCAGATTGCAGGGGAGAATGAGCAACATGTCAAGTTGTTAATTGAGAAATAACGAGGTAGTATGTTTATGGATACAACAAAAAATTCTCATGCAGATTGTTTAATTGCATCGCCAAAAGGTGCGTCGTCATTTGATATGTGGAAGGCATCTTTTCTTTCATATATTAATTTGACTGATAAATGTGCATTAAAGTATTTTCAGGAGCTGTTGCCCGATGATGCCATAAAGCAACTTAAGATTACTGGAGAATTATTCACTAAGATTCGGGCAAATCGAAAAGCCAAGTTGATTTCCGATAATCCAAATTGGTCTTTGCAACAAGTTGACGACGAGATGATTAATTTTGACTCAGGCGTATCATGGGCCAACGAATATGCGTATAGGGTTTGTAATGGCGTGTTGGATATGAACAAGAAAGTTCCGTGTCCACAGTTTCTGCCATTGCATTCTACTCAGTTTAGGGCTACTGGAATTAGACGAATGATTGATCAAGAGTGGTTTGCTTGGGCTGTGAATATTGCCGATGCGTTACCTTTTGGATGCATTATTGCTTTGCCGCTGGCACCATTCCTGTGGTTGATTTCATTTCTAAAACGGAAATGTCATAGAGTGTAATGCAAAACAATTTCCGTGGAGAAGCCTATGGACATCACAGAACTAAAGAAACTTGTTGAAGCGGGTGAGCATGAAACATTCGAGTACAAGGAATCGACGGGACAGCGTGTCGATGCCTGTGAAACATTGTGCGCGTTTCTGAATGGCGACGGTGGCATGGTGGTGTTCGGCGTAACGCGCAAGGGGAAGTTAACGGGACAACTTGTTAGTGACGAAACAAGACGCAATCTGTTTGAAGTGTTTGACAAGTTTGAGCCGGCTGCGGATATTGAAACGGAGTGGGTTCGCGTGGACGAGACGCATCAGGCGATCGTATGCAGGGTTACGCGTGGAAACGTGCGCCCGTATGTGTATGACGGGAGACCGTACAAGCGGGTACAATCTTCTACGACAGTCATGACGCAGGAAGAATACAACAGGATGTTGTCCGAACGCGGTGGATTCATTAGCGACTGGGAACTTCAGTCCAATCCGCATGCAACAATGGATGACATCAACACAGACGAAGTGTTGCGAACGGCCAAGATGGCGGTTTCTGTCGGCAGGCTAGATGCCTCAGTCGACATAACCGACCCTAAAGTCATTCTGAAGAAGTTCCGGCTTATGGATCATGATCGGCCGATGAACGGGGCGATGGTGCTTTTTGGCAAGGATCTGACGTACTACCCGCAATGCTACCTCAAGGCGGCGAAGTTTGCTGGCACAACGAAGGAGGTCTTTGACGATGTGGGGATTCATGAGTGCGGAAACTTCTTTGAGTTGTTTGACAAGGCGATGGCGTTCTGCTTCAAGCATCTCAAGTTGCGCGGCGAGGTCAAAGGCAAGTACCGCGAGGAAATGCTGGAGGTCCCCGCCGATGCGTTGAGGGAATCGGTCATCAACGCCATGGCTCATCGTCTTTATACGTCCGTTGGCGGTTCGGTGTCGATTGCAATTTACGATGACAGGGTTGAAATCTCCAATCCGGGCAACTTCCCGCCCGAATTGCCGTTGGAGAAAATCCGCGAAGACCATGGATCATTCCCTCGTAATCCACGTATTGCCGATGTGCTTTTCAGGCGAAAAACCATTGAAGCATGGGGACGGGGCATAAATCTAATCTATTCGGCATGTGTACGTGAAGGCAAACCTCTTCCGACGATTACATGCGCTGGACATAGTGTCAAGACCGTCTATAAACGCCGG
>JAZQGX010000038.1:0-4374 GCA_045540275.1 Kiritimatiellia bacterium | reverse complement strand
CTTGTCTTCCGGGCGCGCGGCGAGAGGGGCGGCGAAAAGGTCGATTTCTTCGTGGGCGGGCTGAAGGACAAGCCGCACGGCGACAGCGCCGAGGCGAAGCTGGCGGTGACGCTGAAGAAGGAGTGGACGCGCTACCGCATTCCGCTCGACGGCAAGGATCTTTCGCAGATCAAGACGGGCTTCGGCTTTTCGCTGGCGTCCTCGGGCGATCCGGTCGTCTTTTACCTTGACGAGATCATCTACACGGCGGACTAGGCGCGCGTCGGATTCGGTTCGCAGCTGGTTCGGCATTGGCTAATTCGGTTCGCAGCTGATTCGGCAGTGGCTGGTTCGGCATTGGCTGATTTAGCATACGATAAATTCTTCTCTGCGCGGCTGATGAATCGTGGGCCTCAATAGGCGCGCGGCGATTTTGACGCGCGCCGGATTCGGCATTGGCTGGTTCGGTCCACGGCTGGTTCGGCATTGGCTGGTTCTGTCCACGGCTGATTCTGTCCACGGCTGGTTCGGCATTGGCTGATTCGGTCCACGGCGGATGCAGTATGTTGCGAATTCGGCACATGGCTTTTGCCGCGACGAGATCAACGACAGGAAAGTATCAATACTGACAAGAAACACCAGAAATGGGTGTTAGAAATGCTTTTAAGAATTTCCGCATAGAATTCTCATTTTATGATATACTGTTCTTGTCCGCGGGTAGAAGGGGTGCCACTCGTCTTGACGAAAGGAATGTCAATCTGTGTTGAGGGGTGAGTTAATCCGTGTCGAGAGGTGCGTCAATCCGTGGCGAAAGGAGCATCCAATCCGTCGTGAAAGGAGCTCCAATTCAGCGAATGAAACGTCCATTCAAGACAAAGGGAACGTCGATTCAAGGCGAAAGGAGGGCCAAGTCATGAAAAAAGAGTCGAGAACATATCAACATTCGGCCTATTGGTATGCCGCGCAGTATGGCTGGTCGCGGAGTGACGCGCAAAGTTATTCCGGCACCTATCTGGATATCCATACCTATTATCCGCGGGGGACCGGCAGGAAGGGCGCGGACGGGCGGGAGGCAGGCTGGTGCTTCGACTCGACCTTCAACCCGATCGTCCTGGGCGTGTGTCTCGCAACGGATATCGGGCTGGCGCTGCGCGACACGGTACGCAAAATCACCGATCCCGTCGAGCGGGACCGAATGAAACGCGAACTGATGCGCGATCTGCGCAGTCTCCGCCGTCCCGTCTATTACGAGCGGGAACGCGCGCGACGCCGCCAACTCGCCCTTGAACGGCGCAAAGTGACCCGACGCGAAATGGACGCGCCCATGCCCACGGCGGACGAAATCCGCGCGGCATGGGATCGCCGCACGAACTCGCGCGCAGATGCCATCCGCCTGGGCGGTCTCCTCGATACGCTCGCCTGCCACGTTGACAGCTGCCTCAAATTCGACGAATACGGGAATGTTGTCGGACGAAACGGCGGCATTCGCGGCTGGCTGCGGCTGTGCCTGCCCGAACTCGCGCCGAAATACAAGACGCTCATGCGCTACAAGGCGCTGGCGACTCGCCTGCGGCAGCTGACGCAGACGCACGACCCCGTACCGACGTCGCGCCTGCTGGAGGAGCCGCTGGACGAGAAGGTGGCGGCGCTGCTCGGTGCGCCGTCCAGGACGTTTTCGCAGCTATTCGCCGATGTCGACTATCAACTGTCGCCCGAAACCGTTTTTCTCGATCCGCCAAGATGCACCGCGCGGCCGGGCCGGATGTCCGACCAGATGGTGAAACGGGTGAAGAAGCGACGCGACAAGAAGCGTGAGAAAATCAGACAAGAATTTTCCGCATTGAATTCTCATAAACGAAGCTGGAGGTTGGTGGGGCGTTGAGTTTTGGGGGCGAGAGCAGGGGATCGGCGATCGCCGAAGGGCCGAAGGTTGGTCAGAAGAGCCGAAGGTTGGTCAGGAAAGAAGATTGCTGATCGGAAGTCGATCTTGGTGGGGTGCGGGAGCTTGGCAGAAGGCGTGCGCAAACGGTCATGTTTTAGGTGCGCGAAAGGCTCCGTGTTGAGTTGGGCGAAATGATATAATATTGGGAAACTTGAACGAAGGAAAATCTCGCAATCAAGAACACTTTCAGACAGCCATTCTACCAACTATCCGAAAAGGAGAAAGGAAGCAACAACATGAAAAGAATCTTACTCGCCGCGCTTGTTGCCGTCGCAACGGCCACAACAACATTCGCCGTTGATATGGTTGATATGATAACTGCCACTTGGACAGGAGAATACGACGGGCAATCATGGTCGGCTTCTGAAAACTGGTGGAAGGTCGCACCGGACGGATGGAGTGGGCAACAGGTGCCTTTTGATGGAAACGCGGTTATTATTGACGGCGACAGTGGAACCTTTGCGCGTGATGATAAAATGGTTGATGTGTCTGGCTCCATAACATTGTCCGGACCTGTCACCCTGAGCAATGGTGCTGCGCTGAATGTAAGCGGAGAATTAGCGTTTACTTCAGTCGCCAACATAACCGGGGGAACAGTTTTTTGCGGTTTTCTGGCGGGGCAGGATGCGGAAGGCACGAAGCTGACCATTGATAATTGTCAAATTATAGATGAGTGCACCGCCCACAGTGGATTTTGGCAGGGAGCAACACACGCACCTTATCTGAATTTTGCGGAGATTGCGTCTGGCAATGAGGCAAAGTTCACCTATAAAACGGCTGTTTCGAGCGATCCGTATGTATTTTTTTTCAGCGGTAACACTCCGCGCATTCGTTATAATGACACGATTATCTCCTCCGACGAGTTCGATGATTATTTCACCGTTACACAGGAAGGCGAATACACAACTGTTGCGCTGAATGCGACAATTCCGACCTGGAAGATTGCGGCGGGTGCGGTGAGCGACATTGGCGAGACGACGGCGACGCTCCATGCAACCGTCAAGAAAGTTGGCTCTGAATCCGCCTATGTTTATTATGTGTATGATACATCGCGAAGCGCAGTTGAAAGTGCATTGGGTTCGGTCACGACGCTGACGCAGTATTCGGGAACAGCGGCGGTGAAAGATGATGCAGTAACAATTCCTCTCACTTCGTTGGCAACCGAGACGACTTATTACTACGCCTTTGCGCTTGTAAGCGGAGGTGAGGTAGTCGCTACAACGGGAGTTTCTTCTTTTACGCCTTCGGCCTACGATAATATTTATGAGAATGGCGAATGGTCTAATGGCACGCCCGTAACTGGTCAGCGTTTGCTTTTTAAGTCTTCCATTATGCTTGATCAAACAACTTATAACAACAAGACATTCGCCGCTGTCACCATTGATGTGGAAGATGGCACTTTCGTCAGCGTTGCCGACTATACAGGTGTGACTGTCTCTGGTGCGTTGACAATTCGGAGCGGATCCGTTTCAGTCGCCAACACGAGCTATCTTCATTATGGTACGCTCACCATGGAAGGAGGGCGGTTCTCGATTGAAGTCCCAACGCAGGCGCATTTGGCAGAACGAAACATTTTGCTCAATGGTGGAGATCTTGTCATTGCTAATAAACCTGAAGTCTATGGCTCTGGGTTTATGATGCGTAACGCCTCCATTGAAGGAGTAGAGACATATAAGGCAGATGGGGAAAACATTTCCTATCTGACGGCAATAAATTCTCGCATCACAAGCAATCGCTCAAATTCTCTGGAGCAGGCCCCTTATGGCCTCTGGGGTGGTAATCAGTATTTTGACTTCCGGCGAGAGTCAGCTGATCAGCATGTGTTTTCGCGGGCGTGCGCGTTCTCATTTAACTACAACGAGACCTGGATCGCTCGCACCTCGGCACAAGTCTATGCTGATCTTTTTGAAACTGGGAAAATTATTGTTGCGGGTAAACTTATAGATAGCGAAACCTTTGATGCCACATTCCTTCTTTCAACAGATGAGACTGCATTGACTCAGACAATTACGATGTTTGATACACTCGGCAGTATGGATGGTGGAGCGTATACGGTGCAGGACGGGGCGCGGGTCAAGCTGACGGAGAATGTGAAGCTTGATTCGCTGACGGTGGAAGGAACGGGCGCGGTGATCGATCTGAACGGCCACACGCTCAAGGTCCCGGCCAACGCGCTGACGGTCAACGGCGAGGTGATCGCGAAAGGGACATATACAGGCAAATCGCTGCCGACCGGTTTCACGAACGGCACCGTGGAGGTTCTCTCGCCCGGTCTCGTTCTCGTGTTCCGCTAAGCGCGGCCGCGTTTTAAGTCCGTGGCACTGTGCGTGAAGGATTCTCTCTCTCATCCTTTTCGTGCGGTGCCGCGGCGTTTTTAATTGATTGATGCCAGAGGAGGTGAAGAGGTGATGAACATCCGTATCAAATGCGCCGTGGCGGCGATGGGCGCGTCG
>JAZQGX010000037.1:0-5463 GCA_045540275.1 Kiritimatiellia bacterium | reverse complement strand
GCAGTCCTCACCTCCCGCCACACCGTCTCCGCCGCCGAGGATTTCATCGCCATGCTGCGCACCAACAGGCGGGCCGCCGTCATCGGAACCCCAACCTGCGGAACCACCGGCACCCCCTATATGCAGGACCTGTCCTCCGGCGGATGGATGCGAATCTGCTCCGTCGCCTATCGCCTCATGGACGCCACCGAATTCATCGGCCGCGGCATAACCCCGGACATTTTCTCAGAAATATCCGAAGAGGATTTCGAAAACGGCTACGACTCCGTCTTAAATGATGGCCTTTCGTATTTAAAAGAAGAAATCAGAGGGAAAACCTCTGATTCATAAAGTTCTGTACAAAGACGCTCCAGTCAGCTTTGCAGGGACACTGGTCGAGAGTTTCCTGCGCATTTCTTTTTTATATATTTACAATTTCACAATTTTCATATAAAATAAAAAAGCCCGCTTCTGCAGGCTTTTTTTCTCACACACTGTGAGACCGGATAAACCGGCAATTTTGGCACAGCCGTATTTGAACGCGTTGTGTTGTAAGATGGTAACTTACGTTTTCATTGTAGCACGATCATTTCTTTTTGTCAACAAAGGAGGAAAATGAAATGTCTGAATATTTTATCGGTCTTGATATCGGAACAGAATCCGTCGGCTGGGCGGTAACAGACACGCAGTACAATATTCAAAAGCGTCATGGCAAAGCGTTGTGGGGCGTTAGAATGTTCCCCGAAGCTCAAAAAGCAGAAGAGCGCCGCGGATTCAGAACAGCGCGCAGACGCTATGAACGCAGAAATCAGCGCATTAATCTTCTGCAGCAACTGTTCTCCGAAGAAATTGCAAAGGCCGATCCGGCTTTTTTCCAGCGTCTTGATGAAAGTAAATTTGAAGAGGAAGACAAAAAGACATCATCTTCCGGCTTGCCGCTGGGTCGCTATACCCTTTTTTTAGACAAATCCTATTCCGATATACACTATCACAAAGATTTTCCTACCATCTATCATTTAAGAAATGCGCTTCTTACCGAAGATCGCGCTTTTGACGTGCGCCTTGTTTATCTCGCCGTACATCACATTCTCAAAAAACGCGGCCATTTTCTCTTTGCAGACATGAACCTCGACGCCATTAATTTCGAACTCTGCTTCGATGAACTCAAGGACATTCTTTTGAATGAATACGATATCTCCTTCGATCTCAAAGATCAGATCGCATTTATTGATGCGCTCAAAGACCGCGCAATGAATACCACGCAAAAGAAAAAAGCGCTCAAACTGCATTCCGGTGTTTCCAAAGACGATGAACAATTATCTGCCATTGTCGATCTGCTTGCAGGGGCAACCGTGAAAGCGTCCAAAATCTGCGCAATCAAATTAGACAAAGAAACGGACGTCTCCTTTTCGCTCAAAGATGAATATGAAGCCGTTGAGCCCAAGCTCCTCGAATCCATTGGCGACGGCATCCGCCTGATATCTGCTGTCAAACGCGTATATGACTGGAGCGTGCTTGAAAATCTTCTTGGCGGTAATTCCACTATATCTGCTGCAAAAGTGGAAGTATATGACCAGCATAAGCGAGATCTTCTTGTGCTGAAATCCCTTTTCCGCGCAGATCCCGTCCTCCGCAAAGAGATGTTCCGCACGGAAGATGAAAAAATAAAAAACTATGCCGCATACAGCGGACATACAAAAATTGCATATTCCTGTTCTTACTCAGATTTTGCCTCATACACAAAAAAGAAGATTTCTCAGCTCATGCCCAAGCTGGACGAATCCGGCGCGAAGAAAGCGGCTTCCATTTTAGAAAAACTGGATATGGGCATCTTTCTTCAAAAGCAAACGAGCAAAGACAATGGCATCATTCCGCATCAGCTGCACGAACAGGAGCTTTCGCTCATTTTATCCCGCGCTGAATCCTACCTTCCCTTTTTGAAAAACAAAGATTCTTCCGGCCTCACTGTCTCTGAACGAATCCTTGCGATTTTCCGCTTCCGTGTTCCTTATTATGTCGGCCCGCTGAATCCCGCTTCTCCTTTCAGTTGGATTGTGCGCTCCGATGAAAAAATCACACCTTGGAATTTTGAATCCGTAGTCAATTTGCCCGCTACAAGAAAAGGCTTTATTGAAAGAATGACAGCAACTTGTTCCTACCTTGGCGAAAAAGTGCTTCCGAAGGATTCTCTTCTCTATTCCAAGTTCGTAACCCTCAACATGATCAACAAAATCAAAATAAACGGAAACGAGCTGCCGATCCCTGTAAAACAATCTCTTTTTACAGACCTCATCGCGCAAAACGGCGGCGCAACCGCTTCTTCTATCAAATCCTTCCTGCTTGCAAACGGGTATATGCAGAAATCAGACGAATTCAGTGGTATTGATTCTGCCTTTAAAGTTTCCCTCCCCGGCTACAAAGTATTCCGCCGCATCCTCGAACGTCCGAATTCTTATAATATGGTGGAAGATATCATAAAACATATCGTGCTTTTCGGCGAAGATCGAAAGCTCCTCGAACGTTGGATGTCCGAAGAATACGGACACGACCTTTCCGTAGATGATATCGCCTATATCATGAGAAACCGCAACCGCTTCAGCGGCTGGGGCAATCTCTCCAAAGAATTTCTTTCCGGCATCGAGCATTTTGATGAAACTACCGGTGAAGTGTTCACCATCATAGACATGCTCTGGCACTCCAATCACAATCTGATGGAGCTTCTTTCCTCTTCCTTCCAATATGCCGAAAAAGTAACCTCCTACCGTGAAGAAAAACTTGCAGACAAAAAGTCCACGCTGGATGATTATTTGAAAGATAGCTATGCATCTCCCGGCATCCGCCGATCCATTCACCAGACCATCGCAATCATTTCGGAAATTGAAAAAATCATGGGTGCAGAACCCAAGCGTGTATTTGTCGAAGTTACGCGCGAAGAAGGCGTTAAGGAACGCACCGTTTCCCGCAAAAAGAAGTTGGACGAATTATACGCCGCATGTAAAACAGAAGCGCCGGATGTGTTTGATGAACTCGGCCATTTTGACGATCCTGCACTCAGAAGCGCAAAGCTCTATCTGTATTTTACACAATTAGGTCGATGCATGTACAGCGACGAGCCCATCGATTTGGATCGTCTCGCCATAGACTATGATATCGATCATATCTATCCCCAGCGCGTCATCAAGGACGATTCCATCACAAACCGTGTTTTGGTAAAGCGCCAGCTGAACGCAGAAAAATCGGATCACTACCCGCTTTCCGACGCAATCCGCACCCGCATGCTCGAACATTGGCAGCTGCTGAAAAGAAAGGAACTTATTTCAGAAGAAAAATATCGCCGCTTAACGCGAAATACCCCATTTCAGGATAACGAGCTTTCTGGTTTCATTGCCCGACAGCTCGTAGAAACCAGTCAGGCATGCAAAATCGTAGCCGAACTTCTTAAAAAACGTTATGGCGGCGTCGACCGCGTAGTCTACGTGAAAGCCGGCAATGTCTCCTCCTTCCGTCAGGATCAGCGCATTCTTTCAGACGGTACACAAAAACAGGCTTCCTACTGCAAAAACATAGACACCAAGCAGGACCCTGTCTTCGTCAAATGCCGCGACGTAAACGACTTCCACCACGCAAAGGACGCATATCTGAACATCGTCGTCGGAAACGTCTATCATCTGAAATTCACCCGTAATCCCATCAGCTTCATAAAATCCGGCCAAACCTATAGTCTGAATCGTATGTTTGACTACGAGGTTGTCCGCGCAGGCGAATGCGCATGGATTCCGGGCGATGAGGGCTCAATAGCAACCGTACGAAAAACGATGAAGAAAAATAATATTCTGTTCACGAGGCTTTCGTATGAAGCGAAAGGTCGCTTGTTCAAACAAACAATTCTGAAGAAAGGTGTTGGCGAAGCCCCCATCAAGACCAGCGATCCGCGTATGACGATTGATAATTTCGGCGGATATACCAGCCGCACCGGCGCATATTTCATCCTTGTTGAACACACGCAAAAGAAAAAGCGCATCCGCTCACTGGAAACCGTACTTTTGATTGATAAAGCCCGATTCGAGCAGGATGCTGAAGGTTATCTTACGAATGTCCTGGGGCTTGAAAACCCGAAGATTCTCATCAAAAAAATCCCCATTGATTCTCTTTTCTCTTTCAACGGCTTCCGCATGCACGTATCCGGAAGAACCGGCGTCCAAATTGTATATAAAAACGCCAATCAGCTGGTTGTGTCCTATGAAACCGTGCAGTACATAAAGCAAATCGTAAAATATCTTGACCGATGCCGCAATGCAGGAACGGATGTGAACATTACCGCATATGACGGTATCACCGCAGAACAGAACGAAATGCTGTATCGCCTTCTCCTCGAAAAATTGCGAACCAAGCCTTATTCTGCCAAGTACGAGACCCCCGCAAAGACGCTTTCGGAAAATTATGAAAAATTCCTGTCTCTTTCCATCGCCAATCAATGCCGCATTCTAAAGCAAATTCTGAATATGTTCAATTCTTCCGCTGCAAGCGCAGATTTGAAACTTTTATGCGGGAAAATGGGTATTGGTATTCTTCTCTCCTCCAAAAATCTGAGCAATTACTCTAACGATCGTCTCTCCTTCATTCACCAATCCGTCACCGGCGTATACGAAAAGGAGATCGATCTTCTGGGGGATTCGTTTTGAGCTGGCGCGTCGTGGCAGTCACCGGGAATGCCAAGGTGGACTATAAAATGAATTATCTGGTTGTCAGAATGCTGGAAGAAGTCAGGCGCGTACATGTAAGCGAAATCGGCGTACTCTTTTCGATAAAGATTTATGCGAATTGACCCTTGATAATCCTTCTGATATCGGATAAAATAATACCATCTAAAGCAACACACGCGCTTTGTTGTGGCGTATACTCAATTTGAGGTTTGAGTGTTGTGTTGTTTTAGATGGTAACTAAACGCCGAAAAATCCGGCTGGCGAATCCTTGATGTTTGAGTGTTGTATTGTTTTAGATGGTAACTAAACGGAAGAAAGACGATCCGGAACCGATGTTTGGTTTGAGTGTTGTGTTGTTTTAGATGGTAACTAAACAAAAACGGGGTAAGAAGCTTGTTTAAAGCCGTTTGAGTGTTGTGTTGTTTTAGATGGTTTATCAAATAGCATTAGAAAAAAACAAAAGCTGTTGCATTTCGCAACAGCTTTCTTATTGGAATCCGGCGGCGACCTACTCTCCCGGGCCGTTTCCAGCCAAGTACCATCGGCGCTGAGAGGCTTAACTTCTGTGTTCGGGATGGGTACAGGTGGTGCCCTCTCGCCATTGTCACCGGAAATTGTATGTATATGTGAGCGGGACGTTTGTCCCGGAGTTTTCCTTTGAGGAATCGCTTTTCGCGATTCTTTTATGTAAAACCGCTTTTCTTTCGATTGCGGTGGAAAACGTATATGTGAACCGGACTTTCGTCCGGGGTCTTTCGGAAATCCGGAATCGCAATTGCGA
>JAZQGX010000036.1:0-10257 GCA_045540275.1 Kiritimatiellia bacterium | reverse complement strand
ATTGAGTTTGATGTCCATTGTCAGTCGATTCGTTTACGGCTTCGGAGAAATACGATGATTCTGTTCAGGGATTCGCCGGCATCGACGGCGACAACCTTCGCGTACTCACCGAACGAACGATGCACAAGCCAGTTTGCAGATACGGAGAGAAGGACATACCGCTTGATCTCTTCGTTGGCGGCCTTGTACATGTCGCTGTCAAAGTCGGGAAGATAGAAGGAAAGCCGGTAATAGTCTCCGTCCTCAAACTCATATTTCCCGTCACCTTCAAACCTGGCGAGGACGGCGCGGAAGGCGTCCGACACGAATCCGTTGATAGTCGGCCGCTCGTTGGTGTGGACGAGCAGGGAGTCGTACGCGGAGCCTCCGTCCTGGAAACGCAGAAAAGCGGCATGGCGGGAGATTTCCCCGTCAATGCCGTCCTTGATCTCGTCGATCCTGTACTCGAATGTGAGATTGGTATCCATACAAAGCAAAGATAGACAAGCGCTCCCTTTGCCCCGTCCGCTATTTGACCCTATCGTTTAAGGACGATCTCCGTGATGGCTATCCCCTTGAATGCGAGCATCATCTTCTTCTTGAGGCAGTAGTCCGCGAGCTTGCGGGTGTACTCGCTCTTGGTGTCCACTACGACCTCTTTCCCGTCGGAATCCGTGTACACGAAGTCCGCATAATAATGCGTGGCTTTTTGCAGACATACAGGAACTGTCTTGTCTTTCGTTTTGAGGTGCTTGACCCTCTCTCCCCAGACGGCCGGGATGAGTTCGAACGGAACCTGCCGGCGTAGGTTGGTTATCTCACCGTCCGATTCCCTCTGCTTGAGAAGGAGCCAGTACTCTCCCTCGCACCTTGAATCGAACTCGATCCCGTCGATAATGACCTTCTTGTTCTTGTACTTGGACATCGCTACTCGCCCGGTTCTTCCGGCGGAGCCGTGTTCTCGGCAATCGCATCCAGCTTGTCGCTGATTTCCTTGAGGTAATCGAGGATTGTTTTCTCTTTCGGCTTCGGCTCGTCCGCAACGAGCTCTTTTCCATTCCATTTGCTCATTTCAGTATCGTTTTAAGTAGTTTTACAATTGGTTTCCGAAACGTCCAGCCTAATAGTGCTGAAATCATAAGAATAAGCCACCAGAAACAATCCAATTTGAACGATTTCCACTTGGATAAGGGTTTCTCAACCTCCTTAATCTTTTCATGATTATCCTCGTGGTTCTCGTAGTGGTTGTGGGTTGTGGTCGTATCGGCCACCGGGATGTCGACAGGAACTTCTATCGTGCCGCCCTTGGTCCTCAGGGAGTGATGAAGGAGGCCGTCCTTGATATAGGCGTCGCTGACCGCGTACTCATTCTCGAGATGGGACGAGTCTGCCGGCGTGACGTTGTTCTCTATGATCACCGGGATCTCGACCTTCACCGTGTCGTGAACAATACGCTCGTGGATCTCCACGATGGTCGTGTCTCGGACCTCCGTGACGATTTTCTCCACAATCCTCGGAGAACATGATACCAACATAAGGATAATCCCGAGCGAGAGAACCCGCCGGGACTCAGCAGCAAGTCTGGTGAATTTGACTTTCATAAAGTTGGTATGGAATGTTATTTTCTTTTCGCCGTACAGACAGACATAGGAAATTCTGAACGAACATCGAAACACGGGCACCCCTTGATCCATTCGTGTCGGTTTATGAACCCGTCCCCGTCAAGGTCCGGAGAAGTGTCGCGGTGACCGAGGACCTCCTTGATGGGGTACACATCCATCAGATTATACACGAGTTTTACAAGGGACTCCTTCTGCGCAGGGGTGCGGGTGTCCTTCTCGATGGGCTTCCCCTTCGCGTCGGTCTTGGAGACGATGCGACCCTTCTTATCAAGCTTTCCCTCAACGCCGCCGACGTAGCAGATTCCAATGCTGTGCTTATTGTAAGACTTTCCGGAGAATCCAGCCGTATTGCAGTGGGCTCCGTCCATCGTCAGCGGACGGCCGACCTCCACGGTGCCGTCCAAATCTATCACGTAATTGTAACCGATCATCTTCCATCCTTTGTCCTTGTGCATCTTGTCGATGTCCTTCGCCCGGACGTCCTTCCCTTCCGGGGTCGCAGAACAATGGATGATAATGGCGTCTATGTCAGATGGTTTCATGGATACTCTTCGTTTTCGGGTTCCTCGGCCTGTCCCTCCCTCTCCCGTTCGATTTTGTCGATATACTGTCTCGTATCGTGGCGGAACTTCGCCATCTCGTGTCCGAAATACATGCTGACCCCGAACACCGAGGCCGCATACACCATCGCTTCGCCAAGGACGGCGAGTACCGAGCCCGAGACCTCGCCCGTGGGAGGGACGCAAAAGCCCGCGATGGTAAGCCCCCAGCCGGCGACAAACGCTATGATGGCCGTAATGAAGGCGGTCTTTTGCTTTGTATCCATTTTTGCAGGCATGACCTTATCTTTGATTCTTTCGAAGCAAAGATAACAAACACGGAAGGGGTCCGGTCTCTTTATTTGACCCCTCGACAATGTTCGCAACCCATTTCGCATATAACCTCCGCAAGCGCCATAGCGGAGTCCCCCGCAAGGTAGGCGGGAGACTCGCTGTTAAGTTCCACTCCAAGTTGTGATGCGACCGCGACTGCAAGGTGATGGATTTCGTGAGTTATCGTATTGAGGAACTCCGCGCCGGACGATGTGGGGCCAACTACGAGAAGGGCCTTGAATATCTCCGGATTGTTGAAGCAGAAGCCAGTGTTCATCCCTCCCTCCTCCATGAGGCTGACGGCCTCGTCTATGACCAAATCGGGTGCGCGGTAGTACCGGAGGCACCCAACGACACCCTCGATGTCATACTTGGTCTCGGCGAACAGGAAGTCCACCGTCCACCTTCCTATCTGCAAGACGCGATGTATCATAATTCAATCTTTTTTGCTATCTTTGTAGAGAGAGGATAGGGAGGGGTAGCTATCCTTCCGAACGGCGGTGCTAACACGCCTTCCTCTCTTTTCATTGTTAGCGCAAGTAAATAGTTAGCAATATGTTACCTTATCAGAACTTATCCCTTGAGGATATGCAAGGCGAAGAATGGAGAGACATTCCCGGATGGGAAGGGTATTTCAAGGTCTCTAATTTCGGCCGCATCAAAACCGTTCCAAGAGAAGTCGTACCAGCGCGCGGGCGCATCCACTATGTAACTGAGCATATCCGGAAACAAGTAGGCGGAGGCAAGGACCTTCGGTATCTAAACATAGGCGTAAACAAAGACGGCCGAGAGTATCGAATAAGAACCCATAGAGCCGTTGCTATGGCATTTGTCCCGAACCCCGAAAACAAACCGTGCATCGACCATATCAATACGGATACATACGATAACCGGGCGGAGAATCTCCGCTGGGTCACAGTAAGTGAAAACCTTAAGAACCCAATTACATCAAGAAGAATCTCCAAGGCAAAATCCGGGGAGAACTGCTATTTCTTTGGTCAAAGGCTCCGCGCAAAGCCGGTAAGGTGCATCCACCAAGATGGGACAATAGAGCGATTCCCGTCAATATACGATGCGGCAAAGGCTGGATATTGCGAGAGGAGCATCTATTGTTGCATCAAAGGAATCTATTCCCACCACAGGAAATGTAAGTGGGAATTTGATTCTAAATAAGGTCCTCCCACGGGATGTCAATCCCATTTGCTACACAGTCAATATAGAAGTGGTCAAATGCCTTCGTCCCAGAATCGTTATCCGGGTCATCTATAAAGTCCTTGACATAGCGGGCCATGTGCATGTCGTCGGTGAGGGAAGAGCCGAAGTAGTCGGCCTTCGCCATACACCAGACATAGAGCGGATCATAGAATCCCTCGTTCCTGTCTATCTTGATGTCATAGGACTTGAGGACGGTGTCGAACTGCTTCTTGTCGGGCAATGCGACACGGCCACCCTTGCGGTCCTTCATCATTCCGACGGCCCACTCCAGCATAGGCTTGGAGAAGTGCCGGCCGTGGCTCGCCATATAGGCGTCCATCCCCTTCGGGGTAATATCGTAGTAGTCAAGTCGGTTCATGGTGTTGAATGATAAAGGGGCGGGATGGCCCGCCCCCGGTTGAACTGATTGATTAGATCCAGCGGCCACGGGAGTCGCGGCTGCGCTCGTCCATCCCGTAGCGGGGGTCCCGGTCGTACTCGTCCCTGCGGTACATACGGCGCTCGCCGTAACTGCCCCGCTGGGACATGCCGTCCCGCTCGGAGAACTGAGCCTTCATGTCCTCCCAGATTTCGCAGGCTTCCATCAGGCCGGACTTCGCCATCTTCATGGCCTCGTCGAACCGGCGGGCATCGTCGCTCCGCTCGGAAAAGATATGTAGCATACCCATTGTTTATTCCTCCTTTGGTTTCGTTCCGAGCATAGCCGAGAACATCGACATCATCTGGTCGAGCTTGCCGTTGGTGTCAGAAAGCTGTGAGCGCAGTTCTGCAATCTCCTTTGACTGCGCCATCTCCCTCTGCAAATCCTTGTCAAGCGAAAGGAAAAGGGCATCATACTTTTCCACCATTTCCTTGCTCGGTTCGTAGCTGTCCACGATTCGCTGATGGCCATCCCTGGCGGACTTCATCTCGTTCTTGATAAGCCCCATATCTTCGCTGAGGACCATTCCCTCGTTGGAGAAGGTTGCAATCATAGACTGCGGGGCAAGACTTTGGAACGGGGGAAGATTCTTCCCGTCCACGCTGACAACAAGGTCGGTGACAGGTCCGTTAAGAATCGCCATCGGATTGCTGGCATTAGGCATCTGCGGGTGAGTGTTCGCTGAAACGACTCTCGCTTCAACCACTTTCGGCTCGTTCTTGTAAAGGATGAATACCGGCATTCCCGGCTGTAATGCTTGGAACATTGTAGTTTAAGTTTAGGTTGATTAAATTAAGCTGCCGATGCGTTCAGCAGTTGGAGTATGTCGGAGAACCGGTCATAGTAGAACAGGTAAACACCGACCCCTGGAAGGTCTGCCACCGTAAGGTTTGCGCCTCCGGCGACCGTCACGTTGCTGGTGGTTCCGGCCATAGAGAAGCGGATTGGAAGCGTTGTGGTCGTCCCGGCAGGAATCTCGTCTGCGAGATAAACGAGCAGGAGCCCACGGAAAGGACGGCTGTTCCAATCCGGGTTGAATTTGAAGTCAACCGAGGTATCGGAAACAGTCACGCTCTGCGCCTTAATGGTCGGAATACCGCGCTGGTTCACATACTGATAGGGCCAGACTGCCATAGCGCGTTCCTCCTATTAACCCCAATAACTGCCTCCGGGGACACCATAGCCGTAGCCGTAACCCGCGCCGAATCCGGCATAGGGGGTGGCGTTCATCGCGACGATGTTCGGGTACTGGACCGGGATGGTGTTCGGCTGCTTGCTCTCAATCTCGACGAGCTTGGCGCTGATGGGCGCGAGCATGGCAGCGAACTGAGCAGACTGGCGGTCGTTGCTGATCTGGCCGCGGAGCTGGGTGATAATCTCCGCCTTGTTGTTGATGTCGGCCTGCATATCGCGCTCGCGGGCGGCGCAGAACTCGGAGATGGTCGTGGTCTTGAGGTCGGAAATCGCATCGACAATCCGCTGATTGCCTCCGGAAATCGCACCGGCGAGGGCATTCGTCTGGTTGACGGTCGCGAGCTGGTTCTGGAAGCCCTGCTCGGAAACAAGCTGTTTCATAGAGCAGCAGCAGTCACAGAGACGAGCGGCGAGGTCGGAATTGCCGGCCTGGATTGCATTCACCACCTGCAAGCCGGACATACCGACCTGGGAGCCTACCTGCGCGATAGCGCCCTGCACGGTGTTGATGCCGAGTTTGATGGAATCCACGTCAGTATTGAGCGTGGTGGCGAGAAGGCGCACATCCGCATCCGTGCCATTGATAGCGTTGAGGATGAGTTCCGCGTTGCTGTTCGCGGTTGCCTGTGCGCCGAGAGCGGCCGCCGCTCCGTTACCGCCGATACCGCCACCGATACCGCCGTTCCATCCACCGAGAAATCCCGGGATGACGCTACCAAGGAGGGCCCCCCAGAAGGCGCTGCCTCCGTTGCCGCCGAAGAACCCGCCGTTGTTCTGCCCAGCAAGGAAATACGGGAGCATGTTGTTCGCCTGATTGTCAGGCGTGTAAACCATTGTTTCTGCCATAGCAAATTGAATTATAAAATTGAACTTTGCACCGGACGGACGTATCCGTCACTGATGCAAAGTTCACCAATCCAATATGCCTATGGAAATATGCTGCGTTTTACTTGCTATTCGCTGATTTTTACGCAGTTGCGCGTCATTTCAATTTCGGTGACTTGAGGAATCTTTGATAGATGGTGATTGCGGAATATACCGCAATCGCTATTACGGAGATTCCTCCGATTGTAAAAAGGTGATTCCCGTTCAAGTGTGCATAGTTGAGGGAGCCCGCTCCCCCAACTATGCCGAGAAGAACCATAAGAACCATGAGCAAAACACAGCAACCGCGCTTGAATCTTATCTTGTTATCCATATCTTAAGATTTTTATGCAACTCGATAATACACAACTTCATATTTCATAACCCCGCCTTGCGGATAGGTCCTGATGGAGGCTTCATAAATTGTGAATTGCCCGTTGTTGACACGGAAAGCCGTCATGCCGGTGAACGTGTCGGCATATCCGCTGTCGGAAGGCGCGTATTCGTCGGTGTCGTATCCGTCGCACTCCGCGTTCCATACGCCGAGGTCGGCGATTATATAATAGCCGTCGGGAACGACGTGGTTCACGAGGTCCGGAATCCAGGTATCAAACCACTTGCGATGCTGCGCGGAGTGCGTGGCGTTGAATTCGGTGTTGTCCTCGGGGTCAACATACTGGATAGCGCCTGGAGAGCCGGAGGCTCCGGCGGGATATACGATGCGGTAGCCGTCCTCGTAGCGGTAAGCTCCGACGGGGGTCATCGGGTATAGGTTCTCGTTGGCGGCGAAAGGCGTGTTCTGCTTGTAGTAGAGCTGGAAGTATTTCCAGGAAGGCGGGACATACGGTCCGTTGTTCACCATGCCGTCAGGGCCGAGGTTGTAGAGCGGGTTGACGTCGTCGGACGCGCTGAAGAACTTCAGCACGGGAGCGGAATCACCGCTCTCCTGACCCATCTTGATGCGCAGGTTCCCGTTGGAATCATAGAAGCAGATGAGGCCGTCATCGATGGTGATGTAGGAATTGTTGCCCGCATTGGTCGTGAGATGGTCAACCGTCAACGAACCGATGTAGGCCTGCATCGCGACAAGAAGTTGTGTGTAGATAGGGCCGAGGTTCGCGAACACGGCATGATGGTGCCGAGCGCGGACGCGGACGCGGATTCAGTCTTGTTCGCGGGAAGGTTGTTCGAGTAGTTCCCAGACTGGGGCAGCCTCGAGTTCGTGAAGTACGAACCGGGATAGCCGGTCTCGTAGTTCGAGGAGTAATTGACGACCGCGAGAATCGGAAGGGCGTTGTTTCCGTCCATCCAAGGATATACCGTACCGCTGGGGTAGACATCCTTCGTGATCACGATGACATCACGGAAAGGAGCGCCGTCCTCATAGCCGGAGAAGACGCGCTGGTTTCCGCTGAGGCTCTGGCCGGCGATATCAGCCCATTTCCGGATACGGACGGGTTTAGCGTCAACACCCGGCGTACCATTCTCGCCCTTGATGCGGAGGACGGTCCAGCCACCTACTCCGGTCCCGTTGACCTTCGCACGCATGGCCATCCAATACATCTCCGTGAAGTCGCGCTGCGTAGTCCCGGTGGTGTATTTGTCAAGCACCGGATCGAACCAAATCTGCGTTCCGGAGCCACCGTGCCGGTTGGCAGTGGTGGGGTCTGCCGGTCTCGCGTCATTGGTCTGCATATAGGCGTACTCGATATCGTACCCTTCGGTGTCGAAGGCCTGTACGGGGGGCTTCCAGTCCGCTTCCTGAGGGGACTGCGCGTCATCGGTGAACACGCGGGATGTCATCCAAAGCGTGTTGTCCAGGGAGTCCGGATTGTCCACGGACACAAGGGCGGGGATACCGTCACTCCATCCGTAGGGAACGGGGTTGTTGAACGTACCTCCATAAGAGGAAGAACCAGGAGTGGTTCCGTTACCGGGGCGGGAAGGCTGCGTGGCGCTGCGCTTGAACACAATGCTCTTGAACTGTGCCTGTCCGGCACCGCCGTCTGCTCCATCCGCACCATAGTGTGAATAGAGACGCGCCTTATTGTTAGTCGTTCCGATCCACGAGCTCCACGTCCCGTCAACCTTCTTTCTCCATGCGACCCAGCAGAACGGGTATTCCGCAGACACGCCGCCGGGGTCGTCGGTCCAACCGGTGGGAACATAATCGTCGGTGTTCGGGGAGGTGCTCGGAAGACTCGGTGCCGTGCTGTTGGCCGTCAGTTTGAAGATGTATTCATAGCTAAATCCGTCCTCGCCCTTCCATCCCTTCCAGGTATAGTCGGTTACGTCGTCGCTGTCTTCGGCGGTGTAGTCCCAATAAAGGCCGATGAAATCGCCGGGGTCCTCCCCGTCGTTACTCGTGAAGTGAAGGCCTCCGTCGTTGGAGTACTTGATATGCAAGTACGGAGTCTGGCCGTCTGCTCCAGGGTCGCCCTTGATCTGTCCGCAGTCAACCCATGAGTCACCGTCCCAGACGTAGAGATGTCCGTTCGTGGTGAGGATGTAGCCGTCACCTTCCTCGTTGCCGCTGGAAGGCAGTTCTCCAACCAAATCCACGGTGCCTTTGATTGACACGGACGTTCCATCCTTTCCGTCTTCTCCCTTGATTTTTACGATCATCCAGGAGCTGCCGGTCTTATAGAGGCCGTTGCTCACTTCGCGCATGGCCATCCAAATGGTAGACTCCGTAGCGGTATTGCTCCAGTTCGGATTCGTCTCCTGCGCGGAAGGGTTCGCCTTGTTCGGCGTGCCTGGATTGGCCACCGACGAGAACTCGTAATCCATGAACTCGCTGTCGGCAACCTCTCTCGGAGTGGACCAGGCCACTTCGCTATGGGTATCGTCGGACGCAAAGATGCGCGTAGACATCCAGATCTTTCCAGTACCGGAAGGGATACCATCTGACCATCCGCTCGTAGTGGGAACGGGGCTGGCGTAGCTGCCGCCCGTCGGTGCAGAAACGGAAGCCGCGTTGCTGCGCGTGAAAGCGAACGCCTTGAATGTGGCGTAAGGAACAACGATGTCTCCGATAAAAACAACTGCCCATTCACCCCAAGAATCGTTATTCTTGAATCGGATTGCCATCCAGACGTCTCCGGCCGTTTGTGCAGAATGCCAGGAGCCAGGGTCGGGTGCGGGAGTACCCGGATTGTCCTCAGAGGAGAACATCATCTGCGCCTGGTCTCCCGTGCTTCCGCCACCGCCTCCGCCGGACGCGGATAGAAGTCCCGTGACCGGATCGATGGAAAGTCCGCTTCCGACCCTTACGCCGCCAAGCTGCCCTTGGGCGCCAGATCCGGCTACGGGGAGGGTGTAACCGCCTCCGCCACCGCCCGGTTCAATGCTGTCAATGAGGCGCTTGAGCTCACGGCCCATATTCGCGGAGAGCGGATTCGTCTTGGAGACGGATTCGAGGTTGTCCTCAACGTTCAGCTGAGGAAGGGATTCAATCAACTCTTTGAGGATACGGCCCTGGTTAGCTGAGAGCGCATCGGTTGGGCTGGTGGAATTAAGGTTGTCCACCACAGAAATGTCCGATCCGCCACCGCCGCCGCCAAGGGGAATGGTGAAGAATTTCCCGTTGGTGAGACGGATTACTGCGGCGCTTCCTTCTTCGGTCTGCACCGTATCAACGGATGCAAGGTTCGTGATATGCGCATAGGTAAGGACCGAACGAACCTGAACGGTCGCATCCTCGTCCACGATGGTCTTGATGTTCCTTAATGCGCTCCTCGGTTCAAGACAGAACGCCTGGGCGACATCGAACGAATAGAGACCCCTCGTCGCGTCCCGTTCAAGGAGGACGAGCTTATAGTAGCCGGTCCTTGTCTGGATCGCAGCCGGGAACGTCCACGCGATAGCGTTCTCCGTAATCGTGTAGTCGGTAACGGGGTGTTTGTAGCCACCGCAGACCATATAGAGTTCGATCTCCTTGCCCTCAAGGTTGTGGGTGTTTCCGTCATCCTCGTAGAGAAGCCAGATGATGGAGAGGTTGTTTCCGATTCTAAAGCGCTGTATCATAGCCTATGCGTAATAATTTGCGGATTTCTGATAGAACGCCTGGGCCTGCTGCACGGAGCCATAG
>JAZQGX010000035.1:0-3365 GCA_045540275.1 Kiritimatiellia bacterium | reverse complement strand
GCTGGTTCCGGAAGATGGGGTATCTGCGATGATCGTTCCCGTTGACGAAACGAACATTGCCGCCGCCGGAGAGGTTCACGATGAAGAACTTTCCGCGCCCGTCGCGTCCGGCGACCTTCGCGACGTCCGATGGCTCGGCGTCCATGGCGGTCCCCGCCATCTCTTTGAGGGCGCCCCAGCCGCGCACCGCCGCGATGGCGTCGTCCGCGCCCGTTTCGGCCGCAGATACGGCAAACGACATGGCACCGGCAAATGCCGCCGCCGCAATCCTTTTCACGCTCATTCTCGCTCCTTCCCTTCCAATCCCCTCCAGTCGACCTGTCCGCTGTCGATGCAATATTACCAAATAGCGGCAATTCTGTCAAAAACTTTTTTTACAAAACTTTTTGGGGCGATTGCACGAAGGCGGAAGAATCGTTTCACAAAGTGGTCTGGATCGTTTCACCAAGTGGTTTGATCCATTTCACCAAGTGTTTCAAGGCAAAACACCAAGTGGTTTGAATCAAAACACCAAGTGGTTTGGAACAAAACGCCAAGTGAAATGCTTTGAATCGCCAAGTGAAACGATCCAAAACACCAAGTGGTTTGAACCATTTCGCTTTGCCCCGGAAGAAGAGCGGTTTGGAAGAAGGGTAGTTTGGTATAATTAAGGCTTGAAGGCGCGCAATGCCGAATGCACGACAAGACAGGAGGAAACAAAGATGGATATTTACGGGAAAACAAAGGGGACGGCCCTTGAAAAGACGATAGCGCAGCTCGCGTCGGGCGAGGCGATGGGAGGCGGAATGTACTACGCGCTCGCCCGCATAGCCGAACACCACGGCTACGCCGACGTCGCGAAGGAGTTCGTCGAACTCGGCAACCAGGAGACGAACCACGCCGGGTTCTACGCGACGCTGAACGGCAAGTACCCCGTCGGCAAGGATGCGTTCTGGAAGCTCGTCAAGGGACTCTCCAAGGCGGAATCCAAGGGAGAGGCGAACCTCGGAAGGCTTGCGGAGCAGCTCGAGGGACTGGGGCTGCACGAGGCGGCGGAGCAGGTGAAGGAGTTCGGAGCCCAGGAGATGCGCCACGGCGAGGCTACGATGGCGATTCTCAGGAAATACGCCCCGGAATACGCCTCCGACGCGCCTTCGGGAAAGAAGAAATACGTCTGCCCGCTCTGTGGATACGAATACGAAGGCGACCTCGACTCCGAGCCGGCCGACTGGAAATGCCCGATCTGCGGCGTCGCCAAGTCCGCCTTCAAGCCGATGGACTGACTCTGCCGATGAAAAAATCCCTGAAACCGCGGGCGGTCGTTTCCCCGACGCCCGCGATCATCGCGGCGGCGTACGACGAAAACGGCAAGGCGGACGCCTGCACGCTCGCGTTTTACACGCCGTCGAGCCACAAGCCGCCATGCCTCACCATCGCAATCAACGCGACGGCCAAGCGCAAGACCCTGAAAAGCATCCTGCGTTCCGGCGCGTTCACGATCGGCTATCCAAGCATCGAACAGGCGGCGGAGACGGACTGGATCGGCATCGCGTCTGGCTGCGAGCACGACAAGATCGCGGAAGTCGGCTGGACGGTGGCGAAAGCCGAAAAGGTCGACGCGCCTGTCATCAACGAACTGAAGCTGACCATCGAGTGCAAAGTCGTGAATACGGTCGCAATCGGCAGCCACTTGCAGATTACGGGCGAGGTCGTGAACATACAGGCCGACGAAAGCATCCTCGACGAGCGCGGCAGATATTCGCTCGAAAAACTGAAGCCGATTATCTACGACGAGGAGAATTGGCGCTATCTCGCCGTCGGCGAAAAGGCCGCCGACGCTTTCAAGTGCGGTCTCGTATTTAAAAAGGCGTGATCTTGAGGTTCAGTGGGAGTCGTCATTTCAATCTATCTAAAGCAGAGATGATTAAAACGATTGAATAAAAGGAGTCGTATATGAAGCGTAATAATGAACTCAATGTAAATGGGACGATTGTGCGGGTAATTCGCCACAATGAAGCTGATTACGTCTGCATCACCGATATTGCAGCACTCAAAAACCCAATAGAGCCAAAAGATGTGGTCAAGAACTGGATGCGAAGCCGGGCGACGATTTCTTTTCTCGGACTTTGGGAAAAATTGCACAACCCCGACTTTAAAGGGGTCGATTTCGACCCCCTTTTGTCGATGGCCGGAGACAATGCTTTCACGATGAGCCCGACAAGATGGATCGACGAGTTCAATGCCATTGGAGTTCTTTGCAAAGTCGGACGAGGAGGCGGGACTTTTGCGCACCGCGACATAGCCTTTGAGTTTACGTCATGGATTTCGGCGGAATTCAAACTTTATCTCATCACGGAATTTGAAAGGCTTAAAGCCAAAGAGCAGGAACTTGTCGGATGGTCGGCGAAGCGGGAACTTGCCAAGATAAACTACCGCATCCACACGGACGCCATCCAGCAAAATCTTATTCCAACCGCTGTAACGCGCTCACAGATGAACATAATATACGCGAGCGAAGCGGATGTGCTGAACGTGGCGCTTTTCGGCATGACGCACCAGCAATGGCAAGCCGCAAACCCGACGCTCAAGGGCAATCAGCGCGACTACGCCACCGTCAATCAGCTCATCTGCATATCCAACATGGAGAACATCAACGCCGTAATGATCAATGACGGCATTCCCCAACCCCGGCGGTTGAAGAAGCTGAACGAAATCGCCATCCAGCAAATGCGCATCTTGTCGGAGGTCGATGGAAGAAAGTTTCTGAAATGAGGTGTCAAGGGAAAAGAAAATGAAAACGGGAAACAAACAAGAACAAGGTTGGGTTTACATTCTTACCAACCCCGGCTTTCGCGAGGATTGGGTAAAGATAGGCAAGAGTTCGCGTCCTGTCTTCAAATGATATTTCCGCTTTGGGGAAATGTCTAACTCGTCGCTGCTTTGGGACAGTGCGCATTGAGACGCGAGAATGAATTTTCTTATGAACCTTTTACGATGAATCTGCATTCTACTCTTATGGAGGGCGTTCACGCCCCGATGAGAGATGGAAGTCTGGCAGGAAATCGCGAAGAACGCCGAACGCGGTGCGGAAAGGCTTGTCGCCGAACAAGGCGACAGGCTCAATGCCGCCGTCTTATGGACGCTTGCGCAGGCCGTCGGCGATATGCGGCGGATTCGGAAAGACGTCGTGCGTCCATGGAAGGTTGGCCCCCGCGCGCTCCACGACCGGTCGGGTCGCGCAAGGCTGCTCGTGTGCTCGACGGCGGAATCAATGTCGGAGTTTTTCAAAACCGTAAAGTAGGCAATCCATCGGAGAGGAATGATGTATCCCGATATCCCGATCGCCCTCGCCCTCGCGTTTGTCGCCGCCGGATTGTGCGTTCTGG
>JAZQGX010000034.1:0-8039 GCA_045540275.1 Kiritimatiellia bacterium | reverse complement strand
GACGCCGCCCCTGTAGAAGCCGGTGTTGCACATGATGCCGGCGACCTCGAACCGGAACTGCTGCTCCTTGAGGTTGTCGCGCACCTCCTTGCCGGTCTTCGGATTGACCTTGCGGCTGCGCGGCTTCATCAGCGAGCCGATCTTGAACGCGCTCGCGACATCGTAGGTGGCGAACTCCAGCGGCTGGAACACGCCCTTGATGCCCGGCGCGTACACGTCGATGTTGTGCCACACGTCGTCTGACTGGTAGACCTCGCCCGGGTGGAGCCCGACGCGAGTGCGCAGCACAGGCGGCAGATGCTTCGCCGCCGCCGCGAACATCCCCTGCCGGTTCCAGAGGAGAGCCAGGTCGCGTCCCTTCTCCTTGGCGTAGTGCTGCATCAGGTTCTCGTAGGTCATCCCGCGCGGCGTCCAGCTCGCCGGGCAGTACGGCGGCACCTCCTCGCCCGGGTGCTGTTCGCGCCAGATGTCCCGCCAGGTGCCGAACGAGAACGCGACGTCGCCGCGCCGGAAGTCGCGCATCATGGCGTCGAGCGCCGCGCGGCAGCCGCCGGAGTTCCTGTTGCGCTCGCAGTAGTTCTTGAAGTCCCTGAGAAACGGGTTGTCGCGCTCGGGGCGCTTCATCTTCCGCCCGTCGGCGAGCGCCAGCACACCGCCGCCCGCCGCCTTCTCCTCGGCCTCCAGCCAAACGTAGTACTTGCGCTTCAGCCCCTTGAGCCCGTACATCCTCTGGTACTTCGCGAACAGCTCGAGGATCTTCCCGCCGCTGCCGTTCTCCTCGCGGATGAGCCTGAAGATGCGGCAGAGGTCGAGGATCCTCTTCCTCTCCGTGTAGCTCTCGACGCACTCGAGCGCCGCGTAGTCGTTCATTGCCTGTGCCACTTTTGTCATCGTCATTGAATCTCCTTTTATATCCTGTTTTTATATCCTGTTGCAGTTCTCCTGCAGATACTTCAAAACACTCGCCCTGGGGAAGATGTAGTAGCGGTGCTTCCCCGCGCCGCGCGACAGATACCCTATCTTCCCGGCCTCGCAGAGCGCGTACACGCTTTCCGCCCTCTGGTAGCCGAGGATCCCGGCCACCTCCACCGCGTTGAACTCCAGCTTCGCGCCCATCTTGCGGACGTAGTGCTGCATCTCGAGGGAGGTGACCTTGCCGGCCTCCTCCATCTCGACGATCCAGTCTCGCTGCTCCATCCCCATGCACACCCCCGCAGGGCCTACCTGTCGCCGCCTGCCTTCTCCAGCGCCCCGACGAGCATCTTCAGCTCGGCCAGGAACTTCGCCGCCACGTTCGGCTTCAGGTCCCGGGCGGCGGAATGGAACGCCGCGCGGTTCTCCTCGAACGGCCGCATCGCCTCCACCCACATCACCGTCGCCGAATCGCTCATCGACAGCGGGTCGTCTGGATGTGCCACCTTCTTTGCTGGCTTCCTCTTCGGCTTCACCCTGACCCCGGCGGACATGAACGCGAAGTACGCCTGCTCCAGCTTCCGCCGCGAGTTGACGTCCTTGTAAAGCTTGTCACGTCTCTCTACAACGTCGCAGGGCACGTCGATCACCTCGCCGTCAGGCTGCGTCACCTCGCTCTCGCCGAGGAGCGCCGCGACTGCTACCGCGCCACCGCCCAGCATCGTCGCCGCCATCCGCGCCGAGTTCTTGTAGCCCAGCGCGGCGGAATAGCCGATTTCAGGGCAGTTCTTCTCGAGCCAGCCCTTGAGGCCTTCTCCTGCCGACTTGCAGCCGGCATTGCTCTTGCCCAGGAACTCTTCCCATCTGATCAGCATCGCGCCGAGTCTTGCGCGCGCCCAGAATTCGTCCTCCTGCTTGGCAAGGACGTCGCGGTAGAGAGCGCGTATGACGTTCGCCGCCGTTTCGTCAGTGGGGTGGGTCGCACTTGTCGCGACAGGAGCGGCTGAGGGTGTCTTCTCGACCTTGACGAATCGGATGTCGCTGCACTTCCCGTCGAAGCGGTCGGACTTGGTTACCGCGTCAACTTGGTATTCCTGGTATTCCGAGGGCTTGTTGTAGCAGCAGTCGCCCTTGATGCGCAGCAGTACCCGGTCGCCGGTCTTTAGTCCGTCGGCGTGCATAGTCGAAACCTCGACGTCCATCGCGTGGGTCTGGCCGTTTCGTGTCAGCGTGATTTTCCTCATTGACTTTGTCCTTTCGTTTTATGTGGCTAACGGCTTCTAACCGATCCGGCGACGTGGCCGCGCGTCTCAATGCGCAGTCCGTTGCTCACCCGAACGACCACTTGCGGGTGGTTGCCGCGCTCGTACTCCGCGTCACGGCGGACGAGGAACGCGGCGCGGCGGGCGGCGAGCAACTTCCCGGGTTTGCGGGCGACCCGATCGCGGATGCGCCAGTCGCGCTTGTGTTGTTTTAGGCACTCCGGGCAGACGTGGGGCACCGCCGCGCCCCGAGCTTCCGCGTGATATGGCGCGGAGAACTCTGCGCCACAGTCGCGGCACGTGTACATCCGGCACTGGCCTGTCTGCTGGTCCATCAGCGCACCTCCACGCAGTCGGCGAGGGAGCGCGCCGGACGCGCCTTGCCGTCGCGTCCCCTCGCGACGAGCCTGACGATCGCCGCGACATGCCTGACGATCGCCGCGAAGTGGTACGTGATGTACGCCCAGACTAAAACCCAAATTAAGTCTGTCATTTTACTTGCCCTCCTTTGCCTTGTTCCCCCCAACAGTTAGTAAAAGGTACGGCACAATAGAAAAGGTCAAACAACTACCAAGTTGATCTCCTTGTTTTATGTATCTATCAAAGCCGACGATCATCAATGCGACAGCTGCCCATTGAGCAAGACTCTTCAATTACTTTCCCTCCTCTTCGTTCGCGGCGACCTTGACACGCCTGTCTCTCTTCCGATTTGGCAGTACTCCATGTTCCGCAAAGTACTCGAGCAAGGGGAGCAGGTCCCTCACCATCTGCTGCGAAAGGTGCATGCGGTCCGAGTCGATACCGAACCAGAGGCTGGGCGTGACGCTGCTGCTCTCCTGGATAGAACATGGTTGCTCGTTGCGATCTTTGAATGTCACGACACGAAAGCCGCGACTGGTGTAATTTATACGCATCACTTGCTCTCCTCTTCGTTCGCGGCGGCCTTGCGGGCGGCGCGGTTGGCTGTCCAGCGACGGTGCTTGCCCAGGCGAGACATCGCGCCCTTGAGCGCCGCACGTGCCGTGCGGATCGCGAACGCACGACCGCGAAAGACCTTCATCGTTGCGATGACAGAACTGCCCCAGTAAATAGTGACGTCGTGCTCATCATGTCCGTCGCCGTCGTCTCCCCTGTATTCAATTCGTGCCGTAAGACTCGGTAAATCATCCCAATGGTGGATCAGTTTCAACGCCACGACGCCCGGCGTGTTGATGACCCTCACCCCCCTCGCGGCGGGTTCGACTGCCGCGCACGGCGGCGTTGTCTCGTTCTTCTCTGTCTGCATGGTTTCCCTCCTTGTTTGTTTCCTGGTTACAGATCTTTCCCGTCGACGGTAGCGGTGATGCCGAGACGGGCGAGGCGGCGGCGGAGTTTGTCGTTCGCCTTGCGCCTCCCGTGCATGATGTACGAGAGCTGGACGGGGTGGCAGCCGATTCGCCGCGCCACGACGGCCACGCCGCTACACCGCTTCGTCTCCACCGCCTTCAGCGGCACCATGCTCTTCTTTCTCACCTTCATTTTTTACTACCTCCTGTTATCCTTTTGTGGTATACTGTTGTCACTCGTTAGTGATAACGGGAGATAGTATACAACAAATCAGTTGTAATGTCAATATGGTACAACAAAAAAGTTGCAACAAAAATGATGGGCAATAAAACATGAGTGTTCTATCTGAAAGGTTGAGAAAATTGCGGGGGACATCGTCACAATCTGAAATGGCGTCAGCTGCAAATATGAAGTATCAGCAATGGGCACGCTATGAAAAAGGTGAAGTTGTTCCCGGAGCGGATGTGCTTGCAAACATTTGCAAAGTCCACGCCGTGTCTGCGGATTGGTTGCTTGGTCTAAGTGACGATACACACACCATAGCAGCCGAGCCACCATCGAATGTCAATCTCGAAGAGCTACGTACGACCGCTAAGGAACTCGCCGATCAATCGGCAGCGCTTTCTGGCACAATCAAGAAACTCAAGAAGATGTTGTAAGGAGATCGACATGAACCGTGAAGATGTATTCAACAACGAGCTAAAAAACCTTGCTGCCTGGATCGCTGACGCTAGTGAAAAGGCTAAACCATCCGACATTACAAGATGGGATAGTCTTATGTCTACTTGTTCCGACCTCTCGATCACTGGTTCTTGTTATCACACTCAACACTTTTTTGCCATGAATGCGATTGAACAACTCATCAGAACGGAACGGATTGGCTCAGATTCTTCATATCCATATCAAACCATTAGCATAACCGAGAAGGACAACTACATCACATTATTACTATTGAATATTCAAGTATTGCCAATTTCAACCAAATCTGCTTGTATGTCGTTTTATGACTTTCAAGTGTGTGAACGTGCATTCTCAACCATATTCCGGCATGTCTATCAGACGTTTGGTCGATTTGAGATTAGGGGATCAAATACGTTCAGTTTCACCGAACCCATGGATTTCGTCCTTGCCGCAGGCTCAATCCAAGTAATGATAGATCCCATGCCCGGATTTGTTCCTGATGTGACAGGAACGCTTTTAAACTTTTGTTCACGCTCATACACAGATTCATTCAAACAGAAAATGGCGGTAGCAAGGGTTCGCCAAATTATAAGAGACATTGTACGTAAGATAAAGAAGATATAATGCTCTGTAAGGCGCTTTTAGGGGAGGGCCTTTCTTGTCTCTGAGGCGCCCCTTGAAATAGCGAAACCCTACCCCCTGCAAGCCGCTTGCAGGGGTTCTTTTTTGCCTTTAGAAAGTCCCCTTGAAATAGCAAAACGCACCGCGGTGCGTTTTGCTTCCTAATTTCGGTTTTGGCGGTTTTCTCCGTCCGTGTCCCGCGTTCCGTTTCCGGCGTCAAGGGTCTGTGGTACAATTCGCGGCGTAGGTCCCGCTGCATGGTACCTGCTACCTCCAACTAGGCAGGCGGATGCCGGCTCTCCGCCCTCCCCAAAACCGGCCCCCTTTGGGGGGAGAAGAGCTTGGAGCTTGGAGCTTAGAGCTTGGAGGGATGGAGAGAAGAGAGAAAGGAAACCGACAATGGCAACAGAGATAGAGATAAATGAACTGCTAGAAGTGGCCGAGGCCGCCGGGCTCGACGGGCTCGACTGGCTCCGCAGCCTTGGCATAACGACCATCTGCGAGGGGTACAACGGCATAGGCCCGGAGTTCCTGAAGCCGGAAGTTCGCGCAATGGTGTCCCAATACCTCGCCCCGTTCGCGCCCGCAGCCGTCATCCACGATCTGCGCAACCACTTCGGCGACGGCACCCGCGAAAAGTTCCTGATGGCGAACGACGAGTTCCGCCGCAACTGTCTGAAGCTTGCCCACTACCACTACAAGCAGGATCCCCAGAAGCTCGCCCTCGCCCTTGCAGCCGCAGAGGTGCTATACCTGTGCGTGTCCGCAGACGCATTCGGCTGGCGCGCCTGGCTGGAGGCGAGCGAGGAGGCCCGGAAGGCGGGGAGAGTAGCTTAGAGCTTGGAGCTTAGCGCTTGGAGACAAAACAACAACAAAAGGAGATAACGATGAAGAAGAAAGTGAAGATGATGACAGGAATGGTTGAGAGCGGCGTCGCCGGAGTGCTGATAATCGTCGCGCTGTTCGCGTCGCTGATCTGGCTGTGCGCCGGGTGCGTCGCGATAGAGGTCGAGGACTACGGCCAGCAACCGGTCATAGACGCAGCGGGCAATCCCGTCTGCGACTCAAACGGCGTGGTGCAGACCGTCCACAAGGGCCAGCGCTGGCACTACAACAAGAACATGGTCGAGCAGACGTACGAGGAGCTTGACTTTGCCCGCAAGCCTGGCGACGAGGTGAACCTCCACGTCAAGAACTACAAGGACGTCGTGTCCGCCGAGTTGAACAAAGTCGTCGACACGTCGTTCAAGGGCGCGGCGGAACTTGCAGCGAAAGTCGGCGCGGCGATTGCGACCAGCGGGGGTTCCGTCGCTGGCGACGCGGCTTACTCAGCGCTCTCGAAGACTATCAAGAAATACCTCTCGAAGGGCGGCAGTGCGGAGAAGGCCACGGTCGAATGCAAGGACGGCAGCTGCACGATCAGCGACGGCACCGTCACCGAGACGTGCGAGGACTGCGTAATCCCGGAGTGACGACGATGGAAGTAGACGGCATCAACCTTGCGGTAGGCGGCGGCGCGGTCTCGGCGGTCGCCGGCGTCGTCGGCGCGTGGATCAAGGCGAAGTTCGGCAAGACCACGGTCCCCCAGCCGCTCGAGACGCGCGAGGAGCCGCGCTTCGTCACCTGCGACCAGTGCGCCGAGCACCGCAAGGCCATCAACGCCCGCATCGACGACATCGGCCCCGCGCTGGGGCGCGTCTTCAAGAAGCTCGACGAGAACGACAAGAAGGCCGAGAAGCGCACCCAGGACACGCACCGCCGCCTCGACCCGTTCATCGAGGAGTTCGGCGCCGTGCGCGGCAAGGTGGAGCTGATCGAGAAGGCGGCGATGAACGCAACCATGGGAGGCAAGAAGTGAACGACATCGGAATGCAGAGGGAAATCCTCTCGATACTCCTGCGCCTGGACGGAATCGCCGTGCGCGAGACGATCCTGGCGACGGAGACGGAAATCGCCGTGAAGCACCCGATCACCACGGCGGAGTTCAAGCGCGAAATGGACGAACTCATCGGCACGCGCCGGGTGAAGCGCAGCTTCGACCCGTTCGGCGAGGCCCTGTACGAGATCACCGGCGCGGGCAGGGACGCGCTCATGGGGAGAGGATGAGCAAGCTGCGCACAGATTCCTGGGCGTCCGCGCTCACCGAGGAGCAGGGCTGGCAGCTCTTCTACAAGAGCCGGGGCCTGCGCTGGAACGAGGCCGCGGACTGGGCGGTGAAGGAGTACGGCATCGACCCTCCGAGCCGAACGGCGTTCTACGCCTGGGCGGGGCGGATGCGCGCCGAGGAGTCGGCGCACCGCCTGGAGCAGGCCAAGATCTCCGCGATGGAGGCCGCCGCCATGGCGAAGTCGTCGGGCCTCACCGACGAGGAGACTGAGGCGGCCTACAAGCGCATGGCCGTGAACCTCTCGTTCGCCACCAACAGCGCCAAGGAGGCCTCCAGGTTCGTGGAGATGGCAGCGTCCATCGCCGACCGGCGCCTCCGCGCCGCCGGGCTGAAGCTGAAGACGGCGGCCCAGCAGACGAAGGACGAGCAGCTTCGCCTCGCCCGCGAGAAGTTCGAGGCGGCGGAGAAGAGGCTTGAGCGCGTGGCGGAGATTGCAGACGCCGCACGCGGCGGCAAGGTGGACCCCGCGAAGGTCGCCGACGAGATCGATCGCATCCTCGGAAGGAAGAAGTAAAACGTGAACGAAGCCGATACATCCTATTTCCTGCCCTATCAGGAAGCGTGGATCAACGACGACTCGCCGCTGAAGGTGGCGGAGAAGTCGCGCCGCGTCGGCTTCACCTACGCATCGAGCTACCGCATGTTCCAGAAGTGCATGAGGCGCGGCAAGGGCTACACGCAGTGGGTGTGCTCGCGCGACCGGCTCACCGCGCAGGAGCTCATCCGCGTCTACTTCGCGTTGTGTTGCAAGCTCGCCAACGTCACCGCGCAGGGGCTGACCGGCGAGGACATCCAGGTGATCGACACCGAGAAGGACATCACCGCGTTCGTCTGCACGTTCCCCAACGGCGCGCGGATCGTCTCGCTCTCCTCGACTCCGGAGGCGTTCGCGGGCAAGGGCGGCGACGTGTTCCTGGACGAAGTGGACCTCCACCGCGACTCGGGCGCGCTGATCGACATGGCCTACCCCTGCATCATGTGGGGCAACCAGCTTGAGATGGTGAGCGCCTACCGCGTGGACGGCTCGAAGGACACGCCGTTCGCGAAGCTCGTCGCGGAGGCCAAGAAGG
>JAZQGX010000033.1:0-2431 GCA_045540275.1 Kiritimatiellia bacterium | reverse complement strand
GGTCAAGGCCTACCAGGTGGACGAAACCAAGGACAAGATGGTCGCCGGCGAGGCCGCGATGGCCGTCGTCTGGTCCGGCGATGGAATGTACGCCATCGACCTCAACGAGGAGCTGGACTACTTCGTGCCGATGGAGGGCTCCAACGTATGGTGCGACAGCGCGGTCATCCCCGTCACTGCCAAGAACAAGGAGAACGCCGAGAAGTTCATCAACTTCCTCTGCCGCCCGGATGTGGCCGCCATGAACTGGAACTACATCTGGTACTCCACCCCCAACAAGGGCGCCATCGAGCTGATCGAAGACCCCGAGGGCGACTACGAGGGCTACGAGTACTCGGACAACCGCACCCTCTCCCCCACGGATGAAATCATGGACAAGTGCGAGTTCTTCCGCGACATCCCGGAGAACTATCTGAGCGTCTATGAAGCGCTGTGGATGGATTTGAAGAATACCAAGTAAAGACAAGAACCCCACTGCATCAAACATGCAGTGGGGTTCTTGTTCGTGACTTTATTTCTTGATCATAACGCTAGCGAGAACATCCACCATCTCACTAATATCGGTTACAGACATTGTTCCGTTTCCACTAAGCCACTTTATACTGTACTCCACATCATCAACAATCGTTCGCACTTCAAATTCCGTTTCCTTCTGAAAAACGAAATACTTATTTCCCATTCTTTCTTCAACAACATAGTTTCCTTTTGCCGAGTTTATATCCTCCACTGTCAATTCATGGTCAAGATTAGCCAACATCTTACTGGCTGCAATATAATCATAGTATGTGTACAGAAGTGCATCGCCAGTCAATCCTTGATATGTTTTCACCGTTTGCAGTAGCTCAACCTCATCTTCAATACGCAGTATGAACGAATGATTCCTTAACATGTGCTCTGCATAAACGCAACATTCCAACAATTGTAAATAGGAATCCAATACCGCTGAACTCATCCCAGTTACAATTGAGTAGCCACTGTCTGGCCCCAGATATGATGTGTATGGCAAATATAGTGCTGGAATATCAGCCACATACTTATCACCATCAACGACAAAAGGTGTCTCCAGTGCAAACGCAATGTTTGTTTGACTCACCAAAAGAATTAACACAAACGCAATAGCCAACATTTTCTTTTTCATATACAACCTCCGCACAAATACATCATTTGATGTTTATCTGAATCTATGATACATCATTTGTGGTATTTTGTCAATAATGAATTCGGAGGGTGGGCATGCTGATGTATTATCGCCGTCTGCGCGATTTGCGCGCAGACCACGATACGGTACAATATAACATCTCCACCGACTACATCGCCAAGCTCATCGAAATACCTACGCCTCTCTCCGACGCAAATATTTGCCGTAATTAACAGCCGCCTGACCACGTCATAAAGTCAGGCGGCTGCTTTGTTGTCTACGAAAAAGGGAGAGCCGTTCGACTCTCCCTGATGTTTGTTTAGATACGGATGATACCCTCAAAGTCCATCACCGCGTCGCCGGTCATCCAGACCTGGCTGGCACCGTCGTTTCCATCCTGGTGGACGAATCATATCCAAGCGACCAGATGATGTTCTGCGTCTATATGAAACGTACCAGCGAAGTGCCCCAAGCCGCCCTTGATGCCATCAAAGAAACCTTTGCAGATGAGAAGTACGGTGTGCAGATCGGCAAAAGTATTGACTTATGGCACTTGCCAAATAGTTGACCACCAAATTTTATTGTATTCATAGCCGAGGAGCGGGTCCGCGATGGCCCGCTTTTCCTGTCTTTTACCCGATGATTTGGCCAAACTACTTTTGCAAAAACAAATGTTCAACCAATTCATCGATTATTATGATAGTAGAAACGATGTCCTACGAGGAAATGGCCCGAGAGAGCAACCACATTATCGAGACATACTCTAAACGAGTGAAAGATCGCTTCAGCCCGGGCCAACCCGAGTTCAACAAGCTAAAACGCTATATGCTGAAGCATAAAACGAGCCGTAATGTTAAGGGCGACCTGGTCAAGTACAAAATCAGCACAACGAACACATTCTATTCGATACCGCTCATTCTGAACTATAAATCCTTTAAGATCCTCAAACGAATCATACAGATTCCATTCATCACCTATGTCAACTCTCATGGCATGAATGTTATCACGGATATCGAATCTTCTGAAAACAAACTTGAATTCCTCTTCTTTACGTCACATTTCTTCCGCCGCTATGAGGAGCGCTTCGGTTTAATGGGACATTCCAGGATAGATAACATAGTCCATTTGTTTGCCCGAAGCGACGGGTTCATGTTGGTACCGTTCCCAACAGCCAAGAACCCCGGCAACTTGATAGGCGGGAACAATCATGTCATCTTCTTTGGGGAACAACTGTGTGAACATTTTTTCATGATCAAAACCTGTATCAGGCATGACCAACTCTATTCAAAGCAG
>JAZQGX010000032.1:0-3903 GCA_045540275.1 Kiritimatiellia bacterium | reverse complement strand
GGGATGGTTGCCAGCGTCTGGTTGCTCGCCGTGGCCATGAAGTCGATTCCGATGGGAACGGCCTACGCCGTATGGACGGGTGTGGGCGCAGTCGGCGGATTCGTCGCGGGCATCACCCTGTTCGGAGAATCCGCATCCGCGATGCGAATCGCGTCCGCCACACTCATTGTGGCCGGGATCGTCGGTCTGAAATTAGCAAGATGAAAACGAAGAGTTGAGACAATTGTTGACCACTTGCTTTTGACAAAGAAAAGAAAGGAGAAAAACAATGAGAATAGCAGTATGTTCCGAAAACGGAGAGGTGTTCCAGCACTTCGGCCACACGCCTGAGTTTCTGGTGTGCGAAGTGGCGGACGGTAAGGTCGTCGCGTCCGAGATTGTCTCTTCGGGCGGCATCGGGCATGGTGCGCTTGCCGGGCTGCTCGGCGAAAACAAGATCGACCTCCTTATCTGCGGAGGGATCGGCGGCGGCGCGATGGCGGCTCTCGCCGAAGCCGGCGTCGAAGTAGTCGGCGGCGTTTCCGGCGACGCGAAGGCAGCGGTCGAGTCCTATCTCGCCGGAACTCTTGCGCCCCGCGCCGACTTCAAGTGCAACCACCACCACGAAGAAGGACACTCCTGCGGCGACCACCACCATGAAGGGGAACACTCTTGCGGCGACCATTGCCACCACTAGGACTTCACCGACGCCGTGCGCATGGAGGCTCTATGTCATGAATCTAAGCGTTGAACCAATTCAACCATGACGAACGCTCCTTGCCGTTAGGCGGCGGATTCGCCATTTTTTTCACTTTCACAGCTTTTTGGCGGTTGCCCATATGTCAAACTCCGCCGAAATTAGTAGATATATTACTATTGGATTCCGCCGAAATTGGATGTTTACTCTTGCGCTTTGGGTGCGCATGTGATATAATGCAAGACATGAACAAACAACTACATTTCACGCCGCAAGCGTCGGAATTTCTTACGGAACAGTCTGCCGACGGAAAGGCACGCGCAGACGCTTTCATGGCGAAGTTCGCGGACTATTCGACTACGCCCACATACCGCCGCCGCCGCAAAGCATTGGACGAGCGGCAAGCCCGCTCTCTCGCTAAAGACCTTTCGGGCGAGTGTAAGGGCGGAATCGAAGAACTGCGCACCATCCCAGAGTTTATCGAGAACGAGGCCTCCATCCGCAAGGAAAACGCATTGCATCTTGCAATGATGGAGGCAAAGAAACGGTCTGGACTAAGTCAATCAGCCATTGCAAGGCGACTTGGCATGCCACAGCCCAACGTATCGCGCATCGAACATAGCGAGGTAGTTTCGTTCAATACGTTCGCGGATTACCTCATGGCGTGTGGGTTCGATTTTACTATTGATTTGCGACCTGTAGATTTCACACTTTGTAAGGATTCTTATTTCAACCTCGCGAATCCAAAGAAACAAGAAAGATTTGCTGCAAGGGCCAGAAAATGAAAAACAACAATGAACTCAACGTAAATGGCACAGTTGTGCGCGTGATTCGCCACAATGGCGCGGATTATGTCTGCATAACTGATATTGCGGCGTTACGGAATCCAATCGAGCCGAAGGATGTAGTCAAGAACTGGATGCGAAGCCGGGCTACGATATCCTTCCTTGGCCTCTGGGAGAAACTGCACAATCCCAACTTTAAAGGGGTCGAATTCGACCCCCTTTTGGCTATGGCCGGTGACAATGCTTTTACGATGAGTCCGACGCGCTGGATTGACGAACTTAATGCGGCTGGCTTTGTCTGCAAATTGGGGCGTGGCGGCGGAACGTTCGCACATAGGGACATCGCCTTTGAGTTTGCTTCTTGGGTGTCGGCGGAATTCAAACTTTATCTCATTACCGAGTTTGAAAGGCTCAAAGCAAAAGAGCAGGAACTGATCGGCTGGTCGGCGAAACGGGAACTTGCAAAGATCAACTACCGCATCCATACGGACGCGATACAGCAGAATCTTATCCCTGCCACCGTCACGCGCTCGCAGATGAATATCATCTACGCGAGTGAAGCTGACGTGCTGAACGTCGCGCTCTTCGGCATGACGCACCAGCAATGGCAGGCCGCGAACCCGACGCTCAAGGGCAACCAGCGCGACTATGCCACCATCAACCAGCTCATCTGTATCTCCAACATGGAGAACATCAACGCCGTCATGATCAACGATGGTATCCCCCAACCGCAGCGGTTGAAGAAACTCAACGAAATCGCCATCCAGCAAATGCGTATCTTGTCGGAAGTGGATGGAAGAAAGTTTCTGAAATAATGAATGATCTCAAATGAATCGGTATGATGAAAACCACGCTTGGGAATAACGGTCATTATGAATGGTTCATCAAAAGACAGGTCCCTATAGAAAGGTCGATGATGCCCTTATCTTGAGAATCCATTCATCTAAACAAAATAAGGTTGTAAATATGACTACGAAATATAATACAGAAAGAAATAAAAATGCATTAACGTTTGCTGCTTTTGTTGGAGTCATCTATGATTTTGTCGACAAAAGACGTTTCTTGGTATTTTTCGTTTCCCCTTTGGTCTTTTCCTTTTGTTGTCTTATCCTGGTTTCTCTTGTTCAAGGATATCTTCCAACAAGTTTTGAAGAGTGGGCCTCTGGGTTCGCGTTGCCATTTGTCGTATCTTTTGGGACGTACTTTGTGTTTTTCTCTGATACTGGAAACCACCCAGCAAAAGGTAACGAAAATGCATTTGGCTGTTTGCTTATGCTTGTTTATATCCCAATATTGGTCATTACATACGCTGTATATCGATTGATAAGAGTAATCATAACTAATTGTCCAAATTGTAAATGGCGCAGAAACAAGGAATACAAGAATACTTCTCTTGAGGGACGAATAAATCGATTGAATGAACTGTTGAGTAAGGGTGTAATTACAAAGGTTGATTACGATGAGCAATTATCCCGCTTAATTGAAAAATAAACTAATACAGCGATAGCCCATTTAAAGTGAGTTATATGGAGTGCGCTACGTATACGATACTCATAAGTCAAATGGCAATCGGCAAGGGTGGACTCGTGAACGACCACGAGTTTACTGTGGAATCAGCAAGCCACGGAATCCCACCATCGCGAGGGTAATGTATTCGTGCAAGACGGTTGAAACATGGGGACGCGGCATCAAGTTGATATTGGATGAGTGCGCAAAAGCCAATTTGCCCGAACCGCAAATTGTCGCCGAAAGCGGATATACGAAGACCGTGTTCATGCGACCAGTCCAAAACAGCAAACCAAAAACCACCCAGAAATCCACCCAGAAAACGCCCAGAAAAACGCCCAGAAGATTCTGAGTTTACTGCGACAAAATCCAACCATAACAAGAACTCAAATTGCCGTTGCTGCTAGGCTTACTCCAGACAGCGTCAAGTGGAATCTGGACAAATTGAAGGCATCAGGAATTATCCGCCGCGTCGGGCCGGATCGCGGCGGACATTGGGAGATTGTTGAGGGGTAGTGCCGTTCGCTATGAACGAACTGATCTCTTTCGTAATTTTGCAATGGTACGAGATCAACCATGACGAGCGCTCCTGCCCCTTAGGCGGCTGAACATTGCGAAGTAGGCGGGCGGGAAGGCGATGCCGACGACGGTGGCGACGAGCATTCCCGCGAAGGTGACGAGGCCGATGGCCTGACGGCTTTCGCAGCCCGCGCCAGAGGAGAACACGAGCGGCAGCACGCCGACAAGGAAGCTCCACGCCGTCATCATGACCGCGCGGAACCGCGCCTTCGCGCCGCCTATCGCGGAACGCGCAATGCCCAGTCCCGCGCGCTGTTTCGCGTTGGCGTATTCGACCATCAGTATCGCGTTCTTCGCCGTAAGGCCGATCAGCATGACGAGGCCGAGCTGCGCATAGACGGTGAGTGTTCCGCCTGA
>JAZQGX010000031.1:0-14558 GCA_045540275.1 Kiritimatiellia bacterium | reverse complement strand
CGCCCACCACGGCAGCGATGCGAGCGGCAGACCGATGACGGCGATCGGGTAGAGCATCCATTCGTCGGCGGTGATGCGTCCGTCGTCCTTGATGCCGAGCAGCCGTTCGGCGACGTCGCAGAACGGGATCGCGAGCAGCGTCAGGCCGAGGCACGCGGGCAGCTGCGCCCACAGCGGCAGGCGCGTCGTCGCGTAGGCGAGCGCGACGCCGGCGGCGCTGCCGAACGTGCCGGGCGCGAACGGCACCGCGAGGCCGATGCCGAATCCCGTCGCCACGAAGAGGCAGAACCTGTCAAATCCACTCCAGTTGTCCTTCATCATGGGCGCATAGTATATCATAATTCCCGCCGCCCCCGCCGCGCGGGCGCGAGCGGCCGGGGCCGAGAAAGAGAAAGGCCGCCCTTTCGGACGGCCTTTTTTTCAACTTCTCAACCTTTCAACCTTTTGACTTTCAACCTTTCACTTTTTCAACTACTCGGGCAACTTTCAACTTTTCAACTTTTCTTAAACACAAATCCCCAGATCTTGAAGAGATACTTCAGATAAATGAGCGGGAGGCATGACCAGACGCCGTGGGAGCGCAAGGCGCGGAGGTCTTCTCGGTTGATCTCGACGTTCGAGCGCCAGCCGGACGTGGAAGCGCCGCCCATGCGCATCACGACCACACACTCCGGCAGATAGGCCGTGCGCAGTTTTGCAAGATAGAGATAGCGCAACTCCAGCTCGAAGTCGGCGCAAATGCGGTAGTCAAGCGAATAGCCGCCAAGCCGCGCGAAGCACTCGCGCCGGACATAGAATGACGGATGCGGCACCATCGCGGCAAACCGGAACATCCACGGCCGCCACTTTGCCGCCGAACAGTAGCGCACAGTCGGCTCGGCCCGCAACGATTCAAGAGACTCCTGACTGGGAGAAGCGACGTCCCCCAGCTGACTGGGAGAAGCGACGTCTCGTCGCTTCACAAACCTGATGTCGGCATAGACGCAATCGACTTCGGACTTCCGACTTCCGGTGACTCAAATGCGGAGGCGACATGCGCCAGCGTCTCGTCGCTTGCCAGCACATCGTCGGCGTTCAAGATTCCAACGACATCGCCCGTCGCCATCTTGATGCCCTTGTTGATGGCGTCGTACATGCCCCTGTCCGGCTCGCTGATCCAGCGGAAGGTACACCGCTTGTTTTGAACGCAGAGCCGCAGAGGCGCGGAGTCTTTTAAATGTGCCGAACACGTAGCAGGCTCAATCTTTGCCGCATACTCCTTTATTACATCTACCATGCCATCGGACGAGCCGCCGTCAACGACGATGTACTCGACATCTACGCCCTTCTGCGAAAGGACGCTCTCCATCGCGGTTCCAATCGTCGCCGCACTGTTGTAGCAGGCGGTTATAAGTGATATCTTCATTTGCCAATCCTCTCTATCGCCCTTTTCAGCAACTCCACTCTCTCCTCATCCGTTCCATCCCGATTGTAATCCTGCGCAAAAGTGGATAACTTTCATTCTGCTGCCATATTGTACTTTCGACCGCTCAATCTCATCGAATCAAATTTACGCTTCACCCAACTCCCATCCAATACCGAAGCTATTCTGGTAAGATTGCGCCAAAAGTGTTCATGTCTAATGCCGAGCTTGCACATCAAGTGCGCTCTCTCCGCCCTATGTTCATCGCGATTTTTCCCTCCCATCGTCTTTGATTCATCATGTACGCGAAACCCCCATACATAACCGCCTAGCCCGACAAACCTCTCGCTCGCCTTCGCCCAGCGCGTCCAAAGATCAATGTCCATCACATACTTAAGCTCAGCGTCAAATCCGCCGCGCTTCTCCCAAAGCTCACGGCTGAAAAACGCACTCGGCCCTCCCGTCCAGGCACTCAGATTCTTCCCGAACCAACTACGCCACTTCGCATCCGTCCTGACATCCTTCACAATCCCTTGTTCGTCGATATAAACAGTATCTCCTACTACCCAATTAATCCTGTCAATCCTGTTAATCCGGACCAAAACTTTCTTCAGCGCACCAGGCAGCAGCACATCATCGGCATTCAGCCAGAAAAGCCACTCGCCCTTCGCCTTCTCAAACCCCTTGTTCAGCGCATCGCTCTGTCCGGCATCTGGCTCCCGAATCCATTCCACACCTCGCAAATCCACCACTCCCAACTCCTCCACTCCTCCACTCCCAACTCCTCCGTCCTGCACAATGATCTCCAAGCCCCTGCGCTTTAAGCGAATCGATAGCTTCGCCAAAGAAAGGTCTTCAGCAGCGGCAACGTTGTATCCTTCGCATAGTCGCCAGTCGCAATAATCTTACTCGCCTTCCCCGCCTTGAACAATCTTGCCGCCTGCCAGACGCGATCGGCGCTTGTCGCCATCTCTGCATATGAACTCGTGTTCGTCTCGATGCCCATCGAACCACCCAGCAGCACTATTACGTCCGCTTCGGGGAACGACTCCACCATCGGCACCCTGCCATCCACCAGAAACTCCCTCTCCAACGGCACGCCGACAATCCAAGTCATAATCGGCGTCATCCATAGCCACAGCCATGCGACAGTCAGCCAGCCGAGCCACTTCGCCACGCGCTGCCGCTTCAGCCGGACGCAAATCAACGCCCCCACGCCGCCAATAATCGCAAGCCCGACGGGGCACACCACACAACCTATTATTTTATTTATGTAGTACATATCTGCTCAACTCAAACTGTCACGGCAGATATTTTACCATTTCCTGATGAGTTGGAGCACCGAAAACTGAGGCGTCAAAACCATCCGCGGCACCGGCTATCACCTCTCCCCAGACTACCTCACCCGCGCCCCCCTCGGCACTTGCTAATCTTCATGAATTCCAACAAGCCTAATTGTCATCTCCGATGGAAGTCCGTTTGTCAGCGCATTAACATCCGCGGCCTTGTCAACAGAAAGTAATGCGTCTGCAGCATTGAATCTAAACGCATCCCTCAATGAAATGACGTCAGGAATTTCCGGGCCGAACAATGCCGACCATACATTTGTGGATCTTTCAAGACCAGATGTCGGTGCAATCGGAATCGTATTCGTGGCAATGGAATAAATCTTCGCATACTCTTCACCCAAAGCCAATGACTGCATCAGAACAAGGCGAGCCCCAAAGAACCGCCAGTCTTTTGGCCTGTTTGCATATTCGCGCTCTATAGCCCACAGCAGATTTGTCGCTTCCACACGAGCCAAAGTGTCGTGTTCCGTTTCCGCACGCTCAAGAAGCACTGCAGACTTAAGCAATCTACATTCAACCAGTTCGTCGCCATTGGTTGTTGCCACAATGAGCGCATTGATTTGATTCATGGAGCCCATCCTCTCCAGATAATTTGTAGATGAAAAGTCATGAAGAATGCTAGTCATCTGTTCGTGATAATTGACCTCTGCAGGCAGCGCGAACACTGCGCAACAAACAGCCAATACTGATAGGAATTTAACTTTCATAGATTTATTTCCTCCACGATCTCCAGATATTTACTGCGTAGATTCCATCCTCGACCGTCTCTCCTGAAATATCTATACTCGATCTTTCCACCTTGCAGAAGCCGTATTGCACAGGCATTGCGACCATTCATATTATCGTTTGCCCGCATCCATGCCGCCACGTCACCAAGTGAACTCCTATTCGCGCACCAGCTATTGATGATTTGCACACCGCCTTGGTTGTCAAGCGGCGCCTTCCAGCAATATCCGAAAAGCGCACTTGCGCCTGATAATGTTGCCCATTTTAATCCTGGGCTCGCTGAATGACTTGCCGGATTTGAATAATGATTTCCCTTGTCGCCGATGTCCAACACCGAACATCCGGCAAAAATGACCGTCTCAACATCCCTCCAATGGTTTGTCACGTCCGCCGGCACCGCAACGCCGTAAAGCCTTCCGGTGTCATGCTCGCCATGCCCCGAATAGTAGAACACATCGGCCTGCTGCTGGCACTGCTTCTTCGTAGAACAAGACGCTCCGCACGATGCCATAAGGCAGCCCGTCCCTGCCGCCTGAACGGTCTTGAGGTTAAACTCGCCCTCGGGTATCTGCGCGTCGGTATTGCCGCCCCATCTTCCGCGCGCCCGTCCATAAAGTCGACCTGTCGTATTCTCATCAAAGCAGTCGCTGTCTATCCTGTCACTTCCCGCGTCGGGTCCATTTGCCATGTCAACCGAGGCCTTGGCGACAATTTCATCATCGGCATTGCGAATAATGCCATTCGACTGGAGCCAGCCAGCCGCAACCAACACGTGAAAGACATTCTGCCCTTGCGAAGTCGTAGTTGTCGCGCTTATGGGAATCGCCGCACCAGCTATATCGTGCGATCCATCGAAATCGACATAATACGATTTGAGCCGGATTCTCCCGCCGAAGAGCCCTACAAAGCCGGAGACTGTCATTTCTGAACCGCCGACAGTCGCCTTCACAATGACAGACTCTCCGACTATCACAGGGTATTTCCATTCAATGGCGTTGCCAGAAGCGTCCAGTATCTCAAGACTGACGCCGCGACGTTCAATCTCGTCAATGCTCGCCTGGTCTTCATAATAGCAACGACATCTCCCCCGCCAGGAGAACGGATACGAATACCCTTCCCATTTTGCGGCACCCGAAAGCGAATGTTCCGAACCGCCGCAGAGACATTGCAGGGAGCAACCCCACGAGAAACCAATCTCGTTCGTCACGCACGAGCAGCAACCGCCTGCGATGTTAAGGATTCTCGTGCCGACATCTATTGGCGAAGTGTGTGCAACATAGCTGTCGGAACCGCCGCGCATCTGAACCCGCTCAAACGTCAACTCCAACGGCAAAGAAACGGTTAATCGGTTCGCGTCGTTTGTCACGATCTCCGCGTATTCGCTCGACACGGCAGAGTAGTCAATCGGCAAGTTGCTATCGACTGCGTATGTCGCACCAGCGAGAAGCGGGATGTGACAGACTTGGTTTGTCTGCGCAATGATCACATGGTCGCCAAGGTCGCTCGCTCCATCGCAAGTGACGCGGATCGTCGCAACGCCGAGAAGCCCAGTTACCGAAAGATCAAGCCAGTAGTAGGCATCGGGATTCGCATTTGCAGGCAAGCCGTTTGCCACGCCAAAAAAATCTCCGTCGTAGCTTGCCGGGTTCGCGTCTCGCTCGTTGTGAATTCCATCATCATCCCAATCGTCAGGGTTGACGCGGCGGCAGACTGTTTCGACATCGTTGGAGCGTGTCAGGAAATCGCCGTTGGGGGAAAGGATGATCTGCGCGTTGATGGGGCAGTTCGTGTCGCCGCCGAGGAAGAAGTTTTCCCATGTGAGGACGCGGGCACCATCATCGCCATCAAGCCGCCACAACCGGCTTTGACCTGGAACGGCAGACATTGGAACGCCAACGGCGCAGATTTCGTGCGCTGCATCGCGCGGAGCCGGGCGGAGGCGACCATCGATAAAATACCAGAATGACGAAAACGCCTCGTCATTCGTGCCGAGCGGGAACGACCAATTGGTAGGGACGAGCGTCCCGCTCGTCCGCAAAACGCCGAAATCAACCACATTGTTCCCGAACGACGATGCCGCGCCGTGGAGGTGCCAGTTCCCGACAAGCGTTGCATTCGTCGGCATGGCATACGAAACCGCCGCGTTAGTCATGATGCTCTCCACTCGCCACCCGCGCATAATGTCATCAATAGTTGTCTGGACAGGATTCACAAGGCTTATAAGATTACCAATCCCCACCAATCCTGTCAATCCTGTAAATCCTGTCTGAAAAGGACCTCCCCCCTGCATCATCTGCGGCTGATTCATGTTTGGCGGCACATTGTTCGTCTTCTGAGCGGTAAGGGTTGCGACGACTGCGGCCGCGGCAAAGCCCACCAGAAGCGAGCGCGGCAAACGGCGAAGAGCGCGGAGGCCAAAGGCAACCGCGTATGCAGCTGCAACGGCGAACATCGCCATTACAGTGCAGTAGCCGATATAGAACCACTCCGCCATCACTTCATTCCCCAAATCCCCCCATCAATCTTCTCCTTATGTCCTCTCCCAACCACCCCACGCAGTTCTACTGTGTCACAGGAGGTTGAGACTGTTGAAATCCATTGTTTAGAATATCGCGCCAATAACATCGCACCATAAATTGCGGGCGTCAACTTGAAGGTGTCGCAGCAACTAATTGTTTACCTATCCAACCCAAATTAAACGGATCGCAAAACACTTGGTTGCCCTCTGGGTCAGAAAATGGCCCTCGCAAGAGGACATTGATATTCCGATCCAAATTCTCTGTCTTTTTGAAATAGTCATTATTTACCCCAGCAGCTTCATAGAATATATCGCGCTCTAATCCAGCCCATTCGGCTTCTTCCGATAACGAGCTTGCGCCACAACTGCAATCAAGATAAGGAACCAAGCATAGTCGAACATCAGAGCCATTTCTCATTTGAGACAACAGATAGTCCCACCAGATCTTATCTGTTGCACCAAATGACATTCCAAATACAACCACAGTGTCACTCTCGGCGATCATTCTCTTTGCCGGCCCCTCTAATTGACACCCAGCTAAGCGATCAATAGTCGGTTTAACAAGCAGACTTTTCGTCTTCTCTTCGAGCTTCGGGTCCTCAACCTGAGAAATATCATTCACGCCAAACAAACGAGAATGCCTTGTAGACAAATCGCCATGAACATGAAGAACTGGGCTAATCCGAACAGTGACTGTCCCCCAATCTGTAAATGGTATAGCTTCAGATGAGACCAACATCTCGTCGATTGTTCTTGTATAATTGAAATTGATGATATTTATTTTTAACTCGCGGAATCTCCTCAGGTGTTCAAATTCGTATCGTTGTGCATATTCCCCAAGTGCACGATAGTATGAACAAAGATTGCGGCTAAATATAATCTTCAGTTTATCATTGGGTGAACGAAAACGCTTTTCCTCTCTGTGCAAATATTCTGAAAGCGACTTGCTAAAATCAGCAATACACTCTTTAACAGCTGAATGAGAATCTCTGCTAAACGTTGAAAAAGGCAGCTTTCCAAAAGCCAACTCCGCATCCCCCCAAAGATCAATATCTCGTCTGATTATCTTTTTCAATCTGCCGATCACATCCGTTTTCGAAGGTTTTTTCAAATAAGCATCTATAAAATCACTATATCGGGTTTTCAAACCAAGCCCAATATCAAGGCCATTTCCAATAAGAAATGTGACAATCATACTTTTTTTGGCTTTCCCCTCGCCCCATTCGTCAATCATCATTGAAACACTCCTTCCTTACCAATTTTATTAAGAGATCACAACAACCTTCTTGTCCCTAGAATTGTCTATTGCGCAACCTGTGTTGGCAACATTTACGGCGGCACGCACTCGTTTGTGGCGACATGCACACAACCAGCTTTCGGCTTGAATCTTGTATTGTACATCATGACTGACAATCCTTTCTTCATCCCCAATCAAGCCCCGAAAATGTCTTTCCGAAGCCGTTTATACACTTCCATGTCCGAGGTTATCAACGGCGCGAGCGTGTCACGTGCGAAGTTCTCGTGCGTATTGCCACATTGCCGCAAATTCAACAACGACTTAACCGCAACGTACAATGGACCTGTAATTCGTTTTATGTCATCTGATGGCGTTATGCCATTCATCAAATCGTTTTTCTTTTGTCTTACCGCAGGAAATGCCCCTGGATTCTGAACGTCCTCGCACAATTTTTTCAAGACTTCATCAGCCCAAAGGTAGTTCTCTATATCGCGCAACGACAAAACAATTCCACCACTCCTTTTTACATCCTCTATTTCATTTGAGCTCCGATCATCACAATCATATATTGTTTTAACATCAACTCCAGATACGCACTCACGCAGGATCGCCTTTGCCATCTTTGAGTTACTTGCGACATCATGACAACCACCAACAGAAACAAACTGGGTATCGGGAAATTCTTTCTCAAAAATCTTATTGTAGCATCGCGAATCAAAATCGAAATTATCACGAGCTCCCAGCTCCCGCTTCTGCCCCTCGCACAAGAACACACGCCTGGGGGCAAGTAACGACACCAAATCGCCTAATGAAACTTCAAAAGCTTTTCGCCAAACACTACGAGATGGTTCAACAGGCCGTAAAGTCTGAGGAGAATCAAAATCCTTCTCCGAGAAATCCAAAAAAGCAACCAAATTAGGATTCTGTTCGTAAAGCTCCTTTGCCTTTCTAATCATTCCGACCGAGTGCGTCGCAATCCATAATTGGCATTTATCCGGCAAAATCTGAAACACCTCTGCCAGGAGATTTCCCTGCAATGCCGAATGAATATGTAACTCCGGTTCATCTATACAATAAACAGTATCATCAAAAGCCTCTGACTTAAGTACAATGTCCAACAACAAATCGAATGCCGCCTTCTCCCCTCCTGACAGATTCATGTACTTAAAACCATGCGACACTCCTTTCGTAAACAAAAACGTACCATCGTCCAATGGGCGGCCAGGGCCTTCAAGTAGGAGGTCGCCAAACACTCTTAGCATGGAAGCTCTAATCTTGCTTACATATGTGTCGCGCAATTCCACCCTTGATATATTATTTTCATCGCCAGGTTCGAACAAAGCCCCCAAAGAATTTGAAACCAGTCTTTGGTAATTGTCCGCAACCCTTGTATCAAGATTTATCATCTTCCGAGGATCTTGGTTATCTTCCAAGATCGTTGGCAATTTCTGTAGTTGCTGGCTTTGGGCGGTCGAATCAAAACGATACGCCGTACGGAAATAGAAGTCTTTGGGGCGATAAGTATTTACAGGATAAACAATATCAGAATCATGAAATTCGCAATGTAAATTGGGCCACCCTTGAATAGCATTTTCGATTCGAATGCCATTTTTTGAATGATACAGATAATCCCATCCATAATTTTTATGCTTGGCATAAACTGCAGCTGTTGAAAAGGCATCAAAAAGAGAGGATTTCCCAGAACCGTTGCGGCCAAGCAAAACTACCAATTTAACTTGATCCCCTATTCCCTCAATAGTTAAATCAGTAAATCTCCGAAACACCTTAATGGCCACCTTCTTGATTTTCATTATCGATTACCTTTCTAATTGTTGAGGACACAAATAGCCTTTCTCTCCCCTTGCTCTATCGCAATCTCGACGACCGATTTAGCGAGATTGCAAAGCCGCTTGGCTTCTGCGCGGAGGGTGAATCCCTATGCTCATTTCGGACAAAGCATTGACAACTGTACCCCCCTCGACTCGCTGAATGTCTGCAACGCAGACCTCGCAATGCCAATATATTTTAAATAATCTTTTAAGAGCCCTCGTACGCCATGCTTATGCAACACCACCAACAAATCCTCCGCCTCTTTTAGCCTATCTAAATGCCATTTCATCCTTGATTCAAAAGAGTCTTCAGAACTCGCGGCGGCACTCTGTTGGCACATAGCATTAATGTAATGCAGGTAACCATCCTGCAGCCGATATCCAGATGAGACTGGAGATCCCGAAGCAAACAACATCTCTACCGGCTTAATTGAAGTAATATCTACAGGCGCCATTAGTGGCAAGACCTCTTTTTTGTGTGCAAGATCCATATATTTCAACGAAAACTCAGTGAACGCTTGGGGGCAATAATATGAGGGTTTAGGATGGGCAAACCCAAAATCCCCTTCTTCTCTGCGCTTGAACGATGACATCCTAAAGGACCTTGTGGTACGCCCTTTCCCTGCTGCAATCACATCTGCATAGGCAACCGACAAAAGAAGCATCTGGTGGTTAGCATATCCAACAATCACTTGCTTTCCAACACATTTTATATCGGCACAGAGCTCCATAAGTCTGCACAACCAAACCGGGTCCTCGGAGAAATAGTCGTCATCATTACGTTCAGGAAGAAGATAAATCCCTGACACCTCACTTTTTTCTACAAGTGCAGTTAAACGATTGTACTGGCAATCATTGCGGAAGAACTGGTCGTGGAGGCACAACGTCAAATAAACGTCTTTATGGCAACCCTTTATTGCTGACACGCAATCGCGCAATACTGACAAAGTTTTCTCATCAACATTTTTTATATAATGTCCAGGGAGAATAATGTTGTCTAACCCCATCTTTTGATTAATATCCACAACCTTATCAATTGCCTTAAGGATGCTTGACTTTGAATTAGTTGGCCAATATGAGAAAGGAGGTTCCCGTGAGATTTCCTTCCCTAAAGATGCAGTATAATACTGTGAATCAAACATTATGCCTTTGCGATCGCACTTAAGATCATTTATAAAGTCACACAGTCCGTCAAGACTTTTAAATTCTTTGGCTCCAAGAATAATCCCACAAGTTGGCACAACCAACTTTGCCTTACGACAAAGATCACGCATGCCAGGTCCCTGCTGTACTGCAAAGGTCATATTAATTCACCTCCATTTTGCACAAAACGACCAAACCAGTCAATTGCCATTTTAACATTTGGTGGGCGAGCAACCATATCCTTGCTCATAAGCAACTTAATGTATTTTGCAAGCCCTTGATTATAGTCGCCATCAATATTTAAAGTTGGAAGCGTACATTGCCGAGTTGTCTGGGCAATTTCATCTGCGTTGTGGCATCCATCTATAAATGGATTCTTCCCGTTAAGCAGAGAATAGACAGTGATGCCAAGCGAGAATAAATCAGTTCGAGAATCAATCATATCACGCATTGCAGGATCATACTGCTCTGGCGCTGCATACCCATAAGTCAGTGGCGCACCGTATCCTGTCCGCGTAAGCGTTGTAGCGTTAAGATCTCGTACTGCGCCAAAGTCTATCAGCCAAAATCTCCCATTTCGATCAATAATTATATTGTCTGGCTTTATATCTCTATGAACCAACCCATTGATTTCCAATTGCGCAAGGATATTGAGTATGTCACGCATAAGCCTCACGGCCAATCCATATGTAATTCTGTTTTGCTTGGCAAACCTTGACACATCTGTTCCGTCTATTCTTTGCTCTATTGAAATGAAGAACTCTCCAGTAGAGAAGTTCTTTTCTCCCGAGTAAAACACCCTAGGGACATAATCCAATTGCAATTCAAGAGCCTGCAACTCTCTTTCAACCCTACCTCGTCTCATATCTGGCGAAAAAACCTTCAGCACAACATTGCCAAATTTCCCATGAATTGCTGACAATACATTTTTCTGACCACCATTCTTGAGGACAGCAACATCACATATGTCTTCAAAAGCCAATTCAAGTTCACTTATGGGCACAAGCAAATTATCCATAACCATTTCTCCTTTTTAAAGATATCAGCCGCCACCCTATCCATTCATTAAAATACAATGGCAAGTAGGACTGGAATTTTGACAAGCGACGAACTGCTCTCACTTTTCTCAGTCCCGCCAACTTCGACAAAACAAACAACCCCACATCTGCTTCTGCAAGGCAAAGCTTCATTTGGGGAGAGCAAACCCTATTGGGCATCAACACAAAAGAATAATTTGCAAATAATTGATTCAATTGAGCTTGCTGAACTACTTGCCGCCAATCTTTAATCTTCGCCTCTACGCTCATTATCCTTTTTATTCCAAATGATGGAATTTTTTTTCGCACAACAAAAACACCCATCTGCTCAATTATGTCCCCATTATGTAATAATACATGGAGTGAATTTCTAACTATAGAACGGCTCATACCCAAGCCCAGCACAATTTCGTCCAAGGTCCTCTTTCGCATTTGTGACAAATAAAACAGTATCTTCATATCACAATCTGTTAACATCTTGCGCGAGGCTTTCCACAGCGCATAGACAGATGGGTCATATTGGACTATTACACAATCTGGGCAGCCAATGGGGATTCTAGGCTCAATAAATACCGCATAATCATATTTCCCTGCAAGAGTCTTTGCATATATCCTTACAAAATCTCTAACAAGTTGCGACTCCCGTCCAGGAGTTGGACGTCTCCTCTTTAAACCATATTTCTTGGCCGATCGCCTAAATTCTAATACATTGCACATTATTTTACACCATATCACCGTTAGCTCAAAGTGACGACGCATGTCATGCCAAACTTCTCACTAACCCCTCGTCTTACCAACTTCCCAAACCACCAGTCACCGAAGCCGCAAATGTTGCCGAATGTCCCATAACCACAGAAGTACTTAATCTCATAAGGGTTAATGCACCGTTACTGCGGGAGCGGGAGCCTGAGGCCGGGCTCTGAGATCTGCTCAAGTATGAAGTCGCAGTCAAAGGCCTTGTGAGGGGTTTAGGACTTCGCGCTATTCTCTTCATGTGCGTTTCCTTTCTGCTGTTGCATTGAAGTCGATCATTTGCCGGGCCAATCACCATAGGTTATTGTTCCAGAAGGTTTCGAGGGTGGGGGCGCAGGACATCGGCACGTGAATCTTGTATGCCTTGTACATCTCCGACTGTCGACGCGCCTCGCTCTGCTGCGGAAGGTATTCGTTCAGATACCAGTTGTAGTCGTCGCGGTAGAAGCGCCAGTACATGTTCGAAGGATAAATAGTCCGACATGATTGCCACAGTAAATTACCACAGTAATACTCCCCTCCCATTGTGTCAGCTCACATGGACGAGCACTTCAACACTCCTTAATTTCTATCAATTTCCCAACACTAACCCCACGCCAATCGTTCCTGTCAAAATCATAATAATTGATTTTCTTACCAACATCATCCGTTGGATTCTTAGGCCACTTCTCAGGCGGAATATACTCTGTATTTCTCGTCCCTCGCGCATCCCTGCGCACCTCTCCGGCTCCATCTTTCTTCCAGAAACAAAAGTGCACCTCTTTCTTCTCATCTAAAAGATTAAGCAGTCGCTTTTCGGTCGGCGATAACTTTTCAAGATTAATGTACGCATATTTCATTTTATTGTCCTTTCGCATTTTGGTTGGTTAGAAATTTTTTGTCTGACTTCCGAATTGTTACGTTCTTACTTATTGACTTCCATGGGGTTAGGCCCTATGGACGAATTTCCAAGGCACCGTCACTGTAGGAGCGGCGTCCAGAGACCGGACTCTGAGATCTGTTCAAGGATGAAGTCGCAGTCCAGCGGCTTGTGAGTAATCTGAGACTTCGCCCTTTGCTCCTGAAGGACGGCGTCGGTCTGTTGCGGCAGAAATTCGTCGAGGTAGTACACCCACCCGGATCGAAGGTTGGCGCACAGGTTCGTGAGCGACGGCTCGCTCACGGAGTCCAGCGCGCAAACAAGGCGCTGTATCGAATTGGACATTGTCTGATAGTCCGAGAACAGTATGTCGTACGAAACCATGAGGTGCGAAGCAACAAGGTCGTTCGTGTTCGCCGCCAGACGCTGCTGCGCCAGCTCGAAGACGTTCGTCCAGTTGCCCTGATACCAGTCGTTCGTAACGGATGCGTAGTTGTCCGCCGACGGAGCCGCATGCGCGAACGCCGAGAGCGAGAGTGCAATTGCCGCGATTGTATTCTTCATGTCGTTCCCTCATTGCTGATTCACCGGCGTCCACATCCCGTTGTCCCAAAGGAGCTTGAGCCACCTTTTTTCAGGGATCGGCTTGTGGGGAAGGCTCGCCTTCGGCAGCTCTGCAAGCCGCATCTCCTCCGTCACGTTGGGCAGCACCTGGTCGCGGAACGCCACCATGACCGGACGCAACCTCTGGAAGTCGTTGCTGAACGCGGCGTTCGTCACGGCGTCGGAGAGGGCTATGGTCCGCGTCACGGAATTGGACAGCGTCGGGATGTCGGCGAAGCAGATGTCCCAGCTCAGCTTGAGATACGCTCCCACAAGGTCGTTCGTGTTCGCGGCGAGCCTTGCCGAGGAAAGTTCAAGCACGTTCGAGAAGTTCCCGTTGTACCAGTCGTTCGTAACGGCATGGTAGCTGTCCTGCGAAGGGACGGCCATCGCCGCCGCGCCGACCATCGTGAGAAGCGCCGCCAGCATTGTCGTTTTTCCAGTCATTTCCCTGTTCCTTTCTTTTCGAGTATCCATTGTCAATGCCCGTCCCCGACGCGCTGCGTCGTGAATCCGGGCGAGATGAAGTTGAAGTTGAAGTCGATGTCGGGCGTGAATGTCGTGTGGTTGTCGGTCGGCCTGGTGTTCGGCCACAGCCGCCTTTCCTTCACGTCCGCGCCTGCCCAGACGTTCGTGGCCATTGCCTGCATCGTCTCGTCGAGGTCGGCTCCATCCGCGACGGCAGTCCCTGCATCCCAGCTCGCCGATCCGGCATCGTCGTCCCATGTGCCGTACCTGTAGCGGGCAAGCCACCGGGAGAGCGCAAACACATTGATCCTCTCCGTTTCGTATGCAACGAGGAAATTCGAGAGCTTCGCGACGCGCATGGGCACTCCGCGGAATGTCGCCACGGCACCCATGCCAGAAAGGTCGTTGACCTGGTTGTAGTGCCACACCGTCGGTGCCAAGGCGGAATCCACTCGCCCGAGGTAGTCGCCGACGCCGTTGTCGTTGAACCATTCCTCGCCAAAGGAAATGGTCTGCCGCTCAAGGTACGTGTAGTGCGAAAGCAGATGCGCTATCGTCGCGTCCACATCCACCATGTCGGAGGCGAACACACCGTCTATGCTCGCACCGGAAAGCGGAAGCACAACGTTGCCCT
>JAZQGX010000030.1:0-34558 GCA_045540275.1 Kiritimatiellia bacterium | reverse complement strand
TCGGGTTGTGCGCATATTAACGCTGAAAACTTGTGTTCCCGTGCGCTCGTCAGCACCAATTGAATGTTCATACCTCTTACCTGCGACAGCGTCCTCTATAAAATATCGGCCATTACGCCAGCCGTAGACGGCTCCAGTTTCAGCAAAAGAAAGGTCACCATCTCCATCCACGTCCGTTCCGAGCGCGACCTGAATGCAATTTGACGGCGAACAATCCAACGTAAACTTAATCTCAAATTCTTTGACATCGCTACGATGCCTGTTAAAAACAATATTCGTTGATACCTCGGTATCAGCATAGGGAGAGATAGGCAAGGGAGAAACTGAAATTTGCTTTCCGGGTGCAACAAGAGGAAGCAGAATCGCAAGAGCAAAAAACACAAGCGATCCTTTTTTGAAAGAATAAGCAACGCCTCTTACTTTCAGAAGTGAATTTAACATAATATAATCTCGTTTTGTACTGCAATATTATATCATATACGCATTACTACTGGCTAATTATAAAAAAGACATCAAATTTTGCATCAAATTATCACCTATAAAGGGTATATTTTGACCGCGATCTGTAATTTCTCCGCGAGCAGGGAAAGACAGTTTATATCGAATATCTAATTGGTCTCAATCAGCCAAATCGTTTTCGCAATTCCAACTCAGTAAGTACAATCGGGGGTATTGCAACAATGATAGGCAACAGCAATATTATGCAGACGTCATACGGCATCAAATAGTCAGAATTAACGTAAAGGCTATTTCGAAACAAATGGGCGGCGGCCGCTACGATCAATGCCGCCAAGCCGAATATCGTCAACAATTTTGCACTGTATCTCTGCGAAAAATCCCAAGCCTCCTGGCTCTTACGCGAACGAGTAGTGCGGTAGCCGTAGAATTCATTGATCTTTTTCGGCGGATACGTCCAAAATACGAGTCCTACCACCGTCAAAATCAAAGCGCTGATATAATATGTATATGGCATAATTCCTCATTCTTCATTATTCATTATTCTTCATTTCCCTTTTGCGGTTTTAATAGAAGAAACAAGAATACGGATTAGCTCTTCGCAGTCGGTGTAGAGGGACTGATACGAATCGCCATCGGGGATGAAACCGGTTTCGTGCAGCAATTCAAGCCAATACAACGTTTCACCGGCTTCTTTGAGCGCGATGGTCTGTTTGGAAATGAAGTCGTTTCTGGATTGCGCGTACTTGGCTTCCGCCAGATTAGCCCCTATCGACGTGCCACACCGAAGGATCTGCTTCGACATCGTCGATTCGCGCTTTCCGCGCAGATATTTATGGAGATTGACGATATGGATGGCAAACGCTTTGGCCTTTGTCAGCATCACCGAGTCGGACATACACATATCCTTTCTCAAGAAAACGACAAACTCCGCACTTCTTACCTTTCTTTAGGTTAGAGGTAATAGGTTAGAGGTAATAGGTTAGAGGTAATAGGTAACGGATGGCATACGCCTTGGCCTTTTGTCAGTATCACCGAGTCGGACATACGCATATCCTTTCTCAAGAAAACGACAAACTCCGCACTTCTTACCTTTTACCTCTTACTTCTTACCTTTCTTTAGGTTAGAGGTTAGAGGTAATAGGTAAAATAGGTAATAGGTAATAGGTTTCGCCTATTCGCAAGGCGAATTGGTGGGCGGTGAGGGACTCGAACCCCCGACATCATGGGTGTAAACCATGCTCTCTAACCAACTGAGATAACCGCCCAAAGCGAATACATTATGCCTTTTTTTCGGCGGTTAAGCAAGCAAGAATTGTTAAAAATCAGCGCACGCGAGTTTCCAGTGTGAAAATTGGCGTTTTTACGATAGCGCGCGTGTGTCGCTTTAGCGGAGATTTCGGCTGATGCCCGCTTTACTCGCTAAATTGTTCTATGCTATAATTCCAACATCAGACGAGAAAGTACTTGTCGGCACTAATCAGACTGCACTTGGTGCACTGGAAATTGGCCGGCGGGATTAATAAAGGAGGAAAAATGAACACGTCAAGAAGAAAATTTATGCTCGGAGCCGGCGCTTTGGGCATGGTGCGCGTTGGAAGTGCCGCCGAGCTGTTTAAAGGTTTGGGCAAACCCGAACTTAAATTCGGCGCGATCAGCGATACCCACATCACAGCCGAAAGCTCAACCGAATATCTGCGTAAAACCTTTATGTATTTCCGCGATCAGAAGGTTGACGCCGTGCTGGTGGCAGGAGATATCACCGATCATGGTATTCTGCCCCAGTTTGAAAACTTCGCAAAAACCTGGGACGAGGTGTTCCCCAACGGCAAGCGTCCCGACGGAGAGCCGGTCGTGCCTTTCTTCGTCAATGGCAATCATGATGAACACGGCATAAATTACAACGACAAATTTATGAATAAAGCGCTTGCCGAACATAAGCTTACCCGCAAGGAGGCAGTCGCGTTATGCGCGAATAAAGTTGGCATGGCCAATATTTGGGAGAAGTGCTTCAGAGAGAAATTCTCGCCGGTCTTCTCGAAAAAGGTCAAAGGATACACCTTCGTCGGCGCGCACTGGACGAAAGGCGGGCCTGATTGGAAAAAACTAAACCAATGGTTTGATGAAAATGGCGCTTCGCTGCCCAAGGACAAGCCTTTCTTCTATGTTCAGCACCCACACCTCGGCGGGACCGTATACGGTAAGATCGCCTGGGGTCGCGACAACGGAACATCAACCAAGCTGCTTAAGAATTATCCCAATGCGGTAGCCTTCTCCGGACATTCGCATTGGTCGCTGACATCGGAACAGGATCTGTGGATTGACGGATTCGTTTCCGTCGGAACCTCTTCGCTGAGCTACGCCTGCCTTCCGTACGGACCGGTCAACTACAATGAAGGGAAAATCCGCGCAGCACTTTCACGGCGCCAGGGGATGGTGGTTTCAGTATACAAGGATCGTATGATTTTCGTCCGTCGCGACTGCATCTTAGAAGAAGATCTGGACGAGGCATGGGAGGTTCCCTTCCCCTTGAAACCGGCATCGTTTGAAGAGCGCGCCAAGGCGTGCCCCATTCCTCAGTTTGAGAAGGATGCGAAAATCACCTGCACCGAGAAAAAGGACGATAAGGGCAAGTTGACTTCTCTCTCCTTTACCTTCCCGACGGCGCTGGCTGTAGAAAAAGCCCGTGTTTTCAACTACGAGGTGTTTATTGAAAAGCGTGACGCGAATGGAACGGCGACTCCGCACAAGAATCTTAAGCTCTATCCGGGATATATTTTGCGTGCGAAGAAATACGACACCAAAGAGAAGGAAATCAGCTCGACGTTTTCGAAAGGTCGCGCACCCAATCTCGCCGCCGGTACCGAATACCGCGTCAAAGTGGTGCCGGTAAACTCGCTTGGCGGTCGCGGACGCGAGCTATGCACCGATTGGGCGAAAGTTTAATGCTCCGTTCGGCATGAAAAAGCGGGTGCGTCTGACGCACCCGCTTTTTTGCATTGAAGTATCAGCTGCTTCAGGAATGAACGACTGCAGCAAGCAGCATGACTACCGCCAACTCCACCGCCAGTGAAGTTACGGTCTGCCGATCGCCGTCGAATTTGAGCTTTCGCGATTTTTCCCCGGTCGGCGTGGATACCGCGATGTAGACCGTTCCGACGGGATTGTCATCGGTACCGCCTCCGGGACCAGCGAAACCTGTCGTGGCCACGGAAAAAGTACATCCAAGAGCTTTGCGCGCGCCTCGAGCCATCGCTTCCGCGCACTCGGCTGAGACCGCTCCGGGAGATGCGAGAATTTCGGCTGGAACACCGAGCAGATTTTCTTTGGCGGATTCAGCATAAGATACGATGCCGCCAAGCAATACCGCCGACGCACCGGGAATGGAGGCGATTCTCGCCGCTACTGCACCGGCGGTGCATGATTCAGCGGTCGCTACGGTATAGTTTTTCTTCTTGCAGACATCAACGAGCTGCTTCGCCATCATTTCCGGTTTCGTCTCCATTTTCATTTCTCCAAAACAATATTCCGGCGATAGTATGTCGGGAAGTCCAGATTGACTCCGTTGTAGATATTTTGCTGGGTGTTGTCAAACTGACCGAGACGCGACAATGCAAACCCCTTGGTTCCGCTACGCGCCTTTTTGCCGCGTCCTTTAGGGGACGGGGTCACCGGTATATCCGAGGGGATGGGGGGGATCATCGTCTCAATTCCTTCGGGGGCTTCCGATGTTTGATTGTCGACAACGTCCCATCCGTTGAACGCAAAGACGGTCATGCCCAGCGTGCCGTTCAGCGAAGAATCGATGACGGTTCCCATTTCTACGCGGCATCCGCTTTTTGTCTTGGCGTTGACGGCGCTCATCAGTTCGCCGATTTCAGCAAGACGCATGTCGTTCCCGCCGGCAATTCCAACGAGCATGGTGTTGGCTGCGGCTAGCGCCTGGCCTTTGCAAAGCAATGCATCGCTTTCGAGTTGAGAAAGGATATCCTGTGGCCGGTTTCCATCAGCGCTCGAGATTGCCCAGGATGCGTGGCCGCGGCCGCCGGTGTTGGCAAGAGTGTGGAGAATCTGACTGTTTAGGGTTATAAATCCCGGTTTGCAGAGAATGTTCCACAGCAACAGCACGCATTCGCTCAGTTTTTTACCCGCTGCGTTTATCGCCTCCGGAATCCGGCTAGCATCAGCACCGGTGAAAAGATCATCCATCGGCATCACCAGAAGCGAATTGACCTCCTCCTCCAGTTGAGGAAGCGAGTACTGCGCCGTATCTTTTCGGCATTTACCTTCGAAGGAAAACGGCAAGGTGGCAAGGCATATCACCGTCAAACCGAGTCCGTGAAGGTGCTGTACGATTTCGCCCGTCGCCCCGGAGCCCGTTCCGCCACCGAGACAGGTGACGACAAATGCCGTTCTAACTCCGTCAAGACGAGAGGAGAGCAGGGCAGCATCGTCCTGCGCCGCCATTCGCCCTTTGGTCACGTCCCCGCCCGCGCCATGTCCGGAAAGGCGTGGACCGCCGAGCAACAGAAAGGGTGCGCGGTCGGATTCCTGAGCGCTGCTCGAATCGGTGTCAACCCTCAGCGCACGAACGGGAATATCGCTCGAACGGACAATTTCTTCAACCAGATGGCATCCGCCGCCACCGACGCCGATTAGTACCAGATCTGAGATGTTTCGTGCGTTCATCTTGAGAAAATCCCCCGTAAGATTTTGAAGAAGCCTTGGTTTTCACTTTTCTGCAATGCGCGGCTTCCGTAAAGCAGGAGGCCGATGGCGGTTGCAAACGATGCAGGATCCTCCAGTTTTTCAACGCCTTTGATGTGCAGCGGTTCTCCGATCCGGCAGGGAAGTTCGAGCACGGTCTCGGCAAGCATGCATATTTTTCGCAGATACGCTCCACCGCCGGTCAGGACGATGCCTCCGGTCAAATCTCTCAAATTGATATTGCGCTGGCGCAATTCCGAGCGGATGATTTCAAAGAGTTCGCTCACCCTGGCATTGATAACCGTGTGCAACGAACGGCGGTTGATCGTTTTAGGATCGAATCCAAGTGATACCGGCACGGAGATGCGACCGCCGTCGCTGTCGGCATCGACCATTGCGCTTCCGGCGTTGCGCTTGATTTCTTCGGCTTCCGCGTTGCTGGTCTGGAATGCGATTGCGATGTCATTGGTGATGTGGTCGCCGCCGACGGCGATTGATCCTGCCGTCTGAATCATGTTGTTGCGGTAGACGGTGTATTTGCTGACGCCTCCGCCAAGATCGACCAGCAGCACTCCGTTCATGCGCTGCTCATGGGTGAGCACCGCTCCAGAGGCGCACAGCGCGCTGAAAGCGGTATCCAGGACATTCAATTGCAGACTGCTGGCAATATTGGCCATATTTTGCAAAGGGGCGCTGGGAGCGTAAATAGAAAGAACCTCCAGCCGCAGATTTTCCCCCTGCATTTCAAGGGGGTCGACAATCCCGGATTGGGTGTCGACAGAGAAGTCCCGGTTCAGCGTGTGCAATTCCGTATAGCCTTCTGGAGCCGGATTCTTCCGGGCTATTTCCTCGACCAGTTCAATATCGTCCTTGCGGATCAGCGTATTGTTCAGCGAGAGAAAACCTTCGTGGGTTTCACTGTGGATGCCGCCGCAGGATACACCGAGAAACACGTCCCAAATGTTTATGTCGGATTCTTCTGCCGCGGTAGCCAGCGCTTTTTTCACGCATGCCTTGGCCGCTTGAAGATCAATTACCATGCCCTTGCGAATACCGGCGGTGCGGTGTGTGCCGACGCCCAACAGCTCGACGCTTCCGTCATCCTTCGTTTCGCCGACGCAGATTACGGTGCGCGAGGTGCCGATTTCAAGTCCGGCGATTATGTTCTTTGCCATTTTGTTCGACCTTGGTTAATTGGTTATTGATTTTGCAGTGACTCTTCCCGGAACGGTCGCGTCCCACATTTGCCTAGGACGCCCGATTTCAGATTCCATCGCCTGGCCCAGCTTCATCAGCTGACTTTTCAACCGTTCATTGGACTCTTCCGGAGGCAGCTTGTTGTTTTTCATTCCTTGCCAGGCGAATTTGGCTTTGCGGTAATCGGAAAAAATCAGCAGAAGATAATCATTGTTTCGAGCGTCAATCTCCGCGATGCGCAGTTTGAATCCAGACTTCGACGCTTGCTGCAAAACGTTTATCGCATTAAGTTCCATGCCCGAGAGCCGATCGTTGGGCTGAATCTGATCGAATTCTTCAGAGAGCCTGATCAGCGGCAGTACGGCATTCGAAGAATGTTGCACGAAAGCGACCCCCTCATCATCAACCACCAGTCCGCGCGGACCAGACGAAAGCCGCGCCAGAGGATCGCGCTCCTTGATTCGGATGTAAAGCTTGTCCGGCAGCGTGCGGACGATTTCAACCTCCTTAGCATTCGGGGTTCCTGCGAATTTGTGATACGTCTCGGCAATGTTGATATCGAACGAGGCAATGCCGTTTTTCAGACCCACCCATGGATAGATCATATCGGGACGAATGGTTTTACCCGTTTCAATAGTTACGTTCTTGCGGATGTTGCCAAGGTTGAAGACTCTGGGGTTTTTCCAATAGTGCTTGTCGAAAAGCATAAAAAGCGAACACATCAACCCGATTCCAATGAAAATCAGTACGCTTCTGACAATCAAACCGCGGTGAGAGGAGAAGAAACTTCTGCCCGGCGATGATGTGGTCTTTTTAGCGCCTGTGGTGCGCCTTAGCCTGTTTTTGAACAAATGCATTTCACTCTCCCCACTTCGCATTCAATAGCAATTTCGCGCAGAGCTCCGGGAAGCTCATTCCCGCTTTCGCCGCCGCTTTGGGAAGAAGACTGGTGGCGGTGCAGCCGGGGATGGTGTTCACCTCAAGAACATAAGCAACTCCATCCGGCGAGACTCTGAAATCCACGCGTCCGACATTTCGCAGCCCCAGTACTTTAAATGCTTGTTCGGCCGTTTTGCGCAATGTCTCGAGCAGTCCGTTTTCAGTCTCGGCATCGGGGAAGATGTAATCGGTCATGCCCGCGGTGTATTTCTCGGCGTAGCCGTACCAGCCATTCCTGGCTTTTATTTCGATGGCGGGCAACGCACCATCGTCAAGTACACTGACCGTCATTTCACGACCGGGGATGTATGCTTCTACCAGCACATTGCCATCGCAATCGGTATCGCGCGCTTTGTTCAAGGCGGCCTCCCATTCGTCGTCGCCGGATACCTTCGAGATGCCGACGCTAGAGCCGTCGGACGGGGGTTTGACAACGACGGGAAGGGGTAGGGAGGTTGTCTTGTCCTTGCGTGAAAGCAGTTCCCACGGTGCGGTACGGATTCCCGCCTCTTCCAGACGTTTTTTCGTCTCTACCTTGTCCATCGCGATGCGACTGGCTGCTGCGCCGGGGCCGGTATACGGAATCCGGAGTTTGTCGAGGTCGTCTTGCACGCCGCCGTTCTCACCGTATCCGCCGTGCAATGCGATAAAGACGGCGTCAATGCCTTTGGGCAGCGCATTGAGATTGTCCTCGTCGAGAACGACTCCCTCGACGGTGATGTCGGGAAGAGCCTTGAGTGCCTCCATGACCGCTGCTCCCGAGCGCAGCGAAACTTCGCGTTCGCTGGAGGTGCCTCCCATCAAAACAGCCACTTTGCGAATCTTTTTCATTTGCACGCTCCGTCATTGGAAATAGCATCCAGGGTTTCAATGAATTTGGTCATCTCCTCATCGGTGCCGATGGTGATTCGGAGATATTCCTTGGTGCGCGGCGTCGGGAAGTAGCGCACGAAGATGCCGGCTTTACGCAAATCTTCGAAGAGTTTAGCTGCGTCACGCGGCGGTTTTGCGAAGAGAAAGTTGGTGCTGGACTCGAGAATCTGCCAGGACCTCTCCTTCAACGCCGCCGCGGTCGCCGCGCGCGTGGCTCTAATCCTGCGAACATTGTTCATCATGTACTCGGTGTCCTCAAGCGCGGCAAGTCCCAGCAGTTGCGCAAGCCGATCCATGTTGTAGGAGTCCTTGATCTTGTACAACGCTTCGATCATCGGCTCAGGGCCTACGCAGTAGCCGAATCGGAGCCCGGCCAGCGAGTAAGATTTTGAAAGTGTCCGCATGACTATGGTGTTGGTGTTGCTCGGTGCTGCGGCTAAGTCCATGCAATTGTATTCCGCAAAATCGGCGTATGCCTCGTCGATAAGCACCGCACCGTCGAAGGAGGAGGCAAATGCGGCGATGTCCGCTTTGTCGAAGGCGAGCGAGGTCGGCGCATTGGGGTTGGTGATGATGAATGCCGAGGCGCGGTAGCCGTCGGGCATGCTCCATTTGAAGTTTTCGTCAAGCGGCACCGGTGCGCGTTTGCAGTTGCGGATGTCGGCAAGAACTCCGTAAAGGCTGTATGACGGATCGAAGTAGCCTAACGAACCGTCCGGAGATTCAATGAACGCACGGGTGAAAAGCGCCAGTATTTCATCGGAGCCGTTTCCAACGAAAATCTGCTCGACTTTGCAATTCCACATCTCGGCAATGCGGCGGCGACAATCCATAAATACCGGATCTGAATAAAGACGCAGTGCGGCGCAATCAAATTTTTTAACCGCCGCATCAACCTTCGGTGAAGGCGGATAGGGGTTCTCGTTGGTATTAAGTTTAATGATTCCTGGGTTCTGCGGCTGCTCGCCGGGAACATAAGCGTCAAGTTCGCTGACATGTCTGCATATCGCCATGACCGATTTCTCCAATAACAAGAACCTTCATTATATCACAACTGCAAGCAGGGTTGAAATAATAAAAAAGAAAAGGGATGCGGTTGCCCGCATCCCTTGTTTCACCGTCCCGTCTGGAACGGTGCGTCAGACTCCATTACGAAATGTCTGCAAGCTTGGTAAGAAGCTCGTAGTTTTCTTTGAAGCCTTCTTCGGCACGACCGAGCATTTCCTTGGCTTTTTCCTCGCCGACGATCTTCACAAGCTGCTTGAAGCGGTTTTCGGCGCAGGCGGTCTCCGCGAAGGAGATGGTTGCAGCCTTGGAATCAAGCGTGAGCTTCTTGGTTTCGGCGGTCGGGTTGTAGCGGTACAGCGGGAAGTGGGCCGATTCGACCGCAATCTTCTGGCGCTCAGGACCGTTAGCCGTATTGAGACCCTGCTCAATGCAGTGAGCGTAGGCGATGATCAACGCCGGACCGTTGTAGTTTTCGGCTTCATTGAAAGCCTTGACGGTGGCGGCCGGATTGGTGCCCATCGAGACCTGCGCGATGTAGACGTTCTTGTACTGCATCTGCATCAGACCGAGGTTCTTTTTGGCCTGAACCTTGCCGGAGGCCGCGAACTTGGCGATTGCACCAATCGGGGTCGACTTGGAGGCCTGTCCGCCGGTGTTGGAGTAGACTCCGGTGTCCATGCCGAGAATCTTGACATTCTTGCCGGAGGCCAGAACGTGGTCGAGACCGCCGTAACCGATATCATAAGCCCAGCCGTCACCGCCGAGAATCCAGACGGATTTGCGGACCAGATTGTCGGCCACGCCGTAGAGCGCCTTGCAGATGTCGCACTTGTCGGAGCAAGGAGCGATCAGCGCCTTGAGCTCGGCAACCGCAGCACGCATAGCTTCGACGCCCTGTCCCTTTTCATCGAACTGGTCGATGGACTTGATCTTCTCGCAAACCGCTTTCATTTCGGCAGGAGCCTTCTCAGCGGCGAGCAGCTTGTCAACCAACTCGAACGCGTATTCGCTGAGCTTGTCTGCGGAAACGCGCATACCCATACCGAACTGGGCGTTATCCTCGAAGAGGGAGTTCGACCAGGCCGGACCCTTGCCGTCTTTGCGCTGGCAATAGGGGGTGGTGGGAAGGTTGCCGCCGTAGATTGAGGAGCAGCCGGTCGCATTTGCAATCAACAGGCGGTCGCCGCAGATCTGGGTGAGCAACTTGACGTATGGCGTTTCGCCGCAGCCCGAGCATGCGCCGGAGAACTCGAAGAGAGGGCGCTTCAGCTGGGAATCGAGCACCTGTTTGGTGTCGAGCTTGGCGGGATCGACTTCAGGAAGATCGAGGAAGAACTTCCAGTTGGCGGCCTCGTCCTGGCGGAGCGGAATCTGATCTACCATCTTGAGCGCGGGATCGGCGTTCGGGACGAGCTTGCCGTCGGCGTCCTTCTTGGGCTGGGACATCGGGCACTTGACCACGCAGAGCTTGCAGCCCATGCAGTCTTCCGGTGCAACCTGAACCGTCATCTTCTCGCCGAGCCCCTTCATCTTGGGGGTCTTGGTGTCGGTGCTCTTGAAGGTGGCGGGAGCGGCCTCAAGGTCGCTGGCGTTGTACACCTTCAGACGGATCGCGGCATGCGGGCAGATGATGGAGCACTGGCCGCACTGGATGCACTTGGCGGGATTCCACGCGGGAATGAACGCCGCGACGTTGCGCTTCTCCCACTGCGTCGTGGCGGTGGGCCAGGTGCCATCGTCGGGAATTGCGGAAACGGGCAGCTCGTTGCCCTTCTGCGCGATCATCTTCGCGGTGACATTCTTGATGAAGTCGGGCGCTTCGGCGGCAACCGTCGCAGGCATCTTGAGTTTGCCGGCAGGTGCGGAAGGATAATCGACCTTCTCGATGGCGGCGCTTGCCGCTTCGATGCACTTCCAGTTCATCTCGACGACATCCTGACCCTTCTTGGAGTATGCCTTTTCCGCATAGTCCTTGAGAACCTGGATGGGGTCAAGCTCGGTGCCGTCAGCCTTGGCGAGCTTGATGCCGGAGAGCTTGAAGAACGCGGTCTGCAAAACGGTGTTGGTGCGGGTGCCCATTCCGTTTTCAAGCGCGATCTTCGCGGCGTTGATGACGTAGAATTTAAGTTCTTTGTCGATAATCGCCTGTTCGACTTCATCGGGCATGTGATCCCAGATTTCAGCAGCCGAGTAGGGAGCGGAGAGCAGGAAGGTCGAACCTTTTTTCGCCGCTTTGAGCATGTCGTACTTCTCGAGGTAGGGGAAGCAGTGGCAAGCGGTGAAGTCGGCCTGGTTGACGAAGTAGGGGCTGCGGATCATGTCGCTACCGAAACGGAGGTGCGAGATGGTCACGCCGCCGGACTTCTTCGAGTCATACTCAAAGTAACCCTGAGCGTAGTTCTCGGTGTACGAACCGATGATCTTGATCGAGTTCTTGTTCGCACCGACGGTACCGTCAGCGCCCAAGCCCCAGAACATGCATTCTTTGCGGTCGCCGGCAGGAACGACGAAGTCGCTGTTGCCGAGGATGTAGCGGCCGGTGATATCATCGACAATACCGACGACATAGTGGTCGACTGGTTTTTCGGCAGCCATGTTGGCGAAGATGTTGAAGCACATCTGCGGGGTGAAGTCTTTCGAACCGATACCGTAGCGTCCGGCAAGAACTTTCGGATAAGCGTAGGAGATGATGCCTTCCTGTTTCGCCTGACCGATTGCGGCGCAGACGTCGAGGTAAAGCGGATCGCCGATGGCGCCGGGTTCCTTGGTGCGGTCGAGTACGGTGATGCACTTGACGGTCGAAGGAATGGCACCGACGAAATCCTTCATGGAGAAGGGGCGGTACAGATGCACCTTGACCAAGCCGACCTTCTTGCCCTCCTTGACGAGGGCGTCGACTGTTTCGTGCAGCGTGTCGCAACCTGAGCCCATTGCGATAACGACATATTCGGCATCGGGTGCACCGACATAGTCATAAAGTTTGTACGCACGGCCCGTGAGCTTGGCGAGCTTGTCCATGTACTTCTGGACGATGGCGGGGGTGGCGACATAGTATTTTTCGCAGCTTTCGCGGCCCTGGAAGTTGATGTCAGGGTTCTGCGCGGTACCGCGCATCGTCGGATGCTCGGGATCGAGAGCGCGTTTGCGGAAATCTTCGACGAACTTGTCGTCGATCATTTCGCGGATGGTTTCGTCAGAGATCTGCTCGATCTTCTGAACTTCGTGGGAAGTGCGGAAACCATCGAAGAAGTGAAGGAAGGGAACCTTGCTCTCGAGCGTGGAGGCATGGGCGATCATCGCCATGTCGTGCGACTCCTGAACGCTGTTGGAGCAGAGCATTGCAAAACCGGTCTGGCGGCAGGCCATGACGTCGCCGTGATCGCCAAAAATGCAGAGGCCCTGGCAGGCGAGCGAGCGGGCGGAGACGTGGAATACGGACGGGACCAATTCACCGGCGATTTTGTACATGTTGGGAATCATCAACAAGAGACCCTGAGATGCCGTGAAGGTCGTGGTGAGCGATCCGGTGGTCAACGCGCCGTGCACTGCACCGGCAGCTCCACCTTCGGATTCCATTTCGACGATTGACGGAATGGTTCCCCAAATGTTGGTTTTGCGACGGGATGCGAGCTCATCGCAGGTTTCTGCCATCGGCGAAGACGGCGTAATAGGATAAATCGCGGCCACTTCTGAACACGCGAACGCGATTTCGGCCGCGGCGGTATTGCCGTCAACCATGATCTTCTTTGCCATGTGTTACTCCTTCACGGTATTTGCACGACATTAATTTGCCGTGTTTTTGTTTTCATAAAAGAATTAGATAACATTTTACCCTTTACGAGCATAAATGTCAATTTAACCATTCCTTGGTTTTGGTTTCCGAAATCCGGTTTTTGAGCTGCCAATTCATCGCACCTGCAACAACCGCCACGATCTACGTGATTGCGGCATTTCACGGATTTATTGCTCTGATCCGACCACTTTGCCGTTAAATGTCTTCAACGCAATTTTCAGCGCTGAATCGACAATCGGCGGAAGCTGCGCGCCGCGTTGCGTATCGGCGTTTTGCGGCTCGGCCGTCTGGTGCGGCAAACCGCATTCGGCAAGCTCTTTGATCTTCTTCATCAATGCGTCGATCGTTACCGTGGTCGCCAGACGCGAACTGCGCAGCAGCGCCACTTCCAATCTCGTCCGGACCGATAGCGTATGGCGCATGTCGTTTTCGGCATCGGAAAGTTCTTCCAGAATCTGCTGGAGGCGCTGGGTGTCCACCCCGTCGAGTATCTTTCCCGCAAATTCCATTTGCTCCGGCGTAAAATCGATTATCGCGGTGTCGGCCCCGACATGACGGTACACCAGCAGATTGCGGAAGTAGTCGAGCAGCTCCGCCGCCAGCCGGCGCATATTTTTGCCCGCCCGCTCAAATCCGTCGACACAGTTCAGCGTCGTTTTGACGTCGCCCTTCAATACCGCTTCGGTCAGTGTCTCCAGCGCTTTGCGCGAAACAATGCCGAAAATCTGAAGTACGTCCTCTTCCGTGAGCTTGTCACCGCAAAAGGCGATCAACTGATCGAGCGAAGAAAGCGCATCGCGCATTCCGCCGTCGGCATTTCGCGCAATCGCCAGAAGCGCGTCATCTGAGATCGACACCTTTTCCTGATCGCAGATGTAGCGCAGGCGTCCGATTATCTCCGAAGTCTGTATGCGGCGAAGATCGAAACGCTGGCAGCGCGAAATGATGGTCGGCAGCACTTTGTCGCCCTCGGTGGTCGCAAAGATGAAAATTACGTATTCAGGGGGCTCTTCAAGCGTCTTGAGCAGGGCGTTGAACGCTCCGCTCGACAGCATGTGCACTTCGTCGATGATGACGATCTTGTATTTCGCATGCAGAGGCCGGAATTGAACATGCTCGCGCAGGTCGCGCACCTGGTCTACGCCATTGTTCGACGCCCCGTCGATCTCAAGAACGTCCAGAGAGCTTCCCGCCGCGATTTCCCTGCACAGCGTACACTCCAGGCAAGGCGACATGGTCGGACCCTTTTCACAGTCCAGCGACTTGGCAAATATGCGCGCCAGCGTCGTTTTGCCGATTCCGCGCGGTCCGACAAAAAGATACGCGTGCGCAATGCGTCCGGTCTCGATGGCATTGCGCAACGTCCGCGTTACATGCTCCTGCCCGACAACATCTTCAAATGATTGCGGGCGCCATTTTCTGGCTAAACCTTCGTATGCCATGTCTTCCGTCCTGAATTAGGTGTAGCGCAAAACTTCGTCCACCGTCGTGTATCCGTCAAGCACATTTCGAATGCCGTCCTCGCGCATGGTGCGCATTCCGAGTTCGCGCGCCTTTTCCCGGATAAACAGCGTCGGGCGCCGTTCGGTAATCAATTCGCGGATGGGTTCGGTGACACGCAGGTATTCAAATACGCCTTTGCGGCCTTTGTAGCCGGTGCCGTTGCACTTTTGGCATCCGCGTCCGTAGAAGAACTGCCGGTCTCCGACGTCTTCCTGCTTCAAATCGAGACGCGAGAGGATCTCTTCGTCGGGATCGTAGCCCGTTTTGCAGCCCAGACAGATCGAGCGCACCAGGCGCTGTCCGAGAACCGCTTCCAAAGTGGAGGCGATAAGATAGGGGGCAACATTCATGTCAACCAGACGAGTCACCGCGCCGGCCGCGTCGTTGGTGTGCAGCGTGGAAAACACCAAGTGGCCGGTGAGCGACGCTTGAACCGCGATTTCCGCCGTTTCAAGGTCGCGGATTTCTCCGATCATCATCACATCCGGATCTTGACGCAGGAAGGCGCGCAAAACCTTGGCAAAGGTGTTGCCGACCGACGGGTTGATCTGCACCTGTATAACTCCGTCCATATCGTATTCGACCGGTTCTTCCGCCGTAAGCAGCTTCTGGTCGATCGTGTTGATGCGGCGCAGACAGGAGTAAAGCGTGGTGGTTTTACCGGAACCGGTAGGGCCGGTAACGATGATGATTCCGTTGGGTTTTTCAATATCGATGGTGATGTCTTCGTAGACGTCTTCGGGCAAACCCACGTTTTCAAGATCGAGCGACACGACACTGCGGTCGAGAACACGAAGCACCACGCTTTCGCCGTGCACTGTGGGCAGACACGAGACGCGCAAGTCTACCGCATGCCCCGCTACGGTAAGCGCAATGCGTCCGTCCTGGGGAATGCGCCTTTCGGCGATGTTCAGATTCGACATGACCTTGACGCGCGAGATGATTGCGGGGGCGAGATTCGCCGGAGGCGGCGTCATTTCGTAAAGCGCTCCGTCAACGCGATAGCGGATTTTGAAATCGTGCTCGAAGGGCTCGAAGTGGATGTCCGATGCGCGGTCGGTGACAGCTTGGTAAAGCACCAGATTTACAAATCTGACAACCGGCGCGGAGGCGGCCGCCGCTTCGATGCTCTTGTCATCCTGTTCGCCGTCCCCGATGTCATTGATCATGTCGCTTTCAAGCGCGGAAAGCATCTCGTTGACCGAAGCGTCTTCGTCGCCGTAATACTCAACGACCCGGTCGCGGATCTCTTTCTCGCGCGCCATTACGAACTGGACGTCTTTGGTCAGCACGAACATCAGCTCATCCATCATTTCCGGCGGAACCAGATTGGAGACGGCCAGCGTAATCGTGCCGGTGGTAACCGATATGGGAATGAGATTGTACATTCTCGCCACATTCGCGGGTACCGCATGCAACACCTCGGTGTCCATCGTCACTCCGGACAGATCTATCGTTTCGCATCCCTGATAGGACGCCATCATTTCCAGCAGGTCGTCCTCCTGGACGTATCCGTCGTCTATGAGAATCTGGCGGGTCTGTTTGCCGCTGCTGCGGCACTCTTCGCGAATCGCTTCAGCCTGCTCTTCGTCGATGACTCCATTGCTGATGACCAAATCCATCAGCGGATCGAATACCGGAGTTGCCGGTACTGCAAAATTTTCGGTATTGGATGTCTCTTCGGCCATGACTTAGTTTGCTCCTTGCATTTCGCGGACTTTTTCCACAAGCGTATCCGGATCCTGCGCTTTGGTGACCAGATCGTCCCACCCGATCTTTCCGTCCATGTAAAGCTGCATGAGGCAGTTGTCAAGCGATACCATGCCGTATTTTGCACCGGTCTGGATGTCCGAATTGATTTGGAAGGTTTTGTTGTCGCGGATGTGCGAACGGACCGACGGCGTCGAAATCATGATTTCGAAGGCCGCTACGCGCCCAGGTTTGTCGACGCGTTTGAGCAGCAGCTGCGAAATTACCGCCTGGATGCCCACCGAAAGCTGCGTGCGCACCTGTTCCTGCTGATCCATCGGGAACGCGTCGACAATACGGTCGATGGTGGGAGCCGCGCCAGTGGTATGCAGGGTGGCGAAGACCAAGTGACCGGTTTCAGCCGCGGAAATCGCCGCCTGCATCGTCTCAAGGTCGCGCATTTCGCCGACGAGAATCACGTCCGGGTCTTGACGGAGTGCGCGGCGAATCGCTTCTGCGAACGAGGGCACGTCGCCTCCGATTTCGCGTTGGGTAACGATGCTCTTTTCCGATTCGTGATAGTATTCAATCGGGTCCTCGATGGTGATGATGTGTACCGAGCGCTGCTGGTTGATGATGTGCAGCATTGATGCCAGTGTGGTCGATTTTCCGGAGCCGGTCGGGCCGGTGACGAGAATCAAACCGCGGGGTTTGAACAGGAGCTCGCGGACTTCGGAGGGAAGCCCCAGCTGCTCAAGCGAGAGCAGGGTCGAAGGAATAAGACGCATCACGATACCGTAGCGTCCTCTTTCCTTGAATACGCTGGTACGGAAACGATCGGCACCCAGCGCCAATGCGAAGTCGGCGCCACCGTTGTGCTCAAGTTCGTTGATTTTTTCAGGCGGGGTGCAGGAGTATACGAGTTCCTTCGTCTCCGCCTCGGAGAGCGCGGGGCAGTCCAGCGCCGTAAGTTCGCCGTGAATGCGGAGCATGGGAGGCAGTCCCGCCCGGACGTGAAGGTCGGATGCTCCTAGTTCGGTGGTCGCCTGTTCAAGTTCTTCGATAGTGATAATGTTGCTCATTAATCCGCATCTCCCATTGTGGCCCGCAAAACCTCCTCGAGCGTGGTCATGCCCGAGGCAACCTTAAGCATTCCGTCTTCGCGCAACGTGCGCATGCCCATCTCGCGGGCGCGGGCGCGCAACACTGTTGCAGGCGAATGGTCGAAAATCAACCGCTGGATGTTGTCGTCTACAGTGAATATTTCAAAAATGCCTTTACGTCCCTTGTACCCGGCGTTGTGACAGGTGGGGCACCCTTTGCCTTTGTACATCTTTGAAATCGATTGCATTTTGTTCTGCCCCAGCGCTCCGAGCATTTTAAGTTCGCGGCTGGTCGGCACGTACTCTTCACGGCAGTTCGGGCAGATCTGTCGAACCAGACGCTGCGCCATCGCCGCGCGCAACGCGGAGGCCACCAAATAGGGTTTGACCCCGATATCGAGAAGACGGGTGACCGCGGACGGGGCGTCGTTGGTGTGAAGGGTTGAAAATACCAAGTGACCGGTGAGCGCCGCTTCCATCGCGATGTCCGCCGTTTCACCGTCACGAATTTCACCGATCATCACGATGTTCGGCGCCTGACGCAAAATAGAACGCAACGCCGCTGAGAAGTCCATTCCGACATCGCGGTTGACCTGCACCTGGTTGATGCCGGCCATCTGGTATTCGACAGGGTCTTCTACGGTGATGATTTTGCGGTCAGGGAGGTTGATCTGATTGAGACATCCGTAAAGCGTAGTAGTCTTACCCGAGCCAGTAGGACCGGTCACCAGCAATACGCCGTCGGGAAGGGCGATGAGCTTTTCGAATTTCGTCTGGTCGTCGGAGAGAAAGCCCAGCTGGGGCAATCCGAGCCGCAGATTCGATTTGTCGAGAATACGCATTACGATCGATTCGCCGTGATTGGTCGGAACCGAGGAGACGCGGAGGTCGAGATCATTGCCTTTGACGGTTACCTTGATGCGTCCGTCCTGAGGAATGCGTTTCTCGGCGATTTTCATCCCAGACATGATTTTGATTCGGGAGATTATCGCCGCCTGAAGCCGTTTCGGAGGATTGTCCATCTGGCGAAGAACGCCGTCGATTCTGTAGCGGACCCGGACGTTGCGCTCCATCGGCTCGATGTGGATATCGGAACAGTGCATCTCGACGGCCTGGGTGATGATCATGCTCACCAGCCGGATGACGGGAGCGTCGCTGTCGTCGTCGGAACCGTCATCCTCCTTCTGCTTCTGCGAGACGCTCTTGTCGATGTCCGAATCCATGCCGAACTGCTCTTCGAAGGTCTGAGGATAGAGAACGTGCAGGGCGGTCTTGATCTCGCTCTTCGGCGCGGCGACCGCCTGGATGTCGTAGTCCGGCAGCGTGTAGCGCAGGGCGTCCATCACATTGTCGTAATTGACGGGGTCGCTCAGCGCAACTGTAAGCATGTAATCCGACTTGAGCAACGGCACCACGCCATATTTGCGGGCGGTCTCGGCGGGAATGACCGAAGTCAAATCGGTGTCGATGGCATCTGCCTCGATATGCACGAATTCCATGCCGAACTGGGCGGCGATAACCGCCAGTACGTCATCCTCCTCGACCACTCCGGTCTGGATAAGCACATCAAGCGTCGTTTCACCTTCTTGTTTGATGGAATCTTTGACACGGTCGATTTCATCGGCGGAAACTAGCCCCTGCTCCTCAAGCAATTGCAACACATAATCGTCGTTCGATGTCACGTATTTTCTCCTTGTAAAAGGTTATAGCGTGTCCAGCGCTTTGAAATAGTCGGATACCATTTCGCGATATTCGGCCGGCACATCTTCCGGCGAGGCGCTGAGCGTCTCCTCGGTCGGGTCGGCATTACCCGATGCTCCCATGTCGCTGCCGCTGACACTGGTTTCAAGCGATGAATAAGTCTTTTTGAGTTCCTGTTTGATCTTGGAGGTGAGCTCGTCGATCTGTTTCGGCGAGGCTTTCTGCGAACGCAGCATATCGCGTATGCGGCTCATCGCGGCGACTTTCCCCAGCCCCCGCGACGGCAGTCCGTTGCGCTGGGCCTGGGCGTAAACCGCCTCGTATTCGCGTGTGAGGGGGGATGGCTTTACGCTGCCGTCCGCCGCCATGCTGCTTGAATTCTGCCGTTGCGTGTTGATATCGCCGGTCATTCCTTTTTCCTGCGAATAGCCGGCGGCTTTCCCGCCGCCGGTTGCTACGGCGTCGGCATGACCTTCCTCTTCGACTTTTCCCGACATTTTCGAATCCTTGGTGCGGCGTTTTTCGATTTTGTCGTCACCCTCGCCGATTGCCGCGGTCGCGCCGACGAATTCGCCGTCGCTCTGTCCCTGGCGTCCGGTCTGCGAACGGCCGTCCTGGTCTTTGTGGTCTGGACGCGTGTTGCCGGATTTACCCGCCGCCGAATAGTCGACGTATTCGCCTTCGGAGACGCCCCAGCCGAGCTCGGGGTTGGCTACTCCCTGATTGGTGACAGAGTCGTCGGTCTCCTCCGGTTTTTCCTCCTCGGACAGCAGTTCTCCGATCTGATCCTGCAACTCTTCCGGCATCAGCACCTTTCCTACCGCGTCGGCCACCATCTCCTCTTTGTCGATGGCCTCGGTGTTGCGTTTGGTGCTGTCTTTCTCGGCAAGCAGCCAGGTTTCCATCTCGTCGGCTTTCATTTTTTCCACGCCGTGGTTGAGCAGATCATTTACCCAGTCTTCTTTCTGCAGACCGGTCTCGCGGTTCTCAAAGTCGTCATTCGCACTGAATTCCGACTCCTTCATCTCTTCGTATGTGCGGTACACGTCGGTCACCAGATCGTTCAATGCTTCGGCATCCGGAATGTTCTGAAGGTCGGTTGCGACCTTCAGCGTCGCCTCTGCCAGTTGTTCGCGCAACTCGGCTATTTCCTCAAGCATATCTTCATCTATCTTTGCAGATTTATCCCCGTTCGAGCCGGTGTTTCGGAGCGATTCGGTAAGCTTTTTCTGGGCGTCGCGAATCTTTTCCAGACGTGCCGCCGCATCCTCGACAACCTCTCTCGATTCCTCCGCCTGCTCCTTCAGCTCCTCTTCGCGCACCTCAAGCAGGATGTTGCGCAGACCGGTAATCGAATTCGTGACGGATATCTGATCCGGAATCGACACGGGATAATTCGGCGAATCGAGCTTTTCAGCAATATCAACCATCTTCTCATGCAGTTTCATCTCTACCGTCTTATCGGCAATCTGCTTCATGACCTTCATGAAGTCCGATTCGGAGGCGTCGTTTTTAACTTGGGTTGAGCAGTAGCTGACCATCGCTTCAATATCCTGCGCGAGATTATCCTGCGCCTCGATGACCGATTCGGCGATTTTCGCAGACTTGGCGTCGCGGGCGCGGATGGTGGCGGCGAGGTTGGCGGTTTGCCCCTTGAGGATTCCGTCGATGATGGTTATCAGACCGGTTTGGGTCTGGGTCAGATCGCTCTTGTTCATGCTGCTTTCGACGACACCGAGCATGTCGAGAATCTGTTTCTGGGTGGTGACCGCGCGCATCGCGTGCCGGCTGCGCATATCTGCTTTGCCGGTGCAGATTTTGGCAAGCGAAGAGACCGCCTCGGCAAATGGCCCGGCAATCGCCTTGTTGAGCGCAAGACGCGCTTTGCCAAGCGTCGGATCTTTAATCAGCATTGCCGCCATCGTGCGGATCTCAAGTTCGGTCTTGTGGACCGCTTCCCACTGTTCAATATCGAATTCCGGCAGTTTGCCGCGAAGGCGTTCGGTCTTGGTTAGATTGCGCTTCTGACGGCTTACGATCTCACCGAGTGATTTTTTCGCTCCTTCCCGGCTGTCGGCGACCGATTCGACCGCGGAAAAGAGGTTGGTCATGGCAAAGATCAGCAACGGACCGACGGTCCGGTTGGTGGCGGGGGAGTTGTCCCATGCCACGACTCTCAGCCCGGAATCGAGCGCGACATCTTCCAGCGTTCCTTTCCACAGCTGGTCAATCGAGGTCTTGTCCCCCAGAGCCCACTCTTTGATGACCTCCCCGGTCGCAGCGGCGCTCGCACCGCGCTTGACCCGTTCGATTCGCACGGTTTTAAGCCCGTAATCGTCTTTGACCTCGAAGTGGAGGACCGGGGCGGCCCCGGGTGGAAGCACCGCTTTTTTGCCGGAAGGTGAAATCATATTTATTTCAGGCGCGGCATCAGGAGCGATTTCGAAACGGACCGGCAGCGTCATCGTCAGGTCGTGTTCGTCCTGCGCTTCGATGGTAAACGAAGAGAGGGAGCGGATGGTGATTTTTAGCGATGCCGAACTGCCCGAGACGTTCATCGGCAGTTTGCGGTCGCCGCAGGTTACGCTTGCGCTTTTGATTGTACGGTTGCAGCGCAGAGAAACCGTCGCCTCGGAGTTGTCGGGGATTCGTGCCGGTTTCCCCAGCAGGTCGGCGTTAAATGCTGGACGCTTGGTGTTTGCAGGCGGCCTGATCGCCAATTTGAGCGATTCTGCGCTTAAGGGAGGAACTCCGGTAAGCTGGTATTCTTCGGTGGGATACGCGTCGCCGGCCAAAAACCGGTAGCGGACGGAGGTCGCCACCTTGGTGATGTGATATGAAAACGTCTGTTCCTTGTCGGTCTCGTCAAACTTGCCGATATCCATTATCGCTTTGCGGTCGTCATCGGGGATGACTTCGATTATGACTCGCTGTCCGCTCCGTCCCGACGCGCGGATAAACACATCAGCTCCGCTGCCCTGGATTACGGTTGCGTTGCCGGGCGTCACCGAAACGATTCTGGTGAACATGGGGGGCGCAATGTCGGCAAAGGGGAGAATCGTCCGTTGGATGGCGATTCCCCATGCGTTGTTGCCGAGGAAGAAGGCCGGAGAAACCAATAGCAGAAGAGCGCAAAAAATACCGATCGCGCCGTATTTGCGCCGTTTGCGGTTTTTGATTTCGGCAAGGTCTACCGAGCCGTATTCGGGGGCGCCGCTTTTTATGTAGCTTTTCAACCACGGGGTTTTGTCGCTTTCCCGTTCAAACAGCACGCAATTGATGAGATGGTTGTCGAGTTGAGGGAACTTCGACTCGAGAAAAGCCGCTACCGCAGCGGTGGTGCGGCGCCGATTGAGCATCTTGGAGAGCAGGACGATCGAGGCGGTGAAAACCGATGCCCAAATTCCCGATATCAGCCATCGTCCCCAGCCGCGGGGGCGCAGCCACACGTCAAATGCGGTTGCTGCAGCCAGCGCCAAAGTCACGGCGATCGCCAAGAATAGAAACAGTTCAAACGCCTTGATGCGGTTGATTTTCCCGTTTACGGACTGAAGTTCTGAATCCCATGCCGACATGATGGTTTGCTACCTTATTTTCCCCGCGCGCGGCGATGTAAATGGCCAGTATACGAAATCCGCCGGCCCTAGCAGATTAATCTTGGGAACCGGCCCCCAATAGCGACTGTCGTAGCTGTTGAACGAGTTGTCGCCCATGGCGTAATATTGCGTGTCGGAGAGTTTGACGACATCGTTGGTGTCTGCCATCGACTGTTGGTGGCGGCGGATGTTTTCGCCGCTGGGATTGAATCCGGCGTAGGCCGGGGCGCCCGGACGAGGGGGCTGGCGGTTGGCAATCTGCTCGACGCGGCCGACGCCGGTGGCGGGTTTGCCGTTTGCCAGCAGTATCGGCGGCTGAACCTGCAGCGACTCTCCGGGCATTCCCATCATGCGTTTGATGTAGTGCGTTCCTTGTGGCAGCCCAGGGATGTCGGCGGTGGTGAAGACCATGACCTCGCCGCGCACGGGTTGACGGAAATTCCATATCCAGCGGTTGACGAAAACAAAGTCGCCCGAGTGGATGGTGCCGGTCCAGAGTTCCGTCCCCGGGCGCACCGAGTCGCCCTGTCTGAGTCCGTTAGGCAGACGTCCCTGTCCGGTCAGCGGGTCGCGCTGTATGACATCCTGCGGCACATCGTGTCTGATGCCGCCGACCACGATGCTGATGTAACCTGGCTTGGCATTGTTGGGGGCGAAGGAAATGCTGCCGTACGCTTTGGATTTGACGATGTGGAACGTATCGCCGGTAATCAGCCATTTTGCAAAACGCAGCGGCTGGATGTCGAATGCGGTCTTGTCGGACGGCTTGCCCGATTCGGTGTGGATGCCGTAGAGTGTAGGCTGCATGGAGCCGGTGGGAATTTTGAACGGCTGGTAGAAAAATGCGCGGAACGCCATCGCGACGCTAATGGCAACAACAAGGACATCGAAGTTGTCGCGGATGACCGCCAGCGGCTTGGGCGGGTCTATGCGGTTCATCAGTTCGGCCAGAGCGTCGTTCGCCGCTTCAACCCGGTCAACGCCGGCGCGTAACGCCTCTTTAGCATTGTTGATTTCCGAAGTCAGTTGCGAAATCAGATCGGCCTCTAGAATGTCCTCGTGAGCCGCACGGTAGGTGCGAGCCTGTTTAAGCAGGTTTTTGAGTTGCTTGCGTTTCTTTCTGTCCTCGAAAAAGCTCATGCCAATTTCCTTGATTTAACGAGCCTATATAGTAACAGATTATGCCTTTTCCGTCCATGGTAATTGTCGGCCGAGAACGGATTTGCAATCCGTACATCCGTACATCCAAGTGCAACTTCGATTGCTATCGGATAATATTTTTTGTATACTTTGCCTGTTGACCGAAAACGGCCGCCGGCGGCATTTGGCGGTAACGGCCCGTTTTCGCCAAACTGTCGTTTATAACAAAAAAAGGGGAGTTAGCTTAATGAAAAGAATATGTTGCACGCTGGCATTGGCGTTGAGCGCCATGGCTGCAGTCGCCAATCCGTTCGCCAACGCCTGGTTCAAGGGACAGACTGATAAAAATCCGGTCGGCTACAAAACAGGGGAAACCATGGTCTTCACCTTGACCCCGATGGGAATCAAGGATGTAATTCCGGAAGGACAATACTTCCTGACCTGGAACCGCACCGGAGATGACGGCATAAAAGAGAGCGGAAAAACGCCTTTCACGAAAGAGCCGTTCGTCTATAAAACCAAAATCGACAAACCCGGTTTCGTCAGACTTTGTGCCAATGTCGTCGACGCCAAGGGCAAAACAGTGAAGAAAATTTTCTTTGACGGCGGCGCTGGCGCCGATATCGATGCCATTGCCGGTCTGCCGGAACCGGCCGATTTCGATGCGTTTTGGCAGCGTCAGCGCGAAAAACTCGCCAAAGTTCCGCTGAAGGCCGAACTTAAAGAACTCAAGTCGAAAAACCCCAAGGTGAAAATCTATGCGGTCAGCGTTGATTGCGCAGGTCCCCGCCCCGTGACGGGCTATCTGACCATGCCCAAGGCGGTTGACAACGGCAAAAAGTTCCCCTGCCGTCTTCAGACCCACGGTTACGGCTATACCGCCCCTCAGGGCGCGCCCGGCTCCGGACGGGAAGACGAGATCGTTTTCAACATCAATGCGCACGGCATGAAGCTTCCGGCATTCGGCGGCAACAAGCAGTATTACGACAAACTCCGCAACGACATCAAGTCCAACGGGGCGAGCTATGCGTTTGACAAAAAGCAGAATTCTGATCCCGAGCAGGCGTATTTCAACGGAATGGTGCTCCGCGTCATCCGCGCGCTGCAGTATTTGAAAACGCTGCCGGGATGGGACGGCAAGAAACTGATCGCCAGCGGCGGAAGTCAGGGCGGACTGCAGACGATCTGGGCGGCCGCCTGCGGAGAAGGTGTGACCCGCGCGGAGAGTAATATCACGTGGTGCTGCGATCTGGGCGGTGAAACCGTCGGCCGCAATCGCGGCAACTGGTACATCCGCTGGGTGCCGGCGCTAGGATATTATGACGCCGCGAATTTCGCCAAGCGCATTCCGAAAACCTGCTACACCACGATTCCCCGTGCCGGACTTGGCGATTACGTCTGCCCGCCTTCGGGACTGGCGATCCTTTGGAACAACATGACCTGCCCGAAGCGCATCGTTTGGGTTCAGGGGTCTCAGCACGGTTATACGCCTCCGTTCTACAAAGGGCGCGACACTCTGCGCGAGAGCAAGTAGCTCCCGCCGTCAAACCCGGTTGAAATTAAGCGGCATCGGTTTCCCTTTTCGGAATCGATGCCGCATTGCTTTATATGATGCGCTCTTCGCAAGCCCAGAGCGCGAGTTTCGCCTTTGTGCCGGAAAGCAGGCTTGCTGTTTCGTTGATCCGTTCCTTCGGCATATCGCAGGTGATTACCACCTTGTCGATTTTTTTTGCCGTCACGATGTTTGGCAGTTCTTTGCCGGTGCCGAGAATGTCAAGTCCGGCAATCAACTGACCTTTGAGCAGGGAGTTGTCGTCTATGAGACCGACGATGATGCACTTTTTCGCGGAGGTAAAGCGCGGGTTCGCTTCGAAAATTTCAGCAAGATAACTGCGCATCCGCAATCCTACTCCATACAGCAGAACCCGCTCGCACTCGACATTTTTTGGACTGGTCTGTTCAATCAGCAGATTGGCGATGGACAGAAGGCATTTCTTGTAGAGGCGATGGGAAATTAGGCACAGCAGCGAGAGCCCGGTATACGTTATGGAGAATCGGATCAGCCCGTTGCTGATGCCGCGCTCTAGCCAGACGATGCCAATTGAGCAAAGCGTGCCGAAGACGATGGCGGAGCTCAGCACGATATAGTCGATCAGCTGCGCCCTCGTCCATACCCGTCGGTAGATGCGTGTTCCCGCAAAGATGATTAAGGTCGGTGCGGTGTAGATCAGAATCAGTTTGACGAAATTCCGAAGCGGCATGAGAAGGTCGGTCGAAATAAACCAAGCCGCGACCACCGCGGTACTCATGAGGATGATGTCGACGGCAATTTGCACCGGAACCAACAGTTTACGATTTTTCGCAATGTGCTCTCCCGAAAGAAGTTTGCAGGTGTCGATGATTTCCATACACTCCATGTTCTTGACGACCACAATCGTAATGACCACAAAGGCGATGAAGTAAAGTCCGGGAGCCTTGCCCGACATCGTTATGCCGGCAATGCCGAGTAAGACCAGTAGCATCGCCATGGCGTAAAGCGCGAATGCGGCTTTGCGCTGGTTGTTCATAAACAGCTTGAGAACGCGGTGGTGGATGTGGTTGCGATCAGGTTGCATGATGCCGTCGGCGGTCAGGGCGTTTGCCATCGACCGTGGAATCAGCCGCTTTATCGAGCGTCTCCAGATGGCGAGGATGGTGTCGAAAATGGGAATGCCGATAATCAGCAGCGGTACTCCCAGCGAAGCGATAAGCTCTTTTTCGGTACGGGTGGCAAGAGGGAAGACCGCCATCGCAAGCCCGAGGAACATACTGCCGCTATCACCGAGGAAGATGCTGGCGGGATGGAAATTGAAACGTAAAAATCCGGCGCACGCTCCGGCGACCATCAAGTATGGAATCATGCAGAGAATCTGGTTTGAGAAAAACAGCGTTCCCGCCATTCCGATGGAGGCGATCAATGCCAATCCCGAAGCCAAGCCGTCCATGCCGTCAATCAGGTTGAAGGCGTTTATCGCACCTATTATCCAGAAACAAGTAAGTCCCCAGTTGAGCCAATCCGGCAGCGGAACAAAGATGCTGTCAATTGAAAAACCGGCAAAATAAAGAATGTTGGCCGTGATGAACTGTCCAATCAGCTTCGCCAGCGGGGGTATTGAAAATTTATCGTCGATGAATCCAATTGCGGTAAGCAGGATCACTGCTCCGGCAAAGGCGATGGTCATCGTCGGGGTTATCGGCCTGCAGAAATCCAATCCGCAATACGATACGATGGCGAGCTGGGATAAGAGAAACGCCGTCACTACCGCTAGTCCGCCGCCGCGGGGGACGGGACGGGTATTGATGCGCCTCGGGTCGGGCTTGTCGATCATTTTGAGCTTGATCGCCAGTTTGCGGACCTGAGGAGTGAGCGCGAGCGTCAGCAACAGAGGACCGAAAAATGCAAATAGATAAATGGGAGCGTGACGGGCGATCTGTTTAAAAAGTTCGCAGAAATCCGGCCTGCTTGACCATTCCATTTGCATTTTTCACTCTTTTCTCTTTATTTCCTGCTCCAGGAGTCTTTGAGGGTGACGGTGCGGTTGAAGACAGGCGAACCCGGCTTCGAATCAATTTCGTCGGCGCAAAAATATCCCACTCGTTCGAATTGGAAGCGCTCGCCCGCTGCGGCTTCGCCCAAAGCGGGTTCGCCGTAACCTTCGATCTCGGAAAACGAGTCGGGGTTCAAGAATTTGACAAAATCCCCGTCGTCCTCGTTGAGGGGATTGCTCACCGTAAAGAGGCGGTCATACAGCCTGACCTTCATTTTGACGGCGTGCTTGACGTTGACCCAGTGGAGCGTCCCCTTGATTTTGCGGCCGTCGGCAGGGTTTCCGCTGACCGCGTTCTCGTCGTACACCCCGTGGATTTCGACGATTTTCCCGTCTGCATCTTTAACCGTGCCGGTGCAGGTGAACAGTGCCGCCGCTCTGAGCCGCACTTCGCGGCCGGGTGCGAGACGGAAGAATTTCTTCTCGGGGACTTCCATGAAGTCGGCGCGTTCGATCCACTGCTCTTTGCCGAACGGGATCATGCGCGTTCCGGCGGCGGGATCTTCGGGATTGTTTGCCACTTCGACTTCGACGAACTTCTCTTCCGGCCAGTTGTCGATAACCAGTTTTACCGGATCGAGCACCGCCATGCGACGCTGAGATGTGCGGTTGAGGTCGTCGCGAATACAATACTCAAGAAGCGAAAGGTCGGTCTCGCTTTCGTATTTGGATACGCCGATGCGCTCGCAGAAATTGCGTATGGACGCAGGAGTGCAACCGCGGCGGCGAAGTCCGCATACCGTCGGCATCCGCGGATCGTCCCAGCCGGAGACGTGCTTTTCTTCGACCAGCTGCAGCAGTTTCCGCTTGCTCATCACGGTGTAGTTCAAATTGAGCCGCGCAAATTCGCGCTGCTGCGGACGGACCTTGACGCCGTTGCGCACCGTGAGCATTCCCATTTCGTCGAGGCGGTCGACAACCCAGTCGTAGAGAGGGCGGTGCACTTCGAATTCAAGCGTGCACATGGAATGGGTTACGCCTTCGAGCGCGTCCTCGATGGGGTGGGCAAAATCGTACATGGGATAGATGTTCCACTTGTTTCCGAGATGGTAGTGCGGAACTTTGCGGATGCGATACAGCACCGGATCGCGGAAGTGGATGTTGGGGGAGGACATGTCTATTTTGGCGCGGAGACACCACTCACCGTCGTCAAAGGCCCCATCGCGCATCTGGCGGAAAATCTCCAGATTGCGTTCGGGCGATGTGTCGCGCGAGGGGGAGGGCGTGCCGGGCTTTTCCGGGACGCCGCGGTAGCGCTTCCATTCCTCCTGGGTCAGATTGCAACAATACGCTTGGCCGGTGCGGATGAGATTTTCGGCGATCTCGTACATTTTGTCGAACATGTTCGACGCGTTGTAGAGACCTGCTTCACCGCCGTCTCCGGGGCCGGTCCATTTGAATCCCAGCCACGATATATCCTTCTTTATGTTGTCCGCGTACTCGTCCGATTCTTTGGTGGGATTGGTGTCGTCCATGCGCAGGTGGCACTCGCCGCCGAATTCCGCGGCCATTCCGAAATCGATGCAAATCGCCTTGGCGTGTCCGATGTGTATGTAGCCGTTTGGTTCCGGAGGGAAGCGTGTTACGACCGCTCCGCCGTTGCGACCTTCTTCCAAGTCTTTTTCGATCCACTGTTTAAGGAAATGCCGACTGGTGTCCGATGTCTCTTTTTCCTGTTCTTCGCTCATGCTGCACATCCTGTCATTTCTAAGGTTTCCAAACTTTTACCTTGAGGGTTTTCACCCCCCATTTTTTGGCCTCCCGGTGAGAGGGGAACCATAAATCAACGTGTCTGCCCTTGATTGCGCCGCCCCGGTCTTCAACTCTGCCGTACCCGTAGCCGGGGATGTACAATATCGTGTTCATTGGCAACAGCGATGTGTCGGCGGCGATTGTTCCGTTTTGTGCCTGTTGTCCGCTGGCGGTCTGCCCCACGATTTTGGGTTTACCCCGGTTGGGCCCGTTTGCAATTACGGCAGAACCCAGCCCAAACATTTTGCGCTTCCAGTTGCAGCATTTGCCGCAGTTGCAATATCCGGTCGTCTTCAAAAACATAACTGTTGCGCGTCTGTTTGCCGGCGGTATCAGCCTGTTTGACGAGCATCCTGCGCTGAAAAGCAAACTCAACGCTACAATCAGCAGTACGCCGATTGCACGCATGGTTTTCTCTTTGCCGCTAATGCTGTGACGAGCAAACATAACCTTCATTATAGCGCATTTTGCCGATTGCGTCCACAATCAACAGAAAATTGTACGGCAAAAATTCAACGAGTGCCCGGGTTGATATGGCGGAGTTTTTTATGTTAAGATTTCATGCAATCTGAATGCTTCAAAATGATGCGTCCGTCGTAAGTGGATTTGGTCAATAATTCCGGCAGAGTCGAAAACTGCCGACAAGGTCAGGGGATGTTTGTTTATGAATGATTTTATTTTCCATTCTCCCACGAAAATCGTTTTCATGCGCGGTGCGGCAGCCGTTGTCGGCAGCGAGCTGTCTGCCTTGAAAATCCGTAAGCCGCTAATCGTATACGGCGGTGGTTCAGCGGTGCGCAGCGGATTGCTCGACCTCATAAAACAATCGCTGGCTTCGGCAGGGCTGGAGTACGCAGAACTTGGCGGAGTGCGCCCCAACCCCGAGGTTGGCCTCGTTCGCAAGGGAATTTCGCTTTTGCGCTCCGCTGAATGCGATTCTCTGCTCCCGGTTGGAGGCGGAAGCGTTATCGATTGCGCCAAAGCGATTGCCTTCGGCGCCAAGTACGACGGTGATGTCTGGGACTTTTTCGACGGAAAGGCCAAGCCGGTTGAGTCGCTGCCGGTCGCCGCTGTTCTCACCTTGCCGGCGGCAGGATCCGAAGCGTCGGCCTCATGCGTCATCAGCAACGATGCACAACATGCAAAGCGAGGAGTGGGAGGAGATGCGCTACGACCAGTTTTGGCGTTCCTGGACCCCGAATTGACATTTTCGCTTCCCGCCTATCAGACTGCCTGCGGGGTCACCGACATGATTGCACACATTTGCGAACGTTATTTCAGTGGGCAGGGTGCGGTGCCAGTGACCGACGCAATTGCAACAACTCTTGTCAAAACCCTGATTGAAACCGCTCCGCGCGCACTGGCGAATCCTAGCGACTATGAGGCGCGTGCAGCAATCATGTGGGCGGGAACGCTCGCACACAACGATCTGGCTGGTTGCGGACGCGCCGCGTCGGTAAGCACCAGGGCGGGCGGATGGGAGAGTCATGCCCTTGAACACGAGCTGTCGGCGATCAATCCTGAAATCGCGCATGGTGCGGGACTGGCGGTAATCATGCCGGCATGGATGCGTCATGTGTGCCATGTCGACCCGGGGCGTTTCGCCTCGTTTGGCCGAGATGTGTTCGGAATCGGGGGCGACAGCCTTTCGGAGGAGACCGCGTTTGAGACCATAGGGCGTTTACAAGAGTTTTTCATCGGCATCGGGATGCCCGGCTCGCTGGCGGAATTCGGCTTGGGCGCAGATGACATTGATGCTTTGTTGGCGGGCCTTGAAAAAAGCAAAGGACGGATATTCGGTGCGTTTATGCCGATCGGGCCGGAGGATGCACGCGCGATTTACTCCGCCGCGCTCTGAATTGGGTCCCGAGATGCAGGGTACAGAGGCCGGTTTGCGAATGGGCATGCGCTCCCCCCGCGAATCCAGTCGATTACGGGTATTTTTGTTGTTAAATTCATTTTCATAAGTTATAATGTTTTCATCAAAAAAACATGGCAAGTCGCATTTGGTTTCTGTTTTGGGCGAGCAGGGTTTTGTTAATCGGGCATGGCAATTCAATACGCATTTTCAATTTTGGGGAAAGCAACACCTTGGCTTATGGGTGCAGCTGTCGCGCTCTTGCTTCTGTGGCTCATCTTGCTTATATCCGAAAAAAAATCGCTTGCAAAGGAAAGTCAGAGTTTCCGAAGTCTTGGGCCGCTGCATAAATGCCTGATTGTTTGTGCAATCTGTTTTCTTGCATTGAGAGGCGGATCGAAGGAGGGCGGATTTCTGCCCACCGTACTGGTTGACGATATCGCATCTGCCGTATCGCGCTTGACTGGGACGGCGCAGCTGCGGATGCTGCCGGATGCAGTCACCGCAAACGCACTTGCAATTACCGCATTTGAGATCGACCAGACCAATCGGACCGCCTACTTCGAAACTTGCTGGGCGACAAATCTTTTTGACTACACCGACTCCCGCAATCTCTACTTGTTTTCGTCCACGAATCTTCTGGAGCGCAAGTGGACGCCTCTCTGCACGATTCCAATGCCATCCGATACAAACACCCACGCATTTGCCGTTTCGCAAAGCGATGTCATTCCGTCCATGAGGAATTGGTTTACCGATACATTTGAAGGTGTTGGATTCTATCGTTTTGGCATTGATTTCGATTCGGACGGAGATGGTATTCCAGATGATGTTGAAGCATTGTGGATGCTTACCTCTCCGGACAATGCTGATACGGACGGAGATGGTCTTGCGGACGGGCATGAGGCGGTGACGGGGACAAATCCTACCGCGGCGGACACAGATAGAGACGGTCTTTCTGATTCGTTCGAGATAGAGACCGGGACGGACCCGACGCTTAGTGATACAGATCATGATGAATTGCCTGATAATTTTGAATATGGACGGAACACGGACCCTATGCAGCCGGATTCGGATTTTGACGGCATGAATGATGGATGGGAGTTCAAATTTATAGGCTCGGGGCCGGGCTTTAACCCTGCCGTAAACAATGAAACCGACGGCGACCCTGACAACGACGCCAATGCCGACGTGGATGGAGACGGGTTGTCAAACGGGGAAGAGAGCGAATGGGGCACGATTCCTATTCTTGAGGATAGCGATGCCGATGGCGTAAGTGACGGTGCTGAAATCGGACAGAACAGCGATCCGACCGATTCTACCGACGATGGATTGCCAAACAGTCGCATTCCGGTGACATTAACGTTCGGAGATCCCAGCGGCAGTTGCTCGGAAAAATACAGGTTTGATATAACGCCTGTATCTGGGATCGGCAAAAAGCCGGCATCAATCTTTCGGCTGAATAAGAATTATGGGGCATGTGAATCCAAGACGGTCATGCTAAAGGCGGGATGGAAGTACGAGGTAAGATTGTGCCATGCGGGGACAAACGGCAGCGGTACGGATTATCCCGACTATGATTACGAACTTAATTGCGAGTCAAATTCGCTTCCGTCGAATGTTATGGTGGACGACCCGGCATCGCTCTTCGGAACGGATTATACAAGCTATAGCTTTGCTGGAGCGGGAAAAGTTGCAACAATCACCGTATATGCGGTAACTGGCGTGACAATCTGCAAGCCGGATGATTCTTCGTGGGCGGAACTCGAGGAAAGCCGCGTTGTACTTGACGACGAGGAACTGCGGATAAAAATCGAGATTGCACCGCAGCTCCAATCGCTTGCGCAATGCCGTCAGGCGTTCGGTAATTCCCTAACCGTCAAGACCACAGGAACATGTCCAGCTGGCGCATCTGTGCCGATTGGCGATGATGCCGTGCTCGTCAACTCGGCCGACAAGAGCGAGATACGGATAACCAAGACGCGCCAGCAACTGATTTCGCTTGGATTACTGCCGTCAAATAACGACGACGGGGTGGACGAAATGGCGGTATACGATGTAGGAACGCAATCAGGAAGCAATGGATCGGATCTTTCAGACAGCAATGCGTTTATGGAACTTGGGATAGCCGAACGCGGTGTTGCGACGGGAGATCCGTCTTTAACACTGGAATCTACTCCGCCCATGGCGCATTTATCGGAGACGTTTCTTAAAGCTGCCGGCTGCGAAATCATAACTGTATCATATTTCAAAATCGAATCTGGATGTCGGCAGATTATGAATCAAGCAGACATACTATACTATTCCGGGCACGGACTCCATAAATTGGCTTTAATGGACGATTATAGTCCGTCCACATTTTCCGGTCGGTGGAATAAGGATCTTGACTGCTTGATCGTATCGGGTTGCTCTATCCTCGACATCAACGATTATAACAATAATTTCATTCTTGATCCGGAGGACCATGCAGCATCCCCGGGAAAGTTGTGGGAGGCTGTCGGACCGAACGTCATGCTTGGATACAATTATTATGCTCCGGCGGATGCAACAGGAGCTCCGGCTCGGATTATTCGTACGTGGGCAAACAATCGGGGAACTCTTGGAGATGTGAACGCATGGATGAAAGCGAATGCCGACAACAGGGCGTGGAATGCCTGTACAATACAGCGTATTGAAGATTCGCATGTTCAATATAGTTATTTTAGGAGAGAGAAGGGATATCTTTACAATTCATACTTTTTAACAAATGTAATAGAGGAAGTGACACAATGAAAAAGATGCTGATAGCGGTAATTGCGGCGATGTATTCTGCTATTACCTTTTCCCAACAGATCACCACGCTGCCTGAGATCGTGTCGTTTATGTCAACAAACGATTATAGACTCTGTTTCACGATTACGAACAATTTAGATTTGTTGACGGTGGCGACAACAGGAGTTCAGGAACGTTCAACCTGTAAATTATTAATGGCATCAATATTGCTTGATCATTCAGAAAACATGGCAAGCAAAACTTCTTTTGAGCGCGCCACAAACCTTTGTGTTGAAATTGAAACTGAATTATCCGATCTGCTTGCATGGCAACGGATTGGTGCTTTATGCAAATTCACCAACGCAATGATTGAAGAAGGACACCCTGAGGTCGCTTTTGTAGCATCTACTAATCTATTAAATGCGTTTCAAGGCCGGCAATACATAGATGTTGATACGAATGTATGGAATGTATTATTTAAACCTGGTGGACTTAATCTTATGTCGCCATTGAACTTCATTAATGCCAACGCTGCGGCTTCTCGTTTCAGAATGGATCCCGCCGCAGACCTTTCGTCATATACGAATAACATCCCAAAAGAAGTCCTTCGCGAAATATTTAGATATGAAAACTATCGTTGAAAGGCAGTCGTATTCCCCGCCGCACGGCGGGCTTTTTTTGTCCGTCCTGATCGCCCCTCGACAATCTTATTTTGCGTCGTCCTGCGCCCGGAAAGCTTACTCTACTCGAATCCAGTCGATTACGGGTATTTTTGTTGTTAAATTCATTTTCATAAGTTATAATGTTTTCATCAAAAAAACATGGCAAGTCGCATTTGGTTTCTGTTTTGGGCGAGCAGGGTTTTGTTAATCGGGCATGACAATTCAATACGCATTTTCAATTTTGGG
>JAZQGX010000029.1:0-2616 GCA_045540275.1 Kiritimatiellia bacterium | reverse complement strand
CCGTGCAGTTTCGCCTCCTTCGGTGTATCTTTCAAGGTCATTCCTAGGCACCTCTCACGATGCATCGGAGGAGGTGTCTCATTCCCCGCGCCAAATCCGATTGCATGGTAAGAGGGAAGCAATTCGGAAAGGCAAAGCAATGGCAATCGGGAAAACGTTCAACGGAGCGAAGTCAATGGTCGGCATGGCCGTGGCGGCAGGAGTCGTGTTCGGCACTGGGGTGTGTACAGTATTCGCGGCGACGGTCGTAGTGAGCGACGAGCCGGCTGCCGTCGCCAACGCGGCGGCGCGCGAGGCGATACGACAAGACACGACCTGGACGAGTGAGAACATCCAGCGTAATCCCTATCTGTTCCTGCAGGACCAGATTGCGTCTTGCGATAGGTTGAGGGCGAAGATTGAGGCACAAAACATAACCTTGATCCGAATGGAGAAGCAGGCGACGCGCATGGTGGAAGAGGCCGAAGGCACACAGGCGAGATACGAGAAGTTCCTCAAGGACGCCAAGGCGGCCTATAAGGCGGCAAAGGGCAAGTGGCCCGTGACAGTCAATGGGTACGACCTTGAGGAAGAGGAATTCAACGACAAGATAATAGACGCGATGGAACGGATAGAACTGGCCAAGAAAGAGAAGAAGGACAATTCCGTCATTGCAAAGAAAGTCGCCATCCGCAAGGGCGTTCTCAAGACCAAAAAGCGTGAACTTGTTTCCCTTCGTATGAAGCTCGTGCAGCAGGCGGAGCAGGTGAAGATGAACGCCGCGCTTGCGGAAATAGGTAACTTGAAGGATGTGCTTGGAACCATCAAGGACATGATGCTCGAAATCGACGAGGATCCAACAAAGATGTCCGTTGAGGATTTGACTGTGGAGGATCCAAACGCCAAGCGGAACAAGAAGGTCAAGGCTTTTCTCCAAAACTAAACACACAAAGAAAGGAACACAGAAATGAAACAGAAAGGGTTGATGTTGACGGTGCTATCCACCATTATGTTTGTGGGATGCATCTCAGAGCAGGAACGCCAGGCAATGGTTGCCGCGGAGAAGGCTCGGCAAGAACAATTAGCAAAGGAACGGGCCGCAGAAGAACGGGCCACAAAAATTAATGCAATAGCTCATTCGATAGATATTTATGAACTTGTCATACTTGTGAAGACTAGCAACGATGATGAGATACGCAAAGCTGCTGTAATTAGGTTGCAGAATATTGCAAAGGATCCTGTATCTGTTGTGAAGACTATGCAGCAACCTACATACCAAGTTCAGGAGGATAGAGACAAGGATGAAAAACCATGGTATTCCGTAGAACGCCGCAGTGATGGTATGCGAATCATACATGTTCAAAGGCGTGTTGGAAGGAAAACTGGCATAGTCAGATATAGCGAAAAAGACTTGGAGAATTTGTGTGCCCGAGTACGGAATGAGTGTGAACAGGAGCGTGCAGGTTTCCAGGAATCTAAGACAAGATCTCTGGTAGCTAAACTTGCTCGGAAAGATGTAATTATGGAGTTAGCAGATGTGGCTAAGAATTGTGAAACGGCGGAGATTCGTAATGCCGCCTTGGATGTAATTGTATTGACGAGGTCACATGCGTCTACAATATTCTATGAAGAGTTCATGAGTTCGTCTCCAGACTCAAAGGACACTAAGGAGGAAATTGTCCCTCAGATTGAGGTTCAAATTGCCCCCGGAATGTCAGGGCTAACTTCACGGATGATGAGTCGGGGTAAAGAAGAGAAAGTCATGATGTACGTTTCTGCTGAATTGGCGAATATGCCTGATGAAATAGAAAGAAGGAAAAAGGCATTCCTATTAAGAAGAAAATTTGGGCGAAATTCATCGGCGAGAGTTTCATCTCGTCGGGAGTCGTTTCAGGTTTGCCTGGCAGACATTGCAAAAAACAGTGTCTTCTCCGACGTGCGAGTTAAAGCATTTGAAAACATGGAACATGACATAGCAGCGTTGAAGGAGATTGAGTCAAAATCTGCCGATCCCGTTTTACGGGCTGCGGCAGGTAAGAAGATAGCACTAAAAAAAGTGGCTTCGTCCAGAGGCAAAGACTATCTGGCAAAGATTGTCGCTGAAGACAAACCTTCCGAAATGCGGGAGGCGGCACGAAAGAAACTCAAGGCCATGGAAGAACTTGAGCTTGCTACCACAAAGGCACTAGACAAGTACTATGATGACTTGGCAGAGCACAACTATAATCTTGCATTAAAGGGTTTCAAAGGGAAAGAACACATTTTACACATGGTGAAATTCTTATCGGATTATGCGGAGGATGCCGATTTCGGGCGTACGAAAATCAATACCAAATTGATAGAGTCAGACAAGCCGTGGCAAAAATTGGTCGGACCTCGAAGAAAACTTTCCGAAGAAGAGAAGAATGGGGGGAAGGCGAAACTAGAAGAGTTTGGAACGCAATTTCTCCCGAATACATACTCTAACTACGAGAAGATTCGAGATCAGGCAATGGAGATTCAGCAGATGTTCAATGAGGAATTTCCTGATCCTTTTTCATTAAAAGAAGTCAGCCCCAAATGGAACGCCTACACGAAATTACTTAAAGGGCTGATGAAGGTGAGGACGCAAATGTTTCGCCGCCATGACGAATTGTG
>JAZQGX010000028.1:0-11237 GCA_045540275.1 Kiritimatiellia bacterium | reverse complement strand
GCGGAATGTCTGGGCTGTCGAAGTCTTTTGTCGCCCGACTCATATACTCGACGAAATCCTTCATCGTGGCAGGAGCATAAAAGCACACTCCTGGCATCGTGATCGCCTTCAGACGGCGAACCGTTTCCGCATGCCTCCAGTTCCACGGACGCGGCCATTCCCGCTGAAAGCGCCCGTCGTCACCCTCGTCGCCGGTCCTGTCGAACAGGCGACCGTCTGGACCATATACAAGGACGGCCGACCCCGACGCGAGGAACCGGCAAGGCCTTAAAACAACCAACGTGTAATTCGTCCCGTCGCAATCGTAATCCAGCGTGGCCGTAATGTCGTCCTTCTCCGCAACCATCAACGCCTTCATGTCTGAATAAGAACAGTAACGGCGGAAACGCTTGCCTCCTGGGATGTCGAGTGCAATGCTTAATGCCGTCAGCAGAGCAAGCACAACGAGAGCCGCGGCCGCGCGTATCGCCACGTACTTAAGTATTCTCGATCTCCGCTTATTCATACCATCGCGTCCTCAATTTCGCATTCTTTTTCACGATCCTTTCGCTTCGTCTCTCACAGCGCGGAACATTATGCCAGGAAAGTCATGACGAGGTTGACCATCATTTCCTTCTCGGCAGGTTTGGATTCGGCGATCATGACCGTCAGCGCGACAAGCGTGTGGTCGGCGATGCGCTTGGAGCCGTCCTTACGCAGCAGAAGACGGTTGCGCTTCAAGAAGTAGAGGAAGAGTCCCGCCGCGATGCGCTTGTTGCCGTCCGAAAAGCCGTGATTCTTCGTGACAAGATACAAGAGGTTCGCCGCCTTTTCCTGCGCAGAAGGATAAAGATCCTTGCCGCCGAACGACTGGTACACCGCACCGAGAGCAGACTTGAAGGATCCGTCTTTCTCGTTACCGAAAAGCACGGAATCGGCGGAAAACTTCATGCCGTCGATGAAACGCCTGCATTCCTCGTAGGTGAGTTCTACCGAGCGTCCCTTTGTCTTGGGCTTGGCGATAGTCTGGTGATCGAAGCCGTCGAGAAGGTCGAGCGCGGAAGAGTAGGTCTTGACGACATCCAGTACTTGTTCCGTGTCAAGGCTTGCCGATACGCGCTTCATAACATCCACGGCCATTCCGAGCTGCTTCAGGCGCTCTCGGTTTAGCGCATAGCCGCGCACGATATACTCTTTCAGCACCCGCGTCGCCCAGCGGCGGAACTCCACGCCCCGCTGCGACTTCACGCGATAGCCAACGGAAATGATTACGTCCAGGTTGTAAATTGCAACCTTGGCGGCACCAGCGGCATTTTCTGCTAAATATGCAATTTTTGCATAAGCCTCATCTCGGTTGACTTCACCTTCAGCAAAGGCGTTGTTGATATGCCTTGCAATGACAGATTGCGAGCGGTCAAACAACTGCGCCATTTGAGCCTGCGTGAGCCACACAGTCTCCTCGTTCAGCTGAACTGGCAAGGAGACCTTGCCGTCCTTCGCCTCGAAAAGCACAATTTCGTTTTTCATTTCCGTTCGCTCCTTTTGTTCGCATTGGAATTGCCAAGACCTGCCATTTCGCGCCGCAAGAGCCGATAGCAGACAACGTGGCTGGCAACCGCCACGCAGACCGTATTCGTGCCGAAACGAATAGGCGACGATTCACTGGCTATCGTCGTTCCGTCACGCAGCTTGTACCGCCGCCGTTCCCGCTCCTCATGCCGAACATTGTCGTTCCAAGCGCGCCCGTCCCGGCTCGCGCCCTCTTCGACAAGCCGCGCAATCTCGGCGGTCGTCGCGGCATCGCACGGCTCAAGTGCCCAGTGTTCGATGTCTATTCTGCTCACACACCCCGCCGCGAGCGCCAGGGATGAGACGAGGATCATTCGTGCAAAGGGTTTCATGGGTTGCTCCTTTCGGTGGTTGAGTTGTCGGTTAATTGTTTCTGCTCTACGGTGATTTTTCCGCCGGAGAATGCGATGCGGTAGTGTCCTGTGGCGACGAAGAACAGCATGGTGAAAAGTACCGCAAGAAATGCGCTGAGGATGAGCCGAAGCGTGTAGCGCGTGACAAACGACCAATGTTTGCGCACCGAGTCAACCAAGTATCCGCGAATGCCCTGCGGTGCGTCGTAGCGCACAAGGCACAGGTTCATCGCGAGGCCGAAGAGGAAGTAGAGCGGTGTGCTGTAGACGATGTTCGGTCCGCGAAACGTCTGCAATGCGTCGAAGCCGCGAAGCCACCAGTAGAGCGAATAGACGCCGTCTATCCCCGCCCACGCGAAAAGCCACGCCAGCGGAAGCCGCTTCCAGTCGAGATAGACTAGCGCCCTCACCGTCCACGGTGCAAAGACATACGCCCAAAGCCCCATAATGAAGCAGATCGGATAGTCCCAGTCTGCGGACGGCGTCAGGTGCGACCCGGCGATGAGGATGCCGATGCCGACGGCAAGCGCGGCAAGTCGCCACGGCCTGACAAGTTCCCGCGACACCAGCGGACAGTCCTTCTCCAGAAACCCAAACTCATAGTTCAGCTTCATCTCGCTTCTCCTTTCGCATAATACCCCGTAGCTCCCTGTAGGCAATAACAGCTATGCCAAAAAGCAGAAGAGGAAGTATGGTCCGATGAGGGAACTCCGAGACTTCAACCCGCTCACCCTGATATCCAGGCGAAAAGCATTTCTCTAATTCCTTGGTTATGCGATACTTGCCCAGCTTTATCTCCCCATAAGGAGAATCACCGACAAGAAGAGTCGATGCCCAAGCAATTTTTCTACCGGATGATCTGCTCACAGGGCGCACATTTGTTATGTCTTTTATCGGGCATTCCCACGACAACTTCTTCATCCCCCAATACTGGTTCATTTCAATATGCAACACGCCGTCGCAGACGACATAATCTATTCTTTCCACATGAATACCGACAACTGCCGCAACCATGCCCGCCGCCACCGCAAGTAAGACTAATATGATTTTCTTCTTCATGCTCCCGCTCCTTTCATTGGAAATTGGCAACACTCATTTTGACACCTCCGTTGTGGCTTTGGGCGTGGAGGCGAAAAGCCATGGCTTGCGAAACGCCCAATAATTGTCAAACACGGTGGCGACGGGAATCAGACGCTTCGGGCCGCTGAACCCTCGACCTTGGGCGGAAGTCCAAAGTTCCGCTTCCGTGGCGAAGGACACGAAGCCTCCCTCCAAAAACGAGAAGATGCCATATTCGTCAACACCCTCTTTCTTGAAAAGAAGCATCGTCCTGTCAAACGACAAATGCGAAAGCGTCGTCATCGGCGACGACCCGTCTCGGACATTTTCCGAGGATTTATTGGGATCCCGAACGGACGCCGTGCCGTTATAGCGCACGAGGTTGAAGCTGAGCGTCGAATCGATTGCCTCAAGCTGGTATGGGAACACGAGCGGCATCCGGAACCAATCCCGCAAGCCCTCGTAGGCGTAGAAATCCTCTGGAACGGCCGAGCGCTCAGATTCGGGAAGCGCCCCTGCGAGAAACGCCTTCCGCGCCGTCAAGCCATCGTGCGCTGCCTGCTTGCGAGCCTCGACGCTCCGCTGCCACCTGTCGCATCCGCCGAGAAATGCTACCGCCGCGAGCACGAGGGATGAGACGAGGATTATCCGTGCAAATGGTCTCATGAGGCGCTCCTTTCATTACAACCGCTGATAGACGAGATATGTCTTGTCGTTTGCTTCGATAATCGTTATGTTGCCCTCCCTGCCGCCGCAATACGAAAGTGTGGCGTCGCTTGGCAACGAAACATCAATGCGACAAAACGCCATTATGCTCCGATAGCTGACGAGTGCCTTGTCGCCTACCTCGTCCGTCCAAGGCGAACCAGCGACGAAATGCGATTTGTCAATTGGAGTGTCCGCGACGGCAAACACTGCGACAGTCTCTCTCGCCGAGATTCCACCAAGAAACGTCAAATTGTCGTATTCGATTGCGGACGGCTGGCAAATGGTCGCCTCCGTCCATTCGCGACTCGGCGGCATGACCATTCGCGTCGGGACACAATACGAAATAAACGCAACGAAAGCAAAGCCTACATATGCCACGGCGCAAAGCACCAGCAGCCCTATCGCCCGCCCCCATTTGCGGCGGCAGAGCGACACAATCATTGCAACACCAATGTTGGCTACCGTCGCAAACATAATGAGAATGTGGATATCCTTCGGCCAGGGCACAAGGTCTTCCATGCAGCAGTTGGCGAACTGCAAGCCACACAATACGGCGGCGACGGCGACAAACACGACCGCCGCGCCATACCATGTGCAATACATGAACCGCCCCACCGCCATCATCATTTTCTTCATCGCCTTATTCCTTTCTTCAATTTGTCGTTACACGCTCCAATACATCGCCCACTCTGAAAAACCAAAGAGCGTCAAAACAAACCATGCCGACAGCAGAATGCAACACCCGACGCGGACGTCTTTATCCTTTTCCAGTATCGCCCCAAGAAGAAACGCGAAATACGCTATATACGACAATACGACAACTGGCCAAAAGAACAATTGCAAGACTTCAATGTGCGCCGCGAGAAAAAACGCTACCATATACGGCCCGACAATCGGGTATGCCAAAGGGCTTATCAAAGCAAGCCATAAAGCAAACAGGCCAACGCCAAAGGCCTTATCGTAGATGATATTGATTCCAACAAATGTAGCAATCACCAGTGCCAATATGTTGAAAAGTAGCGACTTCTGCCAATAAGGATTTATCCGCTTCATTGCTTTTGCTTAGTTGCTGGACCATTCGGCGTAAAGCGTCTTTGCGGCGACATCATAGAAGAACGAATAGCCGCCGCATGTGGCATAGCGGTAATTGTATGCCAGGAAATCCTTTGGATACGGAATGTCGCCATTGTATTTTCTCCAGACCTGATGGACGAAATCGCAATCGCCGCAGCCGTTCGCGCAAAAGTTGCGCGTCAGCGACTCCGCCTGAAACTCGTAGCCGCGTGCCTTGGCGAACGCAAGCAGATCGTCCTTCTCGACTTTGCAGCGCAGTTCCGCCGAACCGCCCAGCCCCAGCAAGGCCGGCGGCAGATAGCTGAACGCAATCTCCTTCGCGTCCCATGGGATCATATTCGGCGCAATCGGAGAGTTTCTGAATCGCCACGCGTCCCATGCGTCCGCGCGCATCTCTATCCTGCCGCTCTCGCGATCCACGTTCCGGAACGGCGCAATCGTCCGCGTCACCCAGAACACCGGGGCAAACACGAAGAAAAGCAGGAACGCCAGCACAATCCACGCGTCATAGCGCACGTCTCTATCGCGCTTGACGCCATCCGTATAGATGCGCGGTTTGACCAGGCCCCAGACGAACGCAGCAATCGGAATCGCCACCATCAGCCAGAAGTGGTATTGTCCGGGCAAAGAGCGGATGTCGTTGAAACCGATCCCCGCATATGCAACAATGCAGAAGGCAATCTCGACCGCCCATGCGGGCGTCGCCCTCTTCGCCGCCGAGTAGAGTCCGTCCGACCACGGAGGCGCGCTTTCGCCCTTGGCGACTCTGCCGTCATTGCGCGTATCAACAAGCCGATAGACGAGCATGATCACGCCAATCGGCAGGGCGATCAGCAAGGCCAGCAGCACGAGCACTATCAAGAAGTTCATCTCGGCCTCCTTTCATTTGACGGCGCTATTCTATCATATTTGCGGAAGCGGCGGCAACGGGTAGGCAAGGGTAAAAGCGCGTCTGACGCCTTTCACCTTCACCTTTGCGCTGAACGCCAGATTGCACCCGTCATTTGCGCTTCCCGGCACCGTAAAGCCAAAACTTCCCGCGCCAGGGACCATCGACTGTGCATGACGGCTGCAACTCTGCGACGAAACCGTGATCTGACGGTGATGCTTGCCCGAGCCCACCGTCTTCTTGCGCTCAAGGGCTATCTCAAGCGATTCAATCTCCTCTGGATTTTCGAGCGACCAATCAATCTGCGCAGGGGCGCCATATTTCCACATCGCACACGACAGCGACAGCACGAGGCGCGGCGCGCGGCGCGCGCGGACAATACTGAAGATTAACTGACCGACAAGGAACAGCCCCACCAATGGGAATATCACCAGGATAAACAATAACGGATCAAATCGCCCGACCTGTTCTTCGCCGACAAATACCAGCACGAACGACCACGAGAACACATTCCAGAAGGCGGCAAACAGCCCCGGAATCACCAAATCGGCATACGAACGCTTCAAGGTCCGCCGCTCGAAAGAAAGCGGCGCGCAATTGCTCCCGCGCAGAAGCGAGAACATCGTCCATAAACCGCCGACCACTATCGCGAAACCGACCACGCCGAACAGTCCCATAAAGGCCATCGTCCCGATGTCGCCAAGTCCGCCGGATTTCTCAAGAACGCTCTTGCGCGGATCGTCCGGCGAAACGTACGCCGTGACCACATCGCCCTTCTTGTATTTGTCCGCCAAATGTCGATGGTGGTCGTAGTTGTTGGACGAAATCTGCGAAATCGCCAAACGGTCGCCTTCGTATTTCTTTCCGTCAACGGCGTATTCGTATCCGACGCGCACGTTATACACCGTATGCGAACCGCCCGCTCTGGACGAATACATGCCCGAATAGAGGACTTTCGCCGGAACGGGCACATACGCCTTTGCCTCGGACCATTCGCTCACATGACGCGTGAGGCCAAGGGAGCCGACAGTCAGGAACGGACTGCCGAACAAGACAAGCCCCATGCCGACAAGCAGTTTCTTCATGCGCGGCGGCGTTCCAAGCCGTCGGACAGACGGGAAAGCAGACGCGATCATGAATACGCCAACGGAAAGAAACAACACCAGAACCATCCCACCGACGATTGACCCAGTGTTGCCAGACAATGATTCCGGGGCTTCCACCGGATTCTCCACGGCGAGAACCGCGTCAAAAGGGTTCTCCGGATTGACCAGGCATTCATGTTCCGTTCCGGGCGCATACTTCTCAAGAAGCGGAAGGCGGCTCGCGAGGTGGCTGAACTCGAATTCGCTTCGATCGGGCCGACGGAGGGAATTTGACTTGCAGGTTCTTCCATTGTGTTCGTAGGCGAACTCAGCGGTGAAGATGAACCGATTCACCGTCTCCATCTCTACAGACGACTCGACAATGCGGCATGGAACCGTCTCGTAGCCCTTGAGCGACGGCGTCAAGAACACGTCGGACATGATCCATGCAAAAACAGACACGAACGCGACAAAGACGCATCCAAACACCATCCGCCCAAACTCAAAACCATTTTTCTTTTTCATCGTCATTTCCCCTTCTGTTTGCCTTTCTTTGCATTCGTCTGGCAATCATGTCCGCCAGACCAGCCGCCTCTACTTCTTAAAGTCGGACTTCATGCCATTTTCCTCCATTCTGCGGAATCCCCTTTATACCGAGGTCGTGATGAGCTTGTCCGCACGAGATTTGACAATCTCGAGAACGCGATCGCATTCCGCCGGCAGAGACAGCGTCCCGCATGTCTGCTTCATCGTTTCGCCGCAAAGGACCTTGATGCGCGCCCTTAGCGCCGTCGCCGATATGCCCGCCTCTTCCGCGAACTTGCGCCAGTGGCCGGAAAGAATCGAATTGATCGAATCGCTTCCGCCGATCTTCATCGCCGGCGCCGCCGCAAGTGCCGGCCAGAAGACCGTCGACACAAGGTCATAGCCAGGCGCAAGGCGGCGTGACGGCCCGTCATAAAGCATTGAATAGTTCTTGCCGTGCGCATCCGCATTCCCGATAATGGCGTTGAAAATGACAAGATCGACGAACCGAAGTATATCCCTTGCCGGACTCGTTGACCATCCGCTCCGCAGCAGGCGGATGACATCGCGCAGCAACGGCCCGCCCTCCGACTGGTACTTCTGCTCCGGTGGTCTGCCAAGCGCCTGACAGAAATCTTCTTGATGAAGACGACGCACCTTGCCTGTCGCTTCCTCAGTCGCACGGTCATAGCGTGTCACCAGCAGACACGGAATGTCGCCAATCATGACAATTCGCGTCTCTGCAGCAGGTATGCCAAGCGTACGCGCCAGCGTCATGCAGCAATGTTCATTGGGCACGATACCCCTGAACCATTCTGAAAGTTCGGGCTTGAGGATGTGCGTTGACGGCGTTCCGTTTTCGGGGAGGAAGAACGATCCGTTCTTGAACACGACGGGCAGTTTGCTCTGCGCTCCGGCAAGCGAAAGACGCAAACCTTTCTCTCCGGCCATCATCGGCCGGTACGGCAACGACTTGATGATTTCCAGCAATTTCTCTTCCGTGCAGGGGGCGGGTGCCGCGTCGCCTTTCTGCACACCGGCTCCCTGCGGCACAATGGCCAAGGCTCCGGCGCATTCGCCGCCAATCGCCTCAAGCAAGGCGAAGTCGTCATCCTCAGGAATGCCCAAGAACGATGCGAGACGATGCCGCTGCGCCTCTTCGGGAAGAAGTCCGGAGAAAAACGGCCGCAGTTTGCGCATGCCGTACGGATCGCCGCGCAGGGGAAGCGAGTAGGAAATAGGAGCAGCCCCGTTTGACGCAAGATACGCCACGTCATAGGTGAACAGTTCCGTGCCGTCTTCAAGGAGATCGTAGGCGCCAACAAGCGTTTCGCCCCAAAAGACATTCAACCGGCGCTGGACCTTTGCGGATTCTGCCATATTGAACGCCTCCTTATCCAATCGCTCGCAGATCAAGAACAAGCCCCAAGGTCTGAATGACATTCAACGCCTTGCCGATCTGGCATGTTTCCTTGCCAGCCTCAAGATCAACGATGAAGCGGACGCCCGTACCGCACGCCATTGCCAACTGCGGCTGCGTCAGCCCTTGCGCCTTGCGCGTGTTCCTGATCGTCTCTCCTAATTCTTTGGCTGTCATGGCCCTCCTCAAATTTACCGAGCGGTATTATCCCATATTTCACGCCAGCAGTCAACAGCAAATTTACCGAGCCGTAAATTTATCAACCTCTCGCAAACTACAACAATTACAATTTACCGCTCAAGCCCTGGGCAGACTTAGGCGGAATCAGGGTTCGTCCATTCAAAGGGGAACGTCCGGCACTTGTCGGGTTTCACAGGGTTGATGCGGCAGAGGTTGTCGTCCGTCAAATAGGCACACGAACCGTCCGGACGGCTCTTGAGGATGAGGCTCTTGCGGTCGGGCGCGACTTCAGTCTCGCGCTCGATAAACTCCGCTTCGCCCATTCCGAGAAACGCCGCGATGCGCGCGATCTCCGCGTCCAAGACGCGCACGATTCCGTCTTTGATACGGCAGCACGCCCCGCACATCCGGCACTTGAACTCTCTCGGCTCCATTTCTTTGTTGGATTTTACCGTTCCACAACTTCCCAGTGGCCGTTTTTGTCGGCGCCAACGCGGCGGATTTCGCCGGACGCCTGAAGGCCCTTCATCTTGCGGGCGATGCTGCTTTCGGATACCTGCAGAAGCTCTGCAAGCTCTACATACGTCATAAACGGGTCTGCCCTTAGATTCGATTTGATTTGCAGTGCAAGCGACCCGTTGGCCACATGATTTACACTTTCAGAAAAAGCCACTATCTTTAACAAATCATCAGAACGATCTCCAAATTCAAGAATTTCAGAGACTCGTTTCTGCACGAAATCTTCAATTGCATGTCGACGATCGACTGGCAGATTGTAATACTTGTGATGTTTGAACCGAAATCCCCTCAAACGCTCAAGGCACGCACGCATCCTTACACTTACTCCGCCAGGGAACCCCAGCCATGTGTCGTACAAGGCTGGAGCTACCCGGTTGACAAACTTGCGCAGGTCATTGAACTCGTCATGTCTCTGACCAGGGCAAAACATGGCAAGCGAGAAAAGTCCGTAGCCGTTGTCGAATATGGGTGCGGCTCCGGCAATCTCGTTTGTATCATTGTCGACGAGATAGCCAAAGTTGCCCATGTGCCGGTCAGTGTTGAAGATTACGGCATCGAAGAAGAAGATATCCGCAAACCGAGGGTCGGCAAGAGCCTCGTTGACGGAGACGACGCGAACACCCTGCGGCTCGACCCATTCAAACCGCAGAAGTTCCCGATCTCTATGCCTGAGAATCATCGTCTAAACCTTTATGCGAACATTATAGCATTTCCGCTTTCCCTGGTGCAACTGCCTTTCCGCCGTTATTCTTTTCTGCGACCGTGACCTCTTGCGAATCAATCTCTGCGGCAGCGCTTATCACGCCAACGGCGCGTAAGGGACAAAACGAGGATCCGCCTTCGCAAGGCTACGGCCTGACAGGTCGATTCGTGCAAAGGGTTTCATGGTCCGCTCCTTTCAGTCTTTATCTTGGACAGGATTGACAGAATTAAGACCCTACCCATTCTCCATAATCCTGTCAATCCTGTCTAAAAACCTATCTGCCGCAGACCGCCCGTCATCAATAGTCCCAGTCGGCGGACGGCGTCAGGTGCGACCCGGCGACAAGGATGCCGAGGCCGAAGATGAAATCGTATAGGCGAAACGGGTTTCGCGCTTGCCGTCCTCCTTCTAGTGATTATTGGCATGGGCAACACTTCCACACGGACAACATTCATTCGTACGGATCCTGCGTCATGCCGCACAGCACAGCACAATGATGAAAATCACGAGTGCGATCATCTGCAAGAGGCAGCCGATATTCGACGCCTTCTCCGCCTTTCCCAAGGCGCGACCGGCCGCTTCCAGATCGCCGCGCGCCAATGCTTCACGAGCCGATTGGCGATAGGACATTGAAAAGATACTGTCCGTATTCCAGAAATGGTCGGACTCGCCCTGCGACTCGATTTTGCAGATCATGCGCAGCCGCTCGTTTTCCTTCTCAAGCCGTGCCAGCCGTTCGTCAACTGTTTCCGCCTGCGAAGTCTTGACAGCGGCGATCTCCGCGCCGCAGAAGGGACACGAAAAGCGCGCTTCGCCGTTGTCGAAGAGCTCTTTGCCGCAAGATGGACAGTTCATTGTTCCTTCTCCTTTCACGTTCCCGGCCCGTCCGCGCCCTTACAGGCCGTCCTGCTTGCGCGGCAGAATCACGCCGGCGGCAAGCGCCAGCAACAGCGGCAGGAGCGCAAAATCAACCGCCAGCGCGCGCGCCGTCTCGGCGGGCTCCACGCACTCGCCGTTCGCCAGATGCTCCAGCGGCGTCAGCGACCCGAAGGGGCTCGTCACCTTCTCCACGAAGCGCGTCAGCTCCAGGCCGATGCGATCCTTCGCATCCGTCTCCAGCGAGTCGGGATACTGCTCGATCACGCTCGGGCTGATCTCCGTCACGAGCAGCATC
>JAZQGX010000027.1:0-12031 GCA_045540275.1 Kiritimatiellia bacterium | reverse complement strand
ACGTCTAAAGGCCGCCCTTTGCGTCCTCGAAAACGAAAGACGGACAGGCTGACCCGCAATCTATTTCCCGTTTGCCGCCTTCCTGGCAGACTCTTCCTTGAGCGCGACAAACTTCGCCTCGTCAGCGAGACGCCAACGCCGGTACGCCAGCGCCTCGGCAGGCTTGCGTTTGCGCGGCATCCATTTCTGCCCAACCTTCTCAAATCCCTGCTCGCGCTTCTGGTTGTTCTTGATTCGCCTGACGAGTTCCTTGAAGTCGCCCCTGTCCACCCATGGATGCGACTTGAAAAACGCCAACCTCTCTTTGAGATCGGCAATGCCCCTGTATTCCTTGATGTCCGCCTCGTAGTCGTCAAGCGCCTCGTAGAAACGGCGCGACACGTCGGGCATGTTGGTGATCGTGTCGCGGACGAAGGGAACGTCGCGCAGCACCTGGTCCGGCTTTGCATCCTGCACGGCGAGGGAGTCGCCCTTGAGTATTTTGAGAATCTTCGCCTGAAGCTTGAGCCGTCTGCTTCTCGCATCAGCCTTCTGCCTCTCGGAGAAATTAGCATCAATCCACTTGCCCGAAGCGGACTTCGCCTTGCCCTGTTCGCGCTTTGAGAGCGTCTTCACATTGTCTATGAGCCTGTCGACATAGCCCTTCTCCATGGTCAGATAAGGCTTGCCCTTGCGGAGTTCCTTGCGCTCCTTGTAGGTCTTCGCGTTCCTGAACTCGTACTTATCCGCCTCGTACCGCTCCACCGCCTGATAGTACCTTGCGTTCACATCGGGCGTATTGGTGATCGTATCGCGCAGGAACGGCATATCCCTGAGCAGTTGCTCCGGCGCATTGCCCATTGCCGCAGATACGAGATTCTGCCCCGTTGTGGCAACACGCCCCACGTCCGTTGCGACGCCGCCAAAAAGCGTCTCGACAAAGAGTTTGACGTTTTCCGGCGCAACATCAAGGAATCCTTTGCGGAACTCGCCGCCGCCGCTGATTGCGTTAAGAGCCTTGGCTATCGCCTTATAGAAGTTGGGCGTACCGAACTTGCCGTTCCATGAGGAAGGTGCGCTCTTGCTGAAACTCTTGCGCAAACGGTCATCTCCCTTATAGTCCTTGCCCGTAGCCCACTGCACCACGGGGTCAAGCATGGTGGGCGCGACAGTCTGAAGTATTGCATCCGCGCTCTCGAGCCCGTTTCCGCCCACGGGGTCGGTGACAAGACCGCCAAGAGCCTCGGCAAACTCCTTCGCCGCCTCGTCCGCGTTGCGTCCGCCCACGGCAACCTCGCCCATCTTGCGCCCCAAATACGACACTATCGCAAGGGGATTGCGTATCTGCCACTTGAACCTTGTGCCGCCCGGGAGCGGAATCCCGATAGACATCTGCTTTTCATACTCCGAGAGGTTGCTTGCATTGGAAAGCCCCTTCTTCTCGCGCTCTTCATCGTCCCCAAGGAAGTGATCCAACACCGCCTGGGCGAACCCGATTAGCGCAAGCCCCGCAAGAACCTCAATTCCGTGTTCGCCTTTGAGCGACTTTGCGATACGCGCCGTACTCTGAATCGTAGCATTGGAGAACATATACGCCGCATTGACATACGGAGAGAACGCGCCCTTGCGGTTGAAGTTCGTGGTTATGTCACGCGCATAGGAAATTGCGTCTGCAACATCCATGCCCTCTTCGCGGAGCGTACGGTAAACACCGAGCCTTGTGGAGTATTCGGCAACAGAGTTGGCAAGCGAAATGCCGCCCATCACCTTGCGCAAAGCCGTCTGCGCCTTGCCGCCGTTGGCAATTTTCAACGCCCTTGCGAAATCGTCGCCCGCCTCCGTGTAGCCCTCCGCGACCAGACCGCCGCCTGTCAGTCCGCCGTTTTCGACAAACTCCTTCATGTAGCCCCTGCGTTCCCCGTCGCGGAAGTATGCCACCACATCCTTCAGGTTGCGCTTCTCGTTCACCACCATACGCTTGATGAACCTTCCCGAATCCATCCATCCGCGCTCCCCGGCTACCGTAAGCAACGTGCCGAGAGTATCAGCCTTGAAGTTTCGGAGAATGAACGTAGGCACCATCTGTGTGCGCATCATCGACATGAGGCGCGTAATCCCCGGAATCCAAGCAAAAGTCTCGTTGAACTTGCGTATGTCGCGCCCCGTGAGAATATCCGCCAGCCGATAGCCGCGCCCATGTTCGCCGGGATTGAGCTTGATTGCCTTAAGCTCCCCGTTCTCCTTGAAGAACACCAAATCCCTGCGCTTGTCCTCGTTGAAATTCGCATCCACCACAAGACCCGGCTCTCCCGCCGTGAAATCCCATGTCGTAGTAAGCCCATCGCCAACGCGCAGTCCATCCAGAACCTCGCCCAACTGGGGATTGCTCCGCACAAATGTTGCGAACTTCTGCCGCACCTCATTGTCCCTCGCCGCACGGATGGCTTGAGTGTTCTGCGAAATCGACCATTGCAGCGGACTGTCGGCATCCGTGGAACGCCCTCTCGCCGTCTTGAACTCACGACTTCCCCAACCGCCCGTGGACGGATTGTAAACGCCAAGTTCATCATTCTCCATATCGGTGCGGAGCGGAACGTAGTATTTCCACTGTCTGTTGAGAAGATCCGCGTACTCCTGCGAAATGCGTCCAGAATCGACACGCTTCTGCAAATACTCGCGGTTCATCTCCCATACGACCTCGCCCGCCTCCATCAGCTTGTCGTATATGCCCATCCTGCGGTATGTGCCGAGAAGCGCATCCGCCTCCGTATCGGACATCCCGGAGCCGTTCGCGCGTCCTTCGCGCTCAAGTATCGTGGCGTTACGCTCCTTTGCGTGCATCGCCTTGAGAAAGCCATCAAGCTGCCCCGCCGAAACGCCGCCCTTCGCAAGAATGTCGGCTATGCGGTTGACATATCTGCGCTCGAAGTCATCAATATCCGCCTGCTTAAGACCGAATGCCCGATCCATTGCGTAGTAGGTGGAATCCTCCTTGCGAACACCACGGGCATCCTCCATGTCGCGCAGAAGGATCGCGTGATCCTGAAGCCATGCGCGAATCCTACGCATCGTGCCGTCCCTGCCGTCGAGAATGTCGGCAATGTCCTGCCCGGAAATTCCGTTGAGATTAGCCGTTGCATCCGTCGCCGCGCTGTTCTGCATTCCGCCATTGCCCGAAAGCGATCCAAGCGTCTTGCCGCGTGACATCTGCACGGCGATATGCTCCACCGCCTCGTCGGGCGTCATGCCGTCAATCGCTTCAATGTCGAGACGGTTGTAGCCGAGATTCGTCATCATGCGCTTCCACGCATCCTTGATTGCATCCCAAATCTTTCCGTACCATGCTCTTCCTTCGCGGGTGTTGAGTTCGCGTTCAAGGACGGAACCCTTTTCCATTCCAAAGCGGTTTGCGAAAATCTCCTCAAGAAGTCTCTCACCCGTAAGTTCGGGATAGGCTCTCCTCACCGCGTCGGCAAGCATAGGCGGCGCATCGTCCGCCCACGATTCAAGTTTGCGCTTAAGTCCGAGTTCGGGATGTTCCGTCGCGTATTGCCAAAGTGCGTGTCCGCCAAGTTCATGCGCGACAGTCTCCATCGTGGCTCCGGGATAGAGCGTCACAGTGTTGGTCTTTGGATTCCACGTCCCCAACGTCTGCCCTGAACTGCGGTCATGAAGGTAGCGCAGTTCCCCGTCAACCCACTTGTGATCGACGCGGATGTTGTCGTCCCGGAAGCTCACGTAGTTCCAGCCAACCTCATCGCCGTCCTTCACGCCCTTGCCGCCGTAGCTGTCGACTGGGTACTTTACGCCGTCAATACCGGCTCTGGCCAGAAATTCGGATGCTGCTTTCGGCGAGCCAAGAGCCTCCTCTACCACACGATAAAGATCTTCGCCTCGCTCTTGTTCTACGCGATAGACAAGGTCTTTCTTTGCGTTCGGGTCTTTTTCTGCGGCCTTAATCTTACTTCTCCAAGACGCAATATAGTCCGCGATTGCCTTGTTGAACTCATTTCCATGTCCAGGGAGCATCGAAGTGAATATCCATTCAGTCTGCTCCTCGCTCACCGGCTCATACCACTTCAGCAAATGACTCTCATCGCCCAGCACTCGGTCAGTGAAGAACGTCTGCTCATATAGGTTGCCGGGCCTCGCAAGTGTCGCGCCATCATTGATGATGCGTTGTGCCTCCTCAAGGTTCGCCCTTCGATTGTCAATGTATCTTTGGTCGATTCTCCAAAAGCCATATTGAATCGAAGTCTTCCCCGAATCGTCAAGCGCATGTTGCATTTCATCCAAAGCACTCGTAGTGTCTTTGATGAAATTCTCCGTGTCGCCAGATTTAAGAAAATCTGCGACATCCGCATACACGCCAACGGCCTTATGCCTTTTGCCATTTACCAGGACATCAGAGAGTTTCCCGCTTGGATTGGCATACCTCTCCGCTACTCCGCGCACATTACTTCCATACAGTCCCCAGCCGTATACCTGGCTTCCTTCGCCGCTGCCGACATAGTGGAGCGACGGCTTTTCGTAGTCTGCCGCAGAGCCGGTGTAAATGCCGCCGATGGATTGCCTGTTGCCCTCGCCTACATTCTGCGGAGTCTCTTTGGCGTACACGACCTTGACGCCCTTGATGAAGTTGCGCCAGACATTCTCCAACGCCTTTACCTTCTTCGTCTGCCACCAGTCCCAGTTCGCAACCGTGGGAGCCTTGCCGATCTTCGCCATGTCCTCCAAGAAATTAGGGTCTTGCAGACGGTCTGCAACCGTGGCGCGGAAATAGCGGATGTCGGGATTTGCGCCGTCGAACGCGCCCGTGTTGTCGGTGGCGGATTTGATCTGGGTGGAATCAAGTGCGACGTATGAAGTTCCCCCCAACTCTGAATCATCCACAATGTACCCATCAGCCGCCTCATCTCGGAATCCATCGTACATATCTTCAAATGAAGTCGTGGATGGATTTTTGATGTTCAAAAATACCGGAATACTGTTTTTTGTGAAAAGTTTCTTTGATAGATCGTTATTGTTGAACCAAAATCCTACCTTTGCAAGATCAACATTACCACCATTGGCTTCTGTGAAAGCCCCCAGTTTCTCGCGCTTAAATTCCGTAAATGAATCATCGGTAGCATGATACACCACCATCGGCTCGCCGTTCTCGTCCACGACTTTGGAGACGGAAGAGGGGTTGACTGCAGAAAGGTAATATGCTATTTTATTGTCAATGAACGGCTTATTGCCGTTGTTTGAATGGGGCTTCCCGTCGGTCTGGTTTCCGAATTGGGTTGCCCCGTTTTCATTGTAGATTTCAATGTCGGAAATTTCAGCACCATGAACCAAGCTGCCATTGGAATCATCCCGGACAGTAAAACGAATGTAATAAGTGCCGTTACCATCCGTAAACTTGTTGATATACTGACGATATGCCTTTACGTTAGGATGTTCCTTGTGCCCATCATACTTTATTTCATCCTCAACAAAAGCCTGTAAAGAACCTTCAAAAAGCATTTTGAAAGCAGAAGCATGGTTCTTCTTGAAAATCATCTTCCCTGCCGACTTGGACGGGAAACGAACAATTCGCCCGTCAGAGGCATTCTTAACCTCTCCAAACCTCTTGAAAAGGTCTACTAATTCAGACTTGTCCTTAATAGGTTGAAATGCCGATATGTCTTGTGCCTGAAGATTCTTGATTTCTTCGGGATCACGAACATCTATCCACCCTTGCTTGATTGACAGCAACTCCCAATCGCCAAACCACTTCTTGAACGACGGAGTGCGCACCTGCACCCACTGGCGTTCAGTAAGGTTAGACGGCTTGCCGTTCGGGGCTTTCATCCATCCGGGCTTTGCTGTGCCGTCCGTGTTGTGGTAGTGATTATACACCTCGTCATATTCGCGCCGGGCATTAGGCGAAAACTCATCCGACATGAAAGAGACTTTATCTTCGACTTCCTGCCAACCATCCTGATTGTATCTCGCCTGTGACGCGAACTGGGTGTATTCGCGGTCTTTGACAGACTGCGTACCATCGGCTTCCCAGATGTTCTGCAAAAGCCGCACATTGCCCTTTGGCGTTATGCGAAGAACCTTTTCGACAGTACGCGAACCATCGGCACCTTTGCGTTCAAACGTCTTGCCTACAATGCTATTCACATAGTCAAGGATTTTCCGCCCACGTTCGGTAAGTGCGCCTTTCTGTCCGTTAATCCACTGTTCGTCAAATTCGCCCTCCATGCCCCGCTTCAAGGCCTCTTTCTCGGAGACGGAGAGCGTGTCTTTCAGCCTCGTTGCCGAAACATCGGCGGCGGGGACGGTGCGCGTCTCGGCAGTTGTGGGCGCGTAGCGGTTTGCGCCAGGGGTGCGCACCTGCACATCGACTGTGCCGTCTGCGTTCGCCTTGAGGAAGGTGACGGTCTGCTTTGAGGTCGTGCCTTTGAGGAACACGCGCTCACCGCGCTTGAAGTTCGGGGCGGCGGGGTTGACTTTCCGCACGGCACCCCCTGACCTGCCCGCATTCGCGCCAGAAACGGCCTCTGGGCGCGTTTCGGCGTTCGGACGTGTATTTTCCCGTCCGGTAGCCTCCGTGCGCTCTACGGTCGTTTCTTGCGGCTTCTTTGTTGTGTTGGGCTTGTTATCGGCAACAGATGGGGAATCTCCCGACTTCTTGGCTGGTGTTTCCGCGATTGGCGAGAAGCCCAGTTCCGCATCCGCAGGAACGGACGCCACAGGACGTGCGGATTGCGCCTTGCCGTCACGCAACTCATTGACGCGCTTCTGGAACTTCGCCTGAATATCGGCGCGTTCTTCGTCGGTTTTTGCCGCCTTATACGCCGCGTCAAGCCGCTGCAATTCAGTGTCATTGCGCATGGAATCGCGAACGGACTCCGCTTCCGACGTAGTATCCGTGGTAGGCGCAACAGAATCGGATTTCTCCGCTGTTTTTCCCTTGGATTTGGGTATGCGCTTACCCTTCTTGCGCTCGGCGGTGGCTTGCTCTGGCGTTATCGTGCCGTCAGACGGCGAAATTTGCCCCTCTGCGCTCTCCGTAGTTGTCGGTTGCGTAATTGCACCCTCTGCGCTCGGCGCGGCGACGGACGACGCGGAGGCAGGTGTAGCTTTTGCAAGTGTTTGGTTTGAGATGGAACGAGAATTAATCTGAGTTTCCGTCTTGCTTTCCTCTACAGAGCCATCCGGATGAATTTTATAAAGCAACCTGCTTGACCCTCTTGCCCATGCTCGAATAGTACCGTCCTCATCTACGGCTACGCTTCCGTTTGGATATTCAGCATTTTGCAGTTTGCCCCTATCTGCAAGTTTGCTATAGGCATCCAGCGCGGCTTTCGTTATGCGCTGGTTGAGCCACGTCAAATTGTCTGCATCCCGCTTTTGGGCCTTGGCCTCGATTTTTCGCATCCGAGCCTGTTTTATTGCCTGTTCTACAGCCTTCGATCCCTTTGTTCTGATTGTGGATTGAGATACGCCGAGAAGCTTTGCCGCCGTTTCCGCAGACACGACATGCACGTTTCCGTCCGTTGTCTCGACGGTGAATTGATGAACTATTTCACGCCTTGTGAACGGGTTTTCCTCTGCATTGTCCCAATCGCTTATGCGGCGAGTGCGTTCCTCCCCGCGCATGTCAATGTATTCTTCGGGTTTGTTCTCCCAGAGATAGCTTGTCAGTTTTGCGCCAGTCTTGCCAACATAGGGCTCTTTGAATACAAGTGGCTCTTTTGTGTATCTGCGTTTTGCAGAGTCCTCCATAGACGCGCTTGTAGGAGCTTCTGCGGGCGTTTCTGCAACAGGCTCTACAGGTGGCGTTACCACCCCATCTGCTTCTGCACCCTGCGCTCCTTGCGGAACTGTGACCGTCTCTTCTCCTGCTGGCGGTGCGACTGACTGCGCTTGTTCGGGTTGTGCTGGTGCTTCATTGCTTCCATTCCTTGTCTCATCGGTTGTCTCCTGTTGTGTTGTATGTATTGGTGAAATTCTCGGGTACTTCTCCTGTTCGGCAAGCATCATTGCCTCGCTGTCGGGCTGACGGCCCATTTCCCTTGCAAGCATCTGTGCGTTGTACCGCTCCTGCTCGTCGTTCCGCGCCCTCTGTTCCGGCTCCTGCTGACGCAACTCATCGGCGCGGTTAAGCCTGTCGATGTTCCGGCGGATTGCCGATCCCTGATAGAAATCCTCTCCCGCCTCCCTGCGTTGCGCCTCTTCCGTTGCCGCCATTCTGTCATTTTCAGCGGCATACCGTCTCCGCTCTCCGGCATTGTCGTACATCGCCATTGCGGAATTGCGGAAATCCTCGAGCCATGCCGCGTCCTTGCGGATGGTGTCGGCAAGGGCGTTGACCGCCTTCGCGCCGCGCCCAAGCTTCTCCTGCACCTCCTTTTCACTCAACCCGTTCACATAGGCCTCATACGCCGCCCATTTCTCTTCCGCCGTAAAGTCCTTCAGCTTCGACTTGTCAACCCCCGCCACGCGCTCAAGAAGCGCATCGGCATTGCGAGAACTGCGCCACTGTCCGTATGTCGCCGCACCGCCGCCGAGAATCTGCACCAACGCCATCGACTCCACCAGATCCAAAAGGTTTTCCGGCTTCATGAACTGCGCGACCGAATCCTTCGTGCGGCTCCACGCCGTAGTTCCCTGCTTCTCCGATTCCGTCTGGTCAAGGCCAAGCCCGGCATCGAATATCTGATCGACAAGTTCCTCCCCGACTTCCACGGGTAATGTGTTCAGACCGATTGAACCGAAGAGTTTGTTGAACCCCTTGGTGTATGACGCAAGTTTCTTTCCGACCGCGGAATCGACAACGGCGTCGCCCACCTTCTGCAATATCGGGAATCTGCCAAGCGTCGCGCCTGCAAGTTTGCCCGCCACATTGCCCGTAAACCGCTCGATAAGGGCTGAACCTGCACCGCGCACCGCACCCTTGACGAGAGCCGCGTTCCTCGTGTCTCCCTCTCCGGCGTAGCGGACATTGCCATTCTCATCCGTGACGAAACGCGGCCCGAGAAGTTCATTGCGCCGCGCCGTACCTTCTGCCGCCGCACTTGCCGCCATGCCGACCCAAGGCCCGCCCACGAATGAGGCGAGATATGGCGACATGTAGCCGAGCATATCCAAACCGCCGGACACCAGTCTTGACTGCCACTGTTTGTCGCGCCCTTCAAGTTCCGCCTTTGCGCTACCCTTCAACTGCGCATCTACGCCAAGTATGTTGCGGGCTACATCCATCGCATATCTGACGCGGGCGTTCTTCTTCGCCACGGGGTCTGTGAACTTCACGCCCTGCGTCTCGTCCCATTCCTTCATGAGCTTGTTGCGTCCGCCCAAGCCCACGGCATTACCGATGTAGCTGAAAAAGCCGTTTGGCGCAACGGAGTTCATGTAATCGTCAAGTTCATCGTCCGAAAGCTGCGTGAACGGAATCTTTCTGCCGCCCTCACCCTCCTTGAACCCTTCTGCAACCTGCGCCGTCTTCGACGCAATGTCGGTAGAGGCGATACGCCCCGTGCTGCCTTGCGAAAAGGTGGTGAAGGCGTTTGCCGCCCAGTTCCCGACCGAGCCGTCATCGGGGGCGGCAATCGTGCCGTACCGTTCCTGCGCCCTGAGCGCACCTTCGGTTGCGCCGCCCATCGCCTCCGCGCCCTTGAAATCGTCGGCTGTCGGCATTTCCCCCGCATTTGCCACAACCTCGCCCATGAGCAACCTCTGCGGCGGCGTGGGCTCCTGCACGGCGGACTGGACGGGAGGAGGAGTTTCAATCTGCGGAGAATACGCCGGAGCAGACGCATTGCGCCCTTCAAGACGGGCAATCTCCGCATCAAGTTCGTCAAGGGACATTTCTTCGACCGGCTTTTCGGTAGGCGTGGACGAATCCATCCCCTGCATGGTGGCGTTGAGACGCGCCTCCTCTTCCGCTATCTGCCTGTCGAGTTCGGCAATCTGACTGTCAAGTTCGTCGATATTCATTTCTTCTCCAGCTTCAACTTTCGGATTTTTCTTGGAAATGCAAGAATTTTACCCTCGCTTTATCTGACTTTACTGCGCCTTCTCCGCCGCTCTCGCAAACCGCCGCGATTCATCATCCGATGATCTCTTTCAGCTTACTGTCGATCAGACGCTCAATCTCTTCATCCGGAACGGGATCGCCTTTCGCCTTCTGCTGTTCCGCCCAGTCGTACCACCGCTTTGCGATTTCCTTCCGGCGTTCCTCCGGCATGACAGGTGCTTCATCGGTGTAAAACCTTCTGTCCGCCGCTTTCGAGCGAGAACTTGCATTGGTGACGACGTTAGCGTTTGTGTTCGACTGCGTTTCTCTTCCTGTTGCGCTCTCCACCGAATTCATCATCTTTTGCGCATTCTCCTTACGCCGCGCATCTTCCCTTGCGTATGCATCTGCCTTGGGATTTGCCGCCGAAGCCTTGCCCCGTATCGCATCAAGCACACTCTTGCCTTGCGCGGCGGAAACCTGCGCATTGGAAGCATCGGGCGAACCTGCCGCGCCGTTTGCCGCCTGCGCCTTTTCCTTTTGGGCGACCATGACGGCGCGTTGCGCTTTCAAACGCGCCAATCTGTCGTCCCCCTGCCCCTGCGCCCCCGCTCCCGCCGTGGCGGTAGGCGCGGTACGGGCAGCTGGAGATACCGATTCCGGAGGGGTTATGCCAGCAAGAGACATAACATACGAGATGAAGTCAGGCTGATTCAGATTGACTTCATCGTCCCTCCTGAACGCCCTCTTTGCCCAGTCCGTAGCCTTATCCATGCGCTTGAACACCTCTTCGGTTGAAAGCGGTTCCATCACAGGTTTGCCGGTAATCTCATCCATTACGGCATTGCCGCTCTCGTCTTTAAGGATGGTTGGAGCAAGAAGCGCATCCCAAGCTTCCTTCGGAAGATTCTTAAGGATGTACGCGTCGGCTTTTTCGCTTGCATCCGTTTTGAGGAACTGTGGCACAATATCGCTAATCACCTTCAGGCGATCAGTCTTAACCTTCTCCAGATCAATCATGCGCTTATGTTCAAGACCTGCATTCTTCGCCTTTGCCTCCGCCTCCCTTCGTGTGCCAACTCCAAACACATCTCCCCATGTGGATATGAGATTGTCGTCGGAATACTCATCGGAAAGCCCTGCATTCTTGCCGCTTGACTTACCAAGTTCGTATGCGCGTTTCGGGTCGAACGTCTCCCCCCACGGAACGCTCTTGCCCGTTGCGGGGTCATACCGCACCCCCTGAACAAGGAAGAATGGCGTAGATGCCTTGCCGGGGAACATGGGATTCACCTTCCGCCGTGCAATGATCCCGGTGATCCGCCTGTCATCACCCATCGCCTGAAGCTGAGAGTTCAAGACGTTAATGGTGTTGCGCCCCACAAAGCCGGACTGGATCTGCAAGCCGGTCTTTTTTCTCGGAGCCATGCCAATGACACGTCCAAGCTGGTCATAGTCATAGCGCGGATCCACCGACCGCTTCTCCGTCTTGCCGTTGGGAAGCTGGACCGTTATGGTTTTTGTGTCCTTGTCGGAGAAATCGGCAGTCTCATCCTCGGTCTGCGCAGAGTTCTTGAGGCTGTCCAGAGCGGTGACAAGACCCTTGTATATCGCAAGGTTGCCCTCTCCCTTTTTGACCCCCGCCATCGCGTCGCGCATTTCCTTGTGATTCATCTCTTCGCGGTTGGAGCTTATCATCTGCCCCATAGCCGTATCGTACGCAGTGCGTGACGCGGCTTGCATTGAACGCACACCTGCTCCATTATCAGCTCTCGTCTCGTTGTAGTATCGTCTGCCGCCGTTGCCGACGCGCTGATATTCGCGGTATTCCTTCTTGAGCTTGATGTTGCCTCTGCCGTCATCGAAGTACATCCCCGAATCAAGAAGCCGCTGACGCTCATCTGCCGCCGCCTTACGTCCAGCCCTTGCCACCGCCCTGCGCTGAAGCATGGCGTTGTAGTCCTTCTCCCAAGAACGGTCGTCCGCCTTGCGCATACCAGTGCCGACAACAATGCCGCCGCCTGTGGCGGGATCGCCGACAGACTTGAGGAAGTCGGA
>JAZQGX010000026.1:0-3165 GCA_045540275.1 Kiritimatiellia bacterium | reverse complement strand
GACTTGTTGGCATCTCGTGAGTTGAAGAAGTTATGGCCATGGCAGGTTTTTTCTAAGCACGTTCAAAAGTCACATGAGCTGTTGAGCATACTAAAGGAATGCCTAAATGAAGATGAGGCAATGCGCCCACATGACTTTGCCGTAATTGAGATTCGCCTTGTTCGGATTTTTGAGCAGACATTAGGTAGAAAGTATCCGAGAAACGTTCCACCGAGAATCTTTCTTTCTGAGGCTACACTTTGTAATCGCATCGCCAGTTATGCTGAATTGGAGAAAGATGGAGGCGACTACTTTAGTAAAGTTTACGATGTGCATGAACAATTGAAGAAGATGACTCCATGGGCGATTTGGGGGGATCTGAATTATGCTATCTATTGTTGGAACGAGGATTTGTCAAAAATGTTGAGGATGGTCGAGAATATATCGTCATATGCTATTGGTGTACGCGAAAAAACATTGATTGTCAATATGTTGCTGAATGTCGGGAGGACATCTTTGCAAGATGCATTGTACAAGAAATTTGATTTAGCAGAGCATCCTGAACTAGTAGATAAAATTCACAGAGTACACGAATATGTAAGAGGAAGATTGTTTAGTGTGTTTCGTGATACACCAATAAGGACAGAAAACGATTCAGTTCAAGGCAGTTGCTACGATGATCATATGTGCTGTAAGTTCTGCGATGATGGTTGTGTCATTGCGTACGGCGTATCGGAGAATGAGCACTGTTTTGTGGAAGTTATCACAGCACGGATGCCTGAACATGATATCGCGGGATGGTTGAAAATTCAGATAAAGGCGCATATTTCTGGTCGTGAGTATTGTTGCAACGATAGTGTACCTGAAAGCGCGAGAATTAAATTTCTAACTGCGGATGATTACGGCAAAAAGATTTCGCTATGGGTTCGTTACAATGACAAATTCTTTCAAAAAGTATTATGCGTTGAGAATGGAGAGCTTATACCATACAAAATAGATTATCGCCACAATGAAGGATGGGGGCGTCCACAGGTTATTGTAGAAAGTGGTGATGCTCGCAGTATGATGCTTATATCAGGTACACATTGCCGTGTTTGGTATAGCAAGACGCCAACTGCTGGGGATGGTCGTAATGTGTGTGATTTATTATTGTCTGATTATGGGTTGATACCACCAGAATCAGTGTTGCCTAATTTTCGTCTTGAACGTGGTTTTGAGTATAAGATTGACCAAGGGACGGCCTATCGACTAATGAATGAACTTTGTGAGATGTTTGCCACACGAGAACTTAAATGTATTATTCGAATGCCCGAAAATTCTGAAAGCGACATCGATCGGACTAATCAAGGACTGTTGCATTTAGAGAGAGCCAAAAAAGCATTACTTGATGGTAATGAAATGTTGTCAGTGATAGAATTGTCAAAGAGTGTCGGTATCGGTATTCTGCCAGATGATGCACTCCTTGATAAACGCCACAAAATCGTGAAACGCTATGCGTCATGCAGTCTCATAAAAGCTTGGCAGCAAGCATGCAGGAACAAGTATTGGGAAGGAAAGGCATTGCGCCTGTTCTCGGCGGATGGCGCTTCTCCAGACGTGGCAACATATGGAATTCATGTTGGGTTAGACATCGGTGACGGTAGGCCCCCTGTTATTACAATTGTCAAGTGTAAAAACTTTGATAACGGTGACATACTTGGTCTTTACTATGTCGCTGAGGAATATGGTACTAGGCTTATTGAGTTGTGTAGATATGCAACAGAGTCTAATCCCAATGTGCTAAAGAGGAAATGGGGATTCCCGCTTCCTGAGTCTCAATATGTTACGGCGATGATGGCAAGAATGAGAATATCGGATTGTGCATGTTCCATAGTGGTTGATAAAGATGTTTACGTGATTGACTTGGGAAGTGGGACGATATTGAAGCATTTGAAAAATCTGAAATTCATTCAGCATTCCAAAGTTGACTTTGATTTGATGTCGCCGTTGCGCTTTTGCGTGGTTAATGAATCGCAATTTATGGCATTCGATAGAGATTTCAACCTAATTGATGGGCTTAGTGATTGGGCAACTGGAATTTTAGGAAAACAGAGAATCTTTGATGTGTCAAATGATGGGACAAAGATATTATTTGATGTTGGTTGGGGGATAGAGATTTGTGATCTTATAAGGCGCAAGGTTGATGTTGTAATGCGCTACGATTCTTACCCATGTTTTTGTCATGCAATCTTTTCTCCGTGCAGTGGTGCAATTGCGATATCGAGAGGAACGCATTTGAGAATCTTTGATTTGAAAAACAAAAAAACAGTTTTTGAATATTCTGTTCACGACGCGGAACCTATTAGGGAAATGTGCTTTGACAAGACGGGACGATTCGTTTATGCCTTATATGGACATAACAAGATAGAGACGTTTCAACTTTATTGGGATATTGAGGAGAATGGCAATGAAACTTGACAAGCTACTTGATTTGGCGTGGACGATAGCCGCGGTGGAGGCGCGGGCTTTGGGCTCGGAAGTCATAGAGCCGATGCATTTCTTGCTTGCCGCGCTGAAGATTGTTGATGTTGATTTTCCTGCGAAGCTTGACAAGCTGGATATATCGTCCGACGCGTGGAAGGGTATGTGCAATGACGCCAATAAAGTCCAGCGGTATCTGGATGTGCTGCCAGAGAAGATAACGACTGTTCGGCGGCGCATTCGGCATAGACTTGCGCGAACGGCCCAACCGCCGATTCCTGACGATCAGGTGATTCACCGTTCGCGGAAGACTCGCGCGGCATTCTATGATGCGGCAAGTCAAACGGATGGAGAAGTCGTTACCTTGCTGCAACTGATGAAGTCGATGTTTGAATTGGGGTTCCTTGATGTTTTCGACATGAGATGGAGAGCGCCGACAAAGACTTTCCGCAAGAATGGGAAATGAGGCAAAAGGTAGATGTGGTATAATTTTAACTGCAAGAGGAGAAGAAATGACAGCAGAAGAACTTGAAAAGATTGTCGCAAGGCATGAGATGCAGTGCCTGGAGTTGAAGGAGAATCGTGTGGTGAACATCATTGGAGGATTGATATGTTGACCAAAAATGAATTAATCGAACTTATCCGAGACATTGAGTCGTCGAGGGCGGAACGTACTGTGTCGGTGAACGACACGGACAAGTTCTGCGAGGCGGTGTGCGCGTTCGC
>JAZQGX010000025.1:0-16898 GCA_045540275.1 Kiritimatiellia bacterium | reverse complement strand
CGTCGGATACATCGCATACGACGCGGTGAGGATTTTCGAACCCTCCGTCGGACTCATCCCGGAGTCTGGCACGCCGTCCATGTCGTTCCTGCTCTGCGACACGATGCTGGTGTTCGACATCGTGCGCGACACCGTGACGGTAGTTGTCGTCGCGGACGCCAGGCGCGACGGCGCCTACACCGCGGCCATGTCGAAGATTCTCGCCGTGCGCGATAGGCTCCTCAGCGCGGGATCAATCGCGAAGCTCGCCGCCGGGCGTGCCGCCTCGCCGGCCCGCCGCGCGTCGTGCGGCGACTTCATGTGCGAGACATCCCGCGGCGAATTCTGCGAAATCGTCGAAAAATGCAAGGCCGCCATCCGCGCCGGCGAAGTCATCCAGATCGTCCCCTCGCAGAAATTCACCGCGAAAACGGACCTCTCCGCGCTTTCCCTCTACCGCGCCTTGAGAACCGTGAACCCCTCGCCGTACAACTTCCTCCTGCGCACCGGCGGCAAGACCCTCATCGGCTCTTCGCCGGAGGAACTCGTCAGGCTTTCCGGGCGCATCGCCTCCACCGCCCCGATAGCCGGCACCCGAGCGCGCGGCACCTCGCCCGCGCGCGACGCGGAACTCGAACGCGAACTGAAAGCGGACGAAAAAGAAAACGCCGAGCACGTCATGCTCGTCGATCTCGGGAGGAACGACCTCGGCCGGGTCTGCGAAACCGGAAGCGTCAAGGTCGATTCCTTCGCGAAAGTCGAGCGCTATTCGCACGTCATGCACCTCGTAAGCCGCGTGAGCGGAACCCTCTCGGACGGGCTGGACGCCTTCGATCTTCTGAGGGCGGCGTTCCCCGCGGGCACGCTCACCGGCGCGCCGAAAGTGCGCGCCATGCAGCTCATCGCGGGGCTGGAGAAATCCCCGCGCGGAATATACGGCGGCGCCGCGGGATACTTCAGCTTCACGGGAGACATGGATTTCGCGATCGTCATACGCACCATGATTCTGGAAAACGGCTCTCTGACCATGAGATCCGGCGCCGGCATCGTAGCCGACTCCGATCCCGACAGGGAATACAACGAAACGGTCAACAAGGCGAAGGCCGTTTTCGAAGCCGCCAAAATAGCGGAGGAACTCCAATGACTCTCATGATCGACAACTACGATTCGTTCACATACAACCTCGTGCAGATGCTACGCGCGCAGGGCGTCGATATGAAGGTGGTGCGCAACGACGCGATCGACGTCGCCGGAATCGCGGCGTTGAATCCGTCCGCCATCATCGTATCGCCCGGGCCGGGCGCGCCGGACTCCGCCGGGGTATCGCTCGCGGCGATACGCGAGTTCGCCGGAAAGATACCCCTCATGGGCGTGTGCCTCGGACACCAGGCGATCGCCCAGGCTTTCGGCGGAAAAATCGTCCCGGCCAAGCGCCTCATGCACGGCAAGACGAGCCGCCTGAGACACGACGGACGCGGACTCTTCGCCGGGCTCGACCAGGGCTTCGTCGCGATGCGCTACCACTCTCTCGCCGTCGATCGCGAAACGCTCCCCGACTGCTTCGAAATCACGGCCGAAAGCGAAGACGGCGAAATAATGGGGCTCCGTCACAAGACGCTCCCCATCGAAAGCGTGCAGTACCACCCGGAATCCGTCGGCACGCCTCTCGGCGCGCGCCAGCTGGCCAACTTCGCGGAGTTCGCCACAGGACGCAAGACAAAGAAGTCCTCTCCGCCGTCCGTCAGAAGAGCCGTGCTGATCAGGGCTCTCGACGGCGAAACGCCGTCCGAGGATGAAGCGGAAGGATTCTTCTCCGCAATAATGTCCGGTGAAGTGGCCGAAAGCGAGCTCGCGGCCTTCCTCACCGCCATCGCCCGCAATCCCGTGACGGCCGGCGAGCTGGCCGGCGCCGCGCGCGCCATGCGAGAAGCGGGCGTCAAGATCGACGCCGGCGGAATCGACACGGTCGATATCGTGGGAACTGGCGGCGACGGCGCGGGAACGTTCAACGTTTCGACGACGGCCGCATTCGTCGCCGCCGGCGCGGGCGTCGCCATCGCCAAGCACGGCAACGTGGCGAGCACCTCTGCCTGCGGCTCCGCGGACGTGCTCGCCGCGCTCGGCTACAACCTGCACGCGGACGCGGAAAAAGTCGGCCGCTCGATCCGCGAAACGGGAATCGGCTTTCTCTTCGCGAAGGAACTCCATCCCGCAATGAAGTTCGCCGCCTCGGTGCGCCGCACTCTCGGTTTCAGGACCGTTTTCAATCTCCTCGGCCCGCTCGCGAACCCAGCCGGAGCGAAACGCCACGTCATCGGCGTGCCGCAGGAGAAGCTCGCCCCAATCTTCGCCGAAACGCTGCGCCGGCTCGGATCGGTCCGCGCGATCATCGCGGCGGGAGACGGCGGGATGGACGAAATCAGTCCCGACGGCTTCACGTTCGTCTCGACCCTCGAAGGCGGCGCCGTCAAAAACCTGCTCCTCGACGCCGGCGGCGAGTACGGCGAAAGGCATTCCGTCCGCGCCATCGCCGGCGGCGACGCCGAGACCAACGCCAGACTGCTTCTTTCAGTGCTGAACGGCAAGGATCGCGGCGCATACCGCGCCGCCGCGGTCGAAAACGCCGCCGCCGCGATTCTCACCGGCGAAAAGGCGGCGACTTACGCCGACGCGATCGCCCTTGCGAAGGATTCGATCGATTCCGGGCGCGCACTCGCAAAACTTGAAGCGATGAAGGAGGCGGTGCGATGAGCGACATTCTCGAAGAACTCTCCGCCGCGAGACGCGCCGACGCAAGAGAACGGGAAAAGTCCGTTCCGTTCGGGGAAATGCTACGCCGCGCCAGACTCGCTCCTCCGGCGCGCGATTTCGCCGCGGCATTTGCGAAAGGAGAAGGTCTGCGGGTGATCGCCGAACTGAAACGCGCAAGTCCGAGCGAAGGAATGATAAGGGAGGATTTCCGCCCGGCGGAGCTGGCGAGAGAACTCGAAGACGCGGGAGCCGCCGCGCTATCGGTCCTTTGCGAGCCGCACAGATTCCTCGGAAGCGAAGAATATCTCGCGGCGGCTAGAGCCGCGACGGGAATCCCGGCGCTCTACAAGGATTTTGCGACGACCCGCTACCAGATCGCCGCGGCGCGCGCGGCCGGGGCGGACGCCGTGCTGCTGATCGCCGCGGTGCTCGACGACGCCGCGCTCGGGGAGCTTCTGGAATTCGCGCGGTTGCTTTCGTTCCACGCCCTCGTCGAAACGCACGACAAGGCGGAGATCGAAAGAGCCGTAAAGTGCGGCGCGCGGATTGTCGGCGTCAACTGCCGAAACCTGCGCGACTTCACGACGGACGTATCGCTGCTGGAATCGCTCGTCGGGGAGATCCCGCGCCCGTGCGTCCGGATTGCGGAATCCGGGATGCATTCGCCGGATGCGATAGCGCGCGCCGGGGCAGCGGGCGCGGACGGTTTTCTCGTCGGCACCGCCCTCATGCGAGCCGGTTCGCCGGGCTCCATGCTCAAACGTCTCATCAACAAACAAACAACCGAAGAACAAACGCAAAACACATGAAAACCCACTACGGAATATACGGCGGGCAGTACGTCGCCGAAACTCTCATGGCTCCGCTCAAGGAGCTTGAAGCCGCATACGAGTCGGCGAAAAAAGATCCCGCATTCGCCCGGGAATTCAACGAAATTCTCCACGACTACGTCGGCCGCGAAAGCCCGATCACTTTCGCGCGGAGGCTTTCGGAGCATCTCGGTGGGGCGAGGATACTCTTGAAGCGCGAAGACCTGAACCACACCGGCGCGCACAAAGTGAACAACACCGTCGGACAGGCCCTGCTCGCGCGGAGAATGGGCAAGAAACGCCTGATCGCCGAAACGGGCGCGGGCATGCACGGCGTCGCGACGGCCACCGTCGCCGCGCTGTTCGGCATGCCGTGCGAGATATACATGGGCGCGATCGACGTCGAACGCCAGGCCCCGAACGTCGAGCGCATGAAAATGCTCGGCGCGAAAATTCACGCCGTCTCGGAAGGCAGCGCGACGCTGAAAGACGCGATGAACGAGGCGCTCCGCGACTGGGTGACGAACTGCGACGACACTTTCTACGTGATCGGAACGGTCGCGGGCCCGGCTCCGTATCCGGAAATCGTGCGCGACTTCCAGAGCGTGATCGGCGTCGAAGCGCGCCGGCAATGCCTGGAGAAATACGGACGCCTCCCCGACCAGGCCATCGCATGCGTCGGCGGCGGATCGAACGCAATGGGCCTTTTCGCCGGATTCATCGACGATCCGGAAGTAAAACTCGTCGGCGTCGAGGCCGGCGGCAAGGGGCTCGCGACCGGCGAGCACGCCGCATCCATAAACGGCGGGCGGCCCGGAGTTCTGCACGGAGCGAAAACGATGCTTATCCAGACCGCGGCCGGAAACATCATAGACACCTACTCCGTCTCCGCCGGGCTCGACTATCCCGGCGTGGGGCCGGAACACTGCCATCTGCACGACACGGGACGCGCAGAATACACCGTGATCGACGACAGCGAAGCCATCGCCGCATTCGACGCGCTCTGCCGCTTCGAAGGCATAATCCCGGCGCTTGAATCCAGCCACGCCCTCGCCGAGGCGATCAAGCGCGCCCCGCTGCTGGACAAGGACAAGATCCTGCTCGTCAACCTCTCCGGACGCGGCGACAAGGACATGGAAAACATAACGAGATACAAAAAGGAAGCGAAATGAAACCCGCAAGAATCTCAAACGCCTTCGCAAAAGCAAAATCCGAAAACCGCGGCGCGTTCGTGGCGTATCTGACTATCGGATACCCGACGCTCGAAGGAAGCGAAAAGGCCGTCGATGCCGCAATCGCGGGCGGCGCCGACATCGTGGAACTGGGGGTGCCCTTTTCAGATCCGTTCGCGGACGGCGGGGTGATTCGCTCCGCCGCATACAAGGCGCTCGCCAACGGCACGACACTCGACGCCGTGATCGCCCTCGCGAAACGCGTGCGCGCGAAACATCCTGAAACGGGAATCGTCCTCTTCTCGTACTACAATCCGGTGTTTTCGAAGGGGCTGGAAACCTTCGCGGACGCGGCGGCGGACGCCGGCATCGACGCCGTTCTCGCCGTCGATCTGCCCGTCGAAGAACGCGAAGAACTCCTTTGCGCGCTGCGACCCCGCGGCATCGGGTTCATCCCGCTCGTCGCGCCCAATACGCCCCTCGACCGCGTCGCGAAAATCGTCGATGGGACAGGCGACGGATTTCTCTACGTCATGACCGTGAAGGGAACGACCGGGGAGCGAAGCGAACTGCCGCCGGATCTTTCCGGCCGGCTGGACGCCATACGCTCCATCTCGCCGATCCCGGTCGCCGCCGGATTCGGCATATCCACTAAAGCGCAGGCGGACGTCGTATCGCGCCACGCCGACGGCTTCATCGTCGGTTCCGCACTCGTCAAACGTCTCAGCGAAGGACTCGAACCGTGCCTGAACTGAATCTTCCGCAGCGGCAAAAAGCACATCCGCAACTGAAAGTTTGCGGAATAACCGATGCCGCGTTCGCCGTCGAAGCGGCGCGGCGCGGCATCGGCTATCTCGGCTTCATATTCGCCGAAAACTCCCCAAGACGCATCTCCCCGTCCAAAGCCCTCGAAATTTCTGATTTCATACACACCGTAATCTCATTCGGGCGTATTCCAAAACTGGTTGGCGTCTTTGTCTCGCATTCTGTCGAAGAAATCGACAAAATAGCGCAATTAGCCAAGCTGGATGTGATACAGCTCCATTCGCGGGATTACAGTGCGGATGATATCGAAGCGCTGAAATCCAGAGGGTACGAGGTATGGCAGCTCTACGGATCCCGCGAGGACGCCCCCTGCAAATGCGATTGCGGACAGGCCGATTCCGGAAATGAAATGCGGCGGAGGCGGGGAATGCCGGATGCCGTGCTCTTGGACGGGACCGACGGAAAGCGAAGCGGAGGAACAGGGAAGCGGGCGGTTTGGTCGCTGGTGCCGGCGCTGAAGCGCACCGGACGCCGCGTCGTTCTCGCGGGCGGAATTTCGTCCGCTAACATCGCCGATGCGATGGCGACGGGCGCGGACGTGATAGACATCAACAGTTCCATCGAAACGGAGCCGGGCGCAAAAAGCACCGCCCTTTTAGACGAACTGCTCGAAAAAGCGCCTACTGCCTCCGGCTTACCGGAAATTCGGTCTGGAGGAGTTTCGAAAGCTCCCTTCACCGCGAATTATGCCACATGACTTTTCCCAAAAGCGGCGATAATCATCACCTCGCTATGTGCGATTTCATTTCAAACGTTCCGACCTGCATTTTAGCGCCGGGAGCGCTTCCACCTGGTCGTCACAAACCCGCGCCCGGTCGGATCTCCGGTGCGCCCGCGGCAGACGAGAACGCGTCCGAGCGCGTCGCAGGCGATCGCCCCCTCCGACTCGCCAACAAGCCACTTTTTTATGTTGCTTTTGTTGTAGGAAACTCAAAGCATATCACATTTAAAGAGTCGTTACTTTACTTTCACCCATTGGGTGAAACATAAAACCGGAGCAAAGCCCCAGTTTTATTGCCTCAAACGGCGATTTTCAGCATCCAACTGCCGAATTCAGTATCACCGAGCCATGCCCCCGGTATTACCAAATGGGGTAGGCAGCTTAGACAAACAAATGCTTTCTGTTGCTTTCGCTGCTGTGAGATTTGGAGTCTTGGAGATTTTGAGAATCCTCTCCCAAATTCCCAATCTCCACATCTCCAAGAAGCGAAAGCAATCTTACTTCATTCGCACGCACATTCGCCGAATGCATATGTACATACTTACGCTTGTTTTCATCGCGAAGTACGTGTGCATGTGAATGGGCGATGCCAAAAACATCGCCCAAATTTTATGGCGCGGAAGATTCGGCGAGGATCGACAGGAACGGTGAATGGTTAGAACGCAATCGCCTGTTGGCGACGCAATCGGCTCTTGGTTGGGCGTTTGCAGATTCTGCATAGCCGTGAGGAACGAGCGGCGTACGATGCAGATCGCAAACGACCAAATAGCGTGGCCGTAAGGCCAATCGCGTTCCATTAACCCTATTGTGCTTCGTCACTTAACTCAGACACGAAACGCCGCCAACGCGGCGACACTAAAACGCCCGCTTTCGCGGGCTTCACGAAAAAAGTTTAGTCAGAGTTCGAGTAGGGAATTTTTAGTTCCGCGTTGCCGGTTTCGGGTTCACCATTCCCCACTCCAAAATACAACTGACACAACCAAATTTCTACTCTTTGGGGAGCATCTCTCCATAATCCATTGGATTTGACCGAATGGAAAAGACAAATATCACCGAATGAAAGACACAAATTCAACCGAATGGAAAATCCAAATCCAACCGAATAGAATTGCTTCCAAACCGGAAATTTGATATCATTTGCGCCAAAAGGTGAATAAGATGCAAATTAAGGGATACAAGGAACGAACCATCGACGCAAAAATTCTTGCGTATCTACGTATCTTCGGCGCTGTATGCGTTGAAGGGCCGAAATGGTGCGGCAAGACATGGACATGCCGACATCATGCCAAAAGCGAATTTCTTGTCGGAGATCCGGCTGGCAACTTCCAAAATCGTCGCCTTGTCCAAATCGACATTTCTTCTGCATTCAAAGGGGAATCGCCGCATCTGATTGATGAATGGCAGGAATTTCCCGAATTGTGGGATGCGACCCGTGCCTATACTGACGCCGCCCCGGAGAAAGGAAGATTTTTGCTGACTGGATCGTCCACACCGAACCGTAAAGGTATAATGCATAGTGGCACAGGTCGCATCGCCTCGATTCGGATGCTTCCTATGACTCTTTGGGAAAGCGGTTTTTCAGATGGCATAGTCTCATTGAAGGAACTTTGCGACAACAAGCCCCTTTCGGTAGTCCACACACGCAATCCCGACCTGCACGAAATCGCAGAATGGATCGTACGCGGCGGATGGCCGGGAGCACTTGGCCTTTCCGCATCCGACTCCATTCATGTCCCACGCCAATACATTGCACAGCTGCTTGAGAATGACATCCACCGTATTGACAACATTCGCCGCGACATCCACAAGGTCGATCTGCTCCTCCGATCCCTCGCCCGCAACGAATCAACGACCGCTTCCATAGCTACACTCTGCTCTGACATCTCCGGAACTGATGGAGAGACGGTCGATTCCGATACGGTTTCCTCCTATCTCAACGCCCTTCAAAGGCTTTTCGTCATTGAAAACCAGAAGCCGTTTCATGCCAACATCCGTTCGTCAGTGCGCGTCAAGCAATCTGAGAAACGCCATTTCTGCGATCCGTCTCTAGCCTGTGCGATTTTGAAACTCACCCCAGAACGACTTATCAACGACCTGAACTTCATGGGTTTTCTGTTCGAAGCCCTGGTCGAGCGCGATCTGCGCGTCTATGCCGATTCGTTCGGAGCGCAAATCATGCACTACCAAGACTACTCCAACCGGGAACTGGATGCGGTAATCGAAATGGAAAACGGAGACTGGGCCGCAGTAGAGATCAAACTTGGAGCAGCACAGGAGGATGCGGCGGCGGCGAATCTTATCGCCATTCGCAACACCATCGCCAAAGAACCCAAAGGCCGGCCGCCGAAATCGCTCATTGTGGTTCTCGGTCGTTCTGCCGCCGCCTACACCCGCCCCGACGGAGTTCATGTCGTGCCCATCTCCGCACTCAGACCATGAGTGCGTTCTCGCATTCGCCAAATGCAACAGTAGTACAACGTGTGGAGTGATTTGGAAAATCCTTCGGGGTCTGTCCCCATAATTTCCAGGGCGTATGCGGAAAAAACCCGAAACCGCACAGCTCCAGGATCTTCTCGTGGCGAAATAAAAGACTTCTCACCGATTATCGCGCAGGCGAAAAAGTGTCCTCCGCCCGCCCAGATCGAAACAGGCGCGATAACGGGAGGCTTTGCGCATGATCAAGTACCCGCATTTATAAAAATGCGGTGGTAGCCAACAGCCTTATCATTTCAGTCTGCGAACAACTCGCACCATGACTTCGCCCAAGTTATTCATAACATCGTCCGCCAAAAACCGTAAGATAAAATATCCGTTCTCCTGCAACAATTCATCTTTTCTTCTATCCCGTCGATACGCATCCTTGTCTGCGAAATGATGACTACCGTCTATTTCGACAGCCAGTTTATTCCGCTCCGAAATAAAATCCACTTCCATGTCCGGATTTCCGCCAAACGGTATCGGCAATCGCGCATTAAGAAGGAACTTACCCTTGGTTTCCGGCGTCGATTCCAAATGTCTAAAGAAAAAACGCTCTACGGCGCTGCGTGCCGATTCGTCATCTGTAACCCCCGAATCACTCGGGCTGACGCCTTCCATCATCTCCGCAGCAAAAACAAAAAGATCAATTTCCTCAGCCGAAACACCCTCGCGCAGAATCCTCCGCACGGTCTCGGAATATTTTTCCTCTAAACGCTTCTCTCGAATAAGCGAAACATTTGACGGCAAGTCGGATACGGTTGAAATCGGCATCGTTATCTCATAACCGAGCGCTTTATATCCTGCGCACCGCTTGTTGAACATTCGGGCGAACATTTGGACATTAGTATCAGCATAATCATATATCCGCACGTCGCGCTTTCCGGCATGACGACGATGAAGACGTCCGGCATACTGGGTCAGCCGCCCCTTCCATGAAATCGGCAAAGCAAGGAAGAGCGTATCAAGACGAGCATCATCAAACCCTTCTCCCAAATACGAACCTGTCGCAAGAAGAACGCGCGGCGACTCATCAGAAATGGAAGAGCGTTTTTCCTCAAGCGCTTTTATTTCCTTTGCGCCCATCCCGTCGTGAAGCACCAAGAGATTTTCAACTTCCCCCGTCAACATTTTTTCCAGCAACTCCAAATGCTTACGCCTCTCGGTCAACACAACCGGAGAACGGCCCTCTGCTATAACACCAAGCACATCACGTACGATCATCTCATTGCGGCAGGCATTGACGATCAATTCCTCTATCAGAAGGGAATAAGACGGCTTTTCGTTTTCTTGCCGAGCGAAACCGGACTCAAAGCCTGTCAATCTCACATTTACACGATGATCAAAATGCTCAAATGCCGCCATCGCTTTCGGGTCGACTTTGTGGCGCAATGGCCCGCATTGCATTTGAATAATCGGATGCAACCCATCTCTTCGCACCGGTGTCGCCGAAAGTCCGAGAATATACTTCCCCGTAAATACGTTTGTAACGGCTTCAAACGATGTGGCAGGTACACCGTGACACTCATCGACAATCAACTGCCCGTAACTGCCCACAATCTCTTTATTGACCGATCCCTTTCGGGCCAAGCTTTGAATAAGCGCAACGTCTATCTTGCCAGTATACTTGCGCTTGCCTCCTCCCCATACGCCGATTTCCTTTTTAGGAATATTAAGAAATTGCGACAACCGCTCCACCCACTGACTCATAAGCGGCTTTTTATTGACGAGGATCAGTGTATTTGTTTTACGCGCGGCGATCATCCACGCCGAGAGTACGGTTTTACCAAATGCCGTTCCCGCAGCCAACACCCCAGTATCATGTGTAATCAAAGTCTTTGAGGCGTCTAACTGCTCAAGGCGTAACTCTCCACCGAACTCACAACATATTGGCGAGCCCGAAAACCGTTTATCATCAATTTTCCATTTAGCGCGAGCATCTTTAAATGTCTTGATGACAGCATCCAACAACCCTCGCGGCAAGACAAGAAAATTCTCTCCGTCAATTCCGCGGCTGATAACACGCGAAAGTCCGTACACGGGACGTCTCATCCATTCCGCTTCTCTGAAGCGCGGATTCACAAATGCCGCAAGCCTCAAAAGCCGTCCACGAAGAACAGGCGGCAAATCTTCCTGATCGATATAAATCGCATTACCGAGAACCACTCTAATCGGGTCGGACGATACAACTATGGTCGGCTCTTCCTTTTTAGGCCCATGAGACACGCCAAAGAGCGACCACGGCTCATTTCGCTCAACTTCCTCATCCGTCTGAGGAATCAATTGGCGTTTCTCGGAACAAGCACGCGAACGAAGCGTGATAAATTGCTCTCGCGTTATCATTGGAATCCGAGAAAGAAAATCCCACTGATCATAATAAGGAACTAATCTCTCATCTACGAAAAGAGAATTTCCGACTTTGCGAGGGCCGCCTTGCAAAGGCAGCGCAATCAAATTCCCGAACCCGCCTTTAGGCAATCGATTTTGGCAAGGGAATATTCGATCGTAAGAATCGAATCCCATACTGGGATTGCGTTCCATCGTAATTGAAATGACAAAAGAAAGTACATCGCGAACTATTTCCGCTGAAATCGGCTCGTCAAAGAAAAACCAAAGATGAGCTCCGTTCCCCGAACGCGAACGCTCGCACGCAACAGGCAGACAGAGCTCTTTGAGAACCTGAATCGTCGAACTGACATCTCCCCGCCATGATGATTTATCAAAATCCATTGCGGCAAACCGAACGGTATCATCTTCAAGCATAGGATAAACACCCATTGTAAAAGGCTTCCCCCCGTCATCAACTCCGCGTAAATGCCATTCAAAAACTCTATCCGATATCGGCATGAAATCACGCGCGGCACACGTCGCACAATCACCTCTTACCTTGGCGCATTTCCCGCAAACTCCACGCACCCATTCATTCGAACAGACCGGCGCGTAACCGCTACGCCCATCCTTGCGTTCATATCGCCTCGCGAAAACATCACGCCGCCCATAGAACATAGCGGACATAAGCCTGAATTTTTCTTCAGGCGGTGATTTCATCGTAACGATGTTCCATTGATTGTGATGATTACAATTCACGTCAGCCTCAATGCATGATGATACTCAGGATCCAGCCGTCTGCCCCACGCTTCAGATGCCTTGATTCTAAACGTGACACTCATAACAAATTACCTTTCTCATGCAAACAAAACCGCGTTTTATTATACATGTCGCTCGTCTCATGCATAAAAAATGGCGTTTCGCTATACACGACAGTTGAAATGTGTATAGCAAAAGCCGTTTTGCTATGCACATCCGACACGATCTGTATAAAAAATTGCGTTTTGCTATACATATCACTTACTATCTACAAGTTCTTCGTGATTAACCAGCAAATCCACAAGTTTTTCGTTTATGTAATAATTTACACGGCCAACCTTAAACTTGCTTAATAACCCAAGTTTGACGATTTTATCTAAATATGCCGATGCCGTCATCCTTGTCACGCCCAAGGCCTCGGTTGTATGGTCAATTTTGGTATAAGGGTGGTAAAATAGGTGGTTGAGCAATTCATGACGATAGCTCTTACCGAATTCTGGTCGTAGGACGGCCTTATACTCCGCCATCAGCCGATTGATGCCATTGACAATCGTAATTGTGTGCGCCGCTGTCACTTCAATGCCTTTCAGCATGAATAAAACCCACTATCTCATTACGCATTCTCCCAAAGCTCTGAATCATCGGTGAAAATATCGCCTTTGACGGCGATCTTCTGCCCATAGCCTGATATGGGACGGATTTTACGCGTCTGCTCAATAGGAACAACCCGAGCGATAGGACGCCCGTATCGCATAATCGTAAAAGAGACAAGACCCGACTCCACTTCGGAGAGCATCCCCGAAAAATTTGCTTTGGCTTCATTAACGCTCATCATCGTTTGCATGCCTTACCTCCTTCAAAACGCCGCCATTATACCATTTTAGAGCTCTTTAATCAAAGACGACCTCTTGACCAACATTACCTTCATATTTAAAAAAATATAATGGCAACCAAGGTTTGACAAAACATGACTAAAGGCATACTTCCACAACCACCGACACTCATCAAACGAAGCAGCTTAAGCAGAAACCGAAAAACCGCGCAATGACTCATCCCAAATATTATCACCGTTTATCACCGTTCGCCTCAAACTCACCTTGTACCTTATCGTTCCATTCCTGCTTGGTCGGACGTGTAAACACGGTGTAAATTCAGTTTCTTGCTGGTTTCATCTTCACTTCCGCCATTTATACCCGCACTTCCGAGCCCCCAGTTGTCAAAAACAACTCGTCGATGTGCTCGACAGTGAAAGGTTCCTTCAACTCCAGACACTACCTCTCGTGCCTTGCAACAATCTTTTCAAGTTCTTCAGCAATCATTTTAGCCCTCCGCCAGTATTATACCATGCCTCGCGTTCATTCCGCATGAATGTCCTCGTTACACCGTGCCATGACCACCGACTTCCCACCTGCTGTCCAGTACATGACAAACCGCTCCGGCAAATTGATAGGCAACGCGTCCGTCCATTTCTTAGCAGGCGACTCATACCACATCATGGTCGCGCTTTGCGCTAAATCAACTGGCCCAAAACCCTCTTTAGACGCTCCCAAGACATCCAAGAACCCACACGCCGCAACCGCAGCAAAAATTGCAAATGTTTTTTTCATAATGCTTTTATCGAAAAAAATAACACACACGCTCAACCTTATGAAGATATATACGTACGCACGCGCAGCGAAACACCAAGATTATTGCAGATATCGCGGCAGGCGGCGATTTCAGTTTCGGGAGTGTCGGAAGTCGCAACGATTGACATCACCACCTCTGGAACGAAATCGCGAACCTGAGAAGTAAAACGCAGCATCGCCTCGTATGACTTACGCCCAAAACGCGGGCGACACATTTCGCAATACGCCTCAGCCGTAGAAGCGTTTAAACTGATGCTGATAGTATCGATTATCCCTTTAAAACGTTGCGCGGTGGGCTCACCCGCTATTAAATCTGAAAGACCATTCGTATTTAACCGAATCGGAAGCGACGGATATTTGGTTTTAAGATATTGCGCAATCGCCACTAAATCATCCAATCTTTCTGTCGGCTCGCCATATCCGCAAAAAACGATTTCGGAATACAATGGGGGATTTGCAGCCTCAATCGCATCGATAACCTCTTGGCGTGTCGGCTCACGCTCTAACCAAAGCGGATCAGAGCCGTACGCCCCCTCACCATTAGTGCGAATACAAAACTTGCATGAACAAGGGCAACGATTCGTAAGATTGATGTACAATCCACCTTTAACCTTGTAAACGATAGTCATCGCCATAGCTGAATCTTAAAATAAATGATGATACTTGAATTATCGAATATCAGATCGCCACATTTACGCGCTCGGTTTCGGTGAGCGCAACTTCAAGCGCTTCAGGCGCCATCGCCGCGCAGATGCCGCGATGCCCGGCGTTTATGTAGATGCGCGGCAGATCGAAGATGGTCGATTCGATATAAACCTTCATCCGCTTTTTCGTGCCGAACGGCGAAGTTCCCCCGACATGATAGCCGGAATGGCGGTCGGCGACCTCGGGCGCGCAGATTGTGACCGTCTTGACGCCTCGCGCGCGGGCAAGATTCTTGACCGAAATTTCCTTATCGCCGTGCATCAAGCAGACAAAAGGCTTTTTCGTCTCATCCTCCAAAATAATCGTCTTGATAGTCGCGTGATGATCTATCCCCAATTCTCTCGAGCACTCCGCCGTTCCTCCGTGCGGAGAGTAATCGTAAGTGAACAGTTCAAAATCGATCTTCGCCGCCTTAAGCGCGCGAATCGCCATTGTCATCGGTATTGTCTCAGATTTCATACTCTCCTTCCATTTTTTAACGTGCCGCAAAATCTCAATCACCCAATCCGGTAGGAAACTCTTCGCGCAAGACGTCCTATGGTGCGGAAAGAAACCATCTTGCCTATCCACTCGGTGAACCGGCCGAATTTACGGTAAAAGAAATTGAACATCAGATACGGCATAATCTGCGATGGCGTCCGCGGCAAGCGACGTATGATATTGGCGAAACTGTAAATTTCCCGATAGACTCTTGTGTAACCATCATAAAGCTCTTGCGGCGTCATTCTTTCGGGGCGAAAGACGACATGCGCCGTATCATAATGCGAAAGATCGTCATCGATGATCCGTCCCGCCGATTTCATTCGCTCATAAAACGCCGTACCGGGATAAGGCGTCAGAATGTGCGAAGTGACAGTCTCTATGCGATTTTCAACCGCCCATTTGACCGTCGCGTCTAACACCGTCGCATCATCGCCGTCCAGCCCGAAAACGAAACTGGCATTAATCATGATTCCTCTGCTGTGCAACGCGTTGACCAACTCGTTGTATCGGCCGATTCTGTTCTGCCGCTTATGAACACCGGCAATCGCTTCACCGCTGAGACTTTCAAAGCCGATAAAAAGACTGCGGCAACCCGTCTCCCGCATGAGATCGAGGATGTCGGGCATGTCCAGAATATTTGCAGAAACCGCCGCGCTCCATTTCAATCCCAGCGGACGCATCGCCTCAAGCAGTTCGCGTGTGAATTCCGGGTCTCCGATAAAATTATCATCGATGAACATGATATGCCGCGTCGCCTTTGAGCGGATTTCATCAAGCACGGACAATACCGTACGATGACGGTATCCGCATGTGTTTTTCACCGCGCTATTATAGCAGAAATCACATGAAAACGGACATCCGCGGCTTGCGGCAATGACGTTTGAATAGAGAAAACCGGATGTGTCCACCGAACGGAATGACGGCGGCAACAATTCCGTGCCGGGAAAATCCGGCGCCGTACGATAGACCGGTTTGAGACATCCTTTTTCGGCATCTTTCAAGACTTGCGGCCAATGCCCCTCCGCCGGTCCGATGCAGATGGAATCAAAGAGTTTTTGAGCCGTTTCCGGATCAGCCGACACGCCTATACCGCCGACAACGACTGGAATATTCAAACTCGCATACTCAACAGCCAGCGCTTTTGCCCGCGGCAGAACATCAACACTTGCAGAAATGCCGACAAGATCAACATCTCCGGACGGCATATCACGCCCGAGACTTTCATTGACAACCGACACTTCATGCCCTGCATTTTCAATAATTCGTGCAATTGTCAACAACCCAAGATGCGGAGCCATCCTCGCCTTAAGCGATGTGTCCATCGGCCTTGGCGTCGGTTCAGGCTGAATCAATCGCACGCGCATGAATTTTCTCCCACGCACGGCTTAATGGCCGATCTCCCTGCCGCACGAAAACGCCTTGGCGACCGCCTCGCCCATAACGCGGTAGACATGTGCGCAAGGGTCGTAACAGATCGGCTTCATTTTCGCCGCGTCGGGCTTGCCGTCCGTAAGCGCCGATTCTTCAACGGCGCAATTGAGGATACGTCCGACTACATTACAGTTATCCTCGTTCATAATTATTGTAGGTGCCGATCATCAGAACCGGCATCGGGAACATCCAATTCTTTTTTCCGAAATTCTTCTTCATCGTTTCTTCCTTTCTCTCCAAGCATTATATCACAAAATCGGGGACCTCAAAGGAGCGAAAAAAACATTATGAGGCATATCATTGGATGGGGGTGTTACCTTGCGACTTTAATGTCTAAGAGCTTCTTCTATACCAACCTCTGCAAGTCTGCCGATATTTGCAACATACTTCTTGATTTTTGCCTCACTGATTTCCTTGTCTTCTGATTCCTACTCCATCATGTAGTTAGGATTGCCGCCGAATGCGCCGTCAGCATCGCCAGCGCCTGCTGGATGGAAAGTTCCGGATCCTGCATTTGGTCAATCCGTTCCGCCGCGACCTTGGCCATCCACATTTTGAACGGCTCGGCCTTGGGCGAGGGAATCGACTGAATGACACGAAACATCTGTTCGGCGGTCGCCACGTCCGTCATGCGCATCTTGCCGTCTGCGGCCCGCAATTTCAACCCGTGACAGTTTGTCACGGTTTCATTTCCCTCGGCTTTGAGGCGTTGTTTCAACTTCCGCCAGTAGGCAAGCGGATTCTTGCTTTCGGTCAACACCGCCACCACATCGACAATGGAGAAGTACCAAATCTCCGCCTCGTCATCCCAAACGGAGCGAATCTTTCGGTC
>JAZQGX010000024.1:0-19802 GCA_045540275.1 Kiritimatiellia bacterium | reverse complement strand
GTTTCTTCGCGTGAAATCAGCCCTCTCAAGAAAGTCTACGCTTGTTTTTTCATCGTCCGAATAAATTTTTAAGCCCTATTTACTGGGGTTTCCGTATAGTCGGGATAATTTCCCCCGAAAAAATCGGGATAAGCGTGTAGACAACGTCTTAATTTTCTGTTATCATAGAGATGACGTTGCAAGGAGGAATAAGAAATGAGAAGAATCTTTATTTTGTTTAGTCTCGCTCTTGCCGGTCATCTGTATGGTGATTGGCTGTTTGATTCTACAGCGAAAACATTGACCGAGTGCGATTCGGAAGGAGTCGCCATTGCGGATAATCCATGGGTGTTTTCGGTAACATCATCCAAGGTTGTCGACGGTGTCTACAATCTCACCATCAAGTATAAAACCATCGGCGCCGCTGACAAATTGGATTTGCAGACACCGATTCATGGACAGAGTGCCGTCATCACAAGTTTGGCCGACGATTTTCTCAAACATAACACGTCCAAGGCGTTGCTCACCAGCATCAAGTTGCCGCTGACGCTTACCTCAATCGGTAAAGAAGCTTTCGCGAATCACAGCAAATTGGTGCATGTTGAGCCGTTTCTTCCTGATAGTATCCAAAAAATTGGAAACGACGCCTTTTACTATACCGCAATTACAAACAATCTGCGCATAGGGCATGACGGGAATCCCGTAACAGTTGGCACATCTGCCTTTTCGAGATGCTTGGCTTCGAGTGCCGATTTAGGGAGCGGAGTCACCGCGCTGTCGTTTGATATGTTCAAAGGTTGCTCTTCACTTTCCAGTGTGAAACTCTCTGACGCTGTAACGTCGATAGGCGAGCAGACGTTTGAAAGTTGCACTGCGCTAACCACGATTGAGCCGCTTCTCCCAGATAGCGTGACCGCAATTGGATCGAGAGCTTTTTACGGTGTTCCGCTCAAGGCTAACTGTCTGTCGATAAAGGCGCAAAACAAGCCGATTTCAATTTTATCCAGTACTTTCTACATCAGCGGAATCACCAATATCGTTTTCGGCGATGGTCAGGTTACCCTATCCAGCGATTCATTCATGAATGCATCCAATGTCAAAACGGTGAGATTTGGCAAGGGGGTGCTGAAATTGCCGAGTGAAGGCATGAAAGCTTTTCGTCTTTCCTCGTACAATGCACGGTTTGATGTTCCCGCCGGAATTGATGATTGGGAAGAGTTCATTGCCGCAAACAAAACGCGCGACTGGGCTGATGTCCCTGAAACCGGCAATAATCCTAGCAAGGAAAAGTATCGTGCGGCATTCCCGGGCGACCCGGATCCGCGTTGCCTCATCTATCTGCCGGGATCGTCATCAAACAACAGATACATTTGGGTAAAGTCATATCAACTCGGTGATGCCGATGATAAAGTATTATATATCATCGGAAAGGATACGGAAGGAAATACCATCAATGTCGGTGAGGTATATCCCGAGTATGGCACATATGTTGATGCGGGAGATAAAGCACCAATCAGCTGCACGGCGCCGGAATTTGTAAACAATGGTTGGCACACCGAATATAAGTGTGTAGGATACCAAATTGAAAAAATGGATGAAAACGGCGGTTTGGTGTTGGATTCCATAGTAAAGGACGGGTCGAGTTCATACACTTTCAATCCGACTGAGGCCGGATCAACCCGTCTGGTTTGGTTGTGGGAGCCTTATGCCTATGATGTCGACTTACAAATGCCCACATTGCTGGATTTGGGCACTGTGAGCGAGCCGACGCATACCCATAACGAATTCTACCTCAAAGACTCCGTCGTCAAGTTCATCGCAACTGCCAAAGAGGGGGCAAAGTTTGTGCGTTGGTTTGGAGATGTGCCAGAGGATCAGGCCTACAATGCCGAGCTTAATTTGAAAATTGACGCTGAAAAGACGATTTATCCATACTTTGAACATGATTGGGTGGTCGACGGCAATTACATTACTGATGGCTACTGGCGTTTGGCCTGGAGCGGAAAAATCAATTCGATGAGCATCGGTAAGCCCAATGTGAACTGGGCCCCGGGATTTCTTGATTTGAGAAAACCGGTGATCGGCGGCATTATAGATGCAATGGGAGCGGATTGCTTCAAGCAGTATGCCGGTATTGTTGATATCCGGCTTCCGGATTCGCTTACGGCAATCAACAAACAGGCATTCGTGTCGTGCACTAAATTGAAGAATGTTTCGCCGTTTCTGCCGTCGAAGGTGATTAGCGTGGCTGCCAGTGCGTTTAGCAGTTGCTCGGCAATTACCAATGCTTTGGTTATCGGTAACGACGACGGGACGTTCTCGCTGGGCGGCACTGCATTTGGCAGCGGTTGCGCCAATATCCCATCGATTACGTTAGGAAAAAATGTCAAGACTTTGTCGCAAGACGCCTTCAAAAACTCAACCAAGGTAACCGAAATCCGGTTTCTTGGCGATAGGCCGACCTTCAACACGCAGTCGTTCCAGCGCACTAGTTCATATTCATTGACGATTCGCGTTTATCTGCCGGCAAAACTGCCAGGATGGTCGTCATTCCTTGCCACGGCGGGAACGCCTTGGCAAGAGGTGCCCGAGGCATCCAAACAAACATATTTTAAAAATTTCGGCGAGGATGCGCCGTTGCCGACGGGGATGATCACAGAAAGTAACTCTTCAATGGGACAAATGCGCAATCAATGGTATTTTGATACATCTCCCAGCAAAGGGACGCTCCTCATAATTCGTTAGTGAAATAATGTTGTATCCTGCCTGATTGGTGTCGATTGTCACCAATCAGGTTTTTTATTGCGCAATTCAGGGGGAAATTGCAAGTAAACAATACTTTTTTATCGCGTTTGTTTTTGCTACAATATGCGCATGAAAATACTAGTAATCGGTAGTGGCGGGCGTGAACACGCGCTCGCATGGCGCATCTCCCGTGATGCAGATTCCCATGAGATTTATTGCGCACCCGGCAATGCAGGCACGGCAGCGGTGGCAACTAACATCCCCGTGTCTGCGGAAAATGTCGAGGCGCTGGTGGCGTGGGCCCGCGAAAATCGTCCCGATTTGACCGTGGTCGGCCCCGAGGTTCCTCTCTGTGCCGGAGTAGTCGACGCTTTCGAAGCGGAAAACCTCCGCATTTTCGGCCCATGCCGCGCCGCCGCACGTATGGAGGGCAGCAAGGCGTTCGCCAAGGAAATCATGGAAGCCGCCGGTGTCCCCACCGCCAAAGCCGCCATCTTTACCGATGCGGACGCGGCCATCGCCGCCCTCGATTCGTTCTCTTTGCCGGTAGTCATCAAGGCCGACGGTCTTGCCGCCGGTAAGGGCGTGGTAATCGCCGCCACTCGGGAGGAGGCGGTCGGAGCCATCGGTGATATGCTCGTCGATTCCAAGTTCGGAAATGCCGGCAGTCATGTTCTGCTCGAAACATTCCTCGACGGCGAGGAGGCCTCCATCTTGGCGTTGGTTGACGGCGAACACTCCGTCCTGCTGCCGTCTTCCCAGGATCACAAGCGGGCCTTCGACGGCGATACCGGTCCCAACACAGGCGGTATGGGCGCATATTCGCCCGCTCCCGTCGTCACCGATGCGATGCTTCCCGAAATCGAAAATAAGGTGATCATGCCGGTGGTTCGCGAACTTAAGAAACGCGGAATCGTCTACAAGGGTGTTCTTTACGCCGGACTGATGATCGGCAAAGACGGAGAAATCAATGTGCTTGAGTTCAACTGCCGGTTCGGCGATCCCGAAACCGAGGCGGTGTTGCCACGCATAGCAGGTGACATCGTTCCCGCATTTGAGGCTTGCATCGACGGCAATCTCACGCCGGAGCTGGTCCGTATCCGTCCCGAAGCCTCCGTCACCGTGGTGGTGGCCGCCGAAGGTTATCCCGGACCATATCTCAAAGGGGTGCCGCTCCGCGGTCTGGACGATGTCGCCGCCGGTGCAGATGCGCTTTTCCACGCCGGCACCTCGCTTTCGGGCGATGATGTGGTCAGTTCGGGCGGCCGGGTGCTCGCCGTAACCGCATTGGGCAGCCAGCTGGGCGAGGCTGTGGACAAAGCGTATTTAGCACTTGAAAAGTTGGACGCTCCCGGTATGCGTTATCGCCGTGATATCGCGCATCGCGCCTTTAATCGTTAATTACGGAATACAACCATGGCACTTTCAGTCGGTATAGTCGGTTTGCCCAATGTTGGGAAGTCCACTTTTTTCAATGCGCTGACCCATGCACAGAACGCGGCGGCGGAAAACTACCCGTTCTGCACCATAGAGCCGAACAAGGCGATGGTGCCGGTGCACGACGCCCGTCTTGCGGCGCTGGCAGAAATCGTCAACCCCAAGCAGATCGTCAAGGCGACCGTCGATTTCATCGATATCGCCGGACTGGTTCGCGGAGCGAGCAAAGGCGAAGGCCGCGGTAATGCGTTCCTCTCCGACATCCGCGATACGAACGCCGTGCTCCATGTCGTGCGCTGCTTCAACGATGAAGAGGTTGTTCACGTCGACGGCTCGGTCGATCCGATCCGCGATATCCAGACCATCGAAACCGAGTTGATTCTCGCCGATCTCGACACCGTTTCGAAGCATCGCGAAAATATATCGCGCAAGGCGCACGCCGATCCTAAAATGCGCCCGGCGCTGGCGGCGATGGAGGAGCTTGAGAAGCATCTTGACGCGGGGAATCCCGCCCGCACTTTTGTGCGCGACGAAGCAAGCCCTATCCTCGAGGACTGCCGCCAGATGCGCTTGCTTACCGACAAACCGGTGATCTATGTCGCCAATGTCGGTGAAGACGACCTCGGCGAGGAGGGTGAAAATCTGGCGAAGGTCCGCGCGTATGCGGCCGAGCGCGGTTGCGACGTCATTGTCATCTCCGCGAAAATGGAGGCCGATATGGCGGGACTCTCCGACGAAGAACGTGCCGAATTTCTTCAATCCTACGGTTTGGAGGAGAGCGGCCTCGACCGGACGGCGCGCACCGCCTACCACACCCTGGGGCTGGCCAGCTACTTCACCGCCGGTCCCAAGGAGGTCAAGGCGTGGACCTTCCGGCGCGGCTGGAAGGCGCCCAAGTGCGCTGGTGTCATCCACACCGATTTTGAACGCGGTTTCATCCGTGCGGAGGTGGTGTCTTTCGACGATTATATCGCCCACCGCGGAACGGCCGGCGCGCGCAGCGCGGGGTTGCTCCGTTCCGAAGGCAAGGAATACGAGATGAAAGACGGCGATGTGGTGGAATTCCTTTTCAATGTTTGAAGTGGAGAGAGGCGTATGGAAATGACGGTTAGAGAAATTGCAGATTTGCTTTGCGGATCGGTGGAGGGCGACGATACCGCCGCAATCGGCGCAATCGCCTCGCTTGACGAGGCACGGAAGGGTGATTTGTCGTTTTTGCATTCGTCCAAGTACGGAAGCAAAATGAAAACCACGCGCGCAAGCGCAGTGCTGGTCGCCGCCGACTGGGAGGGCGAACACGGCGATGCTACGCTGATAAGGGTTGCAGACCCCAACGGGGCATTTTCCGCGATTGCCCCCCGCTTCGCGCCACCCGTACCGGTGCGTAAGCCGGGCATCCACCCGACCGCGGTCATCGCCCCGGGCGCAAAGATCGGCGCCGACGTCCACATCGGTCCCTGGACGGTGGTGGAGGACGGTGCGGTAATCGGCGACCGCTGTGTGATCGAGGCGCAGGTTTTCATCGGCGAAAATGTCAGGCTCGGCGCCGAGTGCCACATTTATCCGCAGGTGACGATTCGCGAAGCGTGCATCCTCGGCGCCCGCTGCATTCTGCATTGCGGCGTGCGTCTCGGTGGTGACGGTTACGGCTACAATCCGACGGTGCTGCCCGACGGCCGCATTCGCATCGACAAAATTCCGCAGCTGGGAATTGTCGAGCTTGGCGATGATGTGGAAATCGGCAGCAACACCACCGTCGATCGCGCCCGGTTCGGGCGCACGCGCCTAGGCAACGGCGTCAAACTGGACAACCTCGTCCAGATCGGACACAATGTCCGCATCGACGATTGCAGCGGGATTATCGCACAGGCGGGAATCGCCGGCAGCGCGCATATCGGCTCCGGGTGCATCGTCTGGGCGCAGGCCGGAATCTCCGGTCACCTCACGGTGCATAACGGGGCGCAAGTCGGGCCGCAGGCGGGCGTGACCAAGGATGTCCCCACGGGCGAGTACTGCCTCGGCGCGCCCGCAGTTCCAAAACGCGAATACGCGCAGACGCTGATGCTTCCGCGCACTGTCGCGCGACTTGGCGCGAAGGTTAAGGAGCTAGAAGAAAAAATTGCAAATCTGAGTGAAGGAACCGGCAGATGAAGAAAGATATCTCTGGAAAGAAAACCCTGATCGGGGCGATAGACGCCGATGTGCTGTCTTTTACCGTCGGCGATGATCCCGTGCTGGATCTGAAACTCGCGGTGTGGGATTGTCTGGGTACGGCCGCGCACGTCAGTACGCTTGCCGCGATGCACAAGAAACCGGCGGTCATCCTTCCGGCCGAGCGAGATGCGGTAATCGCCGCCCTTCGCGAAATTCTCAAGGAAATCGAAGTAGGCAGATTCACCATCACCGCCGCCGACCAGGATGTCCATCTGGCACTTGAGCGCTGTCTGACCGAGCGCCTCGGCGATTTGGGGCGCAAGGTCCACACCGGGCGCAGCCGCAACGATCAAGTCGCGGTTGATGTGCGTCTTTTCGCCAGAGACGAGATGCTCGGCATGGTCGACGAGGTTTCGCAGCTCGCCGCATCGCTGGTCAGCTTCGGACGTAAACACCGGAAACTTCCGATGGTTGGCCGCACCCATCTGCAGCCGGCGATGCCAAGTTCGGTCGGCCTTTGGGCAACCGGATACGCGGAGATGCTGCTTGACGATTTGCCTGGACTGGAGGCGGCGTACATCACCAATGATCTCTGTCCGCTCGGTTCGGCGGCTGGCTACGGGGTTCCGTTGCCGCTCGACCGCATGTTGACCGCCCGGCTTCTGGGATTTTCCCGCCCGCTGCATAACGTTTTTTACGCTAGCTGCGCACGCGGCAAGGACGAGGCGTGCATTCTCGGAGCCTGTGCTCAGATTATGATTTCGCTCTCGCGTCTGGCACAGGACCTGATTCTCTTTTCGATGCCGGAATTCGGCTATTTCAAGCTGCCGAAAGAAATGTGCACAGGCAGCAGCATCATGCCGCAGAAATACAATCCAGACGTTCTCGAGCTCATCCGGGCGAAGGCGGCGAAGGTGCAATCCAACGCCAATGCCGTCAGCGGCATCCTCACCGCGCTGCCCGGAGGTTACAACCGTGACCTCCAGGACACGAAGGGGTTGCTGATGGACGGGCTGGAGACGACGAGAACATCGCTGCGCATCATGAATCGCATGGTGTCTTCGCTAGAGGTCGAGCGAAAGGCGCTTGAAAACGGTTTCGGGCCGGGGGTGTTCGCAACCGACTATGCGCTTGAGCTGGTGGCCGGCGGAATGCCTTTCCGCGACGCCTACACCCAAGTGCGCACCCATCTTGAGGATCTGCGGGCGTCCGACGCGTCGGCGGCGATTGCGGCGAAGGATTCCTGGGGTGATGCCAATGGACTCGATTTCGCATTCTACACCGACAAGATCAATGCGGTACGCGCTTGGGTGCGAGAGCGCCGCAAGCATATCGAGAAGGCATTTTCTAAACTGATGGGTACGAAAAAGTAAAACTCTTCGAAAAAAAGGAAAAGAACAGATGAAACGTCTAATTGTTGCTTTGATGAGCTTGGCGGTATATGGAGTCGCTGCGGCGCAGGGGGCCGCCGAGGTGGCCGCGGCGCCGGCCTCGTCCGGAATGTCCATTCAGCAGGCGTGGGAGTACGGCGGTTGGATCATGTGGGTGCTTGCCGCGGTTTCCGTTTTCGCACTGGCGCTGGCGATTTATTTTCCGATATCGATCCGCACCGGCGCGCTGGTTCCCATCGCCCTGCGCACCGATCTTCTGGCGGCAATCCGCGCAGGAGATCTTGCCGAGGCCCGTCGCCTTTGCGAGAGACGCCCTTGCGCGCTCTCCGATCTTGCGCTGGCCGGTCTTGACACTTTGCGCGATGCACCCGAATGCGACGTTTCCCTGCTCCGCGAAGCGGTGGAGGGAGAGGGTGCCAGAAAGGCGGAATCGATTCAGGGCCAGACTGAACTTCTGCTGGATATCGCCACCATCGCGCCGCTGCTCGGACTGCTGGGGACGGTGCTCGGAATGCTTACCGCTTTCGGTTCGCTCTACATCGATGTCGCCGCCGCCAAGCCGGTGGTGCTGGCGACCGGTGTTTCGCAGGCGATCATCACCACCATTTTCGGACTTTTTGTCGCCATCCCCAGCATGGTTTTCTATGCCTGGTTCCGCCGGCGCGCCGCCCGGAAAATTTCGATTCTCGAAAGTGCTGCCTCCGAGGTCGTCACCGCGCTCTACAGCAAGAGCATGGGAGCTAAAACATTATGAATTTCCGCAGAAACAAAAAAGCGGCGTTGCCCGCATTCCAGATGACGTCGATGATGGACATCATCTTTTTGCTGCTTTGTTTCTTCATCACCACGTCCGTCTTTTCGCAATGGGAGTATGAGGTCGACATAACGCTGCCCACGGCTGAAAACGGGAAAATCCCCGACCGTCTGCCAGGTGAGATCATCATCAATATCGCCTCCGATGGGAAGATCACTCTGAACCAGCAGCTGCTGACCGTCGACGAGCTGCGCGGCAAACTTGAAAAGCTCGCGCGCTACTATCCCGGACAGCCCGTGGTCCTCCGCGGCGACAAAGCTACATCGTATGAGAATCTCATGCGCGTAATCGATGCCTGCCGCGCCGCCGACGTTTGGAATTTTTCGCTGGCCACGCGCGAGGATGAAAAAGGAACAGGAAGCGCAAAATGAGTAAGAGCAGTGTCGTCAAATTGGCGGTCGCCGCGTTGTCATCCGCCGGAATCGGCGTTTTCGCCGCCGACCCGGTGGAGATTCGCGATCGCGTCCAGCTTTCCGATGGATTGTACCGTCGCGGCATGTACGATTTGGCGGCACGCGAATATGAGCGGCTTGCCGGCGAAAAAGGGCTTGAGGGAATGGACGCAGTGCTGTTCCGTCTCGGTGAATGTCTGCGCCGTTCGGGTAAGATGCCCGAGGCTGAAAAAGCCTATGACCGTCTCCTGAAAGAGTACCCCGCATCCGCATATTCGATGCGCTCGCGTCTGCAGGGGGCGATGATCAAAGCGGAACGGGGAGATGCGCAGTCGTTGGACGCGGCCATCAAGGTGTTTGGCGATCTGGCAAAAGTTCCCTCGGCACCGGAAGATGTGGCTTCCGCCGCCGGTTACCAGCTGGCGTGCGCATTGGAGAAGCGGGGAAAGGATAAAGAGGCGGCTGATGCATACGGGCAGCTGCGCCGCAGATTCCCGAAATCCGAGTATGCGGATTACGCCGCGTTGCGCCTGGGCTGGCTTCTGGCGAAAACCGGCAGCAAGGCTGATTCTGACCGGGCGATGGAGCTTTATCTCGATCTAATGTTCAAATCTGCGAATCCGAAACTGGCGGAGGAAGCGAACTATTTCGCCGCACAGGTGATGTACATGAAGCAGCGCTACGACCAGAGCGCCAATCTTTTTGCCCAATTGCGCAAGAAGTATCCGAATTCCCCGCGCGTGGCGGATGGAGCGATTTACGCGGCGTGGGCCAACTACAACGCCGGACGATACAAGGAGGCCGAGGCGATCGCCGACGAGTGTCTCAAGCGCGGACCGAAAAGCAAGCGCGAGGAGGCGCTGTATCTCAGGGCCAACTGCCTGCGCCAGACCGAAAGCCGCGCCGCCGCGGTGAAGGCGTATGCCGAGCTTGAAAAAGAATTTCCCAACGGAACGTATGCCTCGAGAATATGGTACGAACGCCTGGTTACGCGCTATCGCGACGGTGATTACACCAATGTGCTGAATGAGGCGCTGGCGCGGACGACGACGCCTTCCGGCAATGCCGATTCCATATATTGGCTGGTGTCGGATGCGGCGCTTTCGCTGGGGAGAGATGATGTTGCGATAGAATACAGCCGTCTGCTGGTCGAAAAATGTCCGCAGAGCCGATTCGTGAAGGACGCCATGTACCGCCACGCATGGCTTTTGCAAAAGCAGAAAGCATGGGGCACGGCGGCGGAAATTTTCCTCAAAATAGCAGAACGTTTCCCGAAGGATGCGATTGCTTCCAAGGCGCTATATTCTTCGGGGGTGTGCCACTCTCTGATGGGGCGGCGCGACGAGGGGTTGCGCGACTGGTCGAGACTGCTTCGCGAATATCCTGATTCGGAAGAGGCTCCGGAGGCGTTGTACCGCAAGGCGATGGAGGAGTTGCGAAAAGGCGAGTATCGTGCCGCGGGAGTAACGCTCGACGAGCGGATGAACCGTTTCCCGAAAGCGGGCGGTATAGCTGAATTGAAGTATTGGCGCGGTGTGGTCTACCGACAGCTGGGGGAGAAGCGCGAAGCGGAAGCGGCATTTAAAGCATCGCTGGCGGCCATGCCTCCGGATGAGATTGCCCGCGAGGCCAAGCTCGAACTCGGCGTGTTGCTGCATGCCGCCGGGAAAAACGATGAGGCCGCGAAATATTTCGGTCAGCTGCTTTCCTCCTCCAACGCGTCCAAGCTCGGCGGAGAGCGGCTGGCGTGGATGGCGGAATTCCAGCTGCAGATGAAACGTCCAGAGGAGGCGCTGAAATCGGCGGAGGTTCTGATTGCCTCGGCAAAAGACGATGGTTGGAGGCAGGCGGCGTACACCCTGGCCGGTATGGCGCATGAGGCGCTCGGCCGCAACGAGGCTGCTGCAGGACAGTGGCGAAAAGCGCTGGAATTGACTTCGAAGACAAAATATGCCGCAACTGCAGCTTTGCGGCTCGGCGAGATGCTGTCCAAGGCGGGCAAATACGATGAGGCTGCCGGTTTTCTGGAGCGTGCGGCGGCTGGTGCCGTGACTCCCGAGCTGGTTGCGCTTCGCGCCAGAGCCTATCTGGCACTTGGAAAAAATGCGCAGGCTCGCGGCGATGACGATTCGGCATTGCGTTTCTTCATGAGTGTTGGACTGCTATTTGACGACAAGACGATTGTGCCAGAGGCGTTGTCCGAAGCGATTAAACTGCTGGAAGGCTCCGGCAAGCCCGACGAGGCGCGTGCGATGCGGACTGAATTTGAGCGTAGATATCCAGATGAAGCTAAAAGGATGGGGAGGGGAAGATGAGAAGCGGCGGACACGAGCAGGAATCGCATTTCATGGCGATAGCCGTAGCGTTGTTGCTTTCGGCCGGATTGCACATCTGTTTCCTGTTCTTTTTCAGGGATTATACTTTGACCAGCGCCGTGCGGGAGCGCATTGCCGGAATGTTCAATGTTCAGCCCGCGCCGATGAAGGTCAGACGCATCAACGACTCAAAGAGTCTTTCGCTCGACAAATTGCTGGGGACGGAGGACCGCAAGCTGTCGTCCGGCGAGATGCAGCAGGAGGTCGAACGGTTGAGCCGTGATGCTCCGGCGGCCGCGTCCGCGCCGTTGCCGGTCCGGCGCGATGCCGTAAAGCCGCCGGGACGGGAGATCGCCGCCGGCGAGATTCGTCCCGAAGACATAACGCCGTGGGAACCCCGGCAGGAGATTGTTCAGATTACCGACAAGCTGATTGACGATTCGGCGGCGGCGATGCCGCGGCGCGAAATCACCAATGTCGAGCGCATTCCGAATGCGCCGGACATCGTGTCGATGGTGGATGTCGCCTCGGTGAGCGCTTTGACCGCGCCGAAGGCGATTGCCGGTGAGCAGGTGGACGGCCCATTGCGCCTCCCGGCACTGCCCGAGCTGAAGTTGTTGCGTCCGGCCGCCACGATTGCGCCGTCGACCTCCGCTTCGGGAATTTCCGACGGTGGCGATGATGTGCGTTCGCAGGTGCGAGGCGTGTTGACCGACGAGGAGAAGCGCAGGCAGATTACAGAAATTGAAGAGCAGCGCAAAAAGGGCGACCGGAGCCCGGTGGCGGCGGAAAAGCCGGCCGGTGATCGCCGGAAGATGCGCGGCGAGATAGATGCGCGCAAAGAAAGTGCCGAATATGCGTCGTTTGACGATACGCTGGCCGCAGGTCTTGAAACGTGGACCTCGGAAAAAGAGAATGGTCGGATATACTTCAAGCTGTCGTTGCAGCCGCGAGCCGACCGTCCGGTGGAAGTCATCGCCAAGGATATCGTTTTTATGATGGACGTCTCCGGGTCGCTCGGAGAGGAGAGAATGCGCCGTTGCCGCGACTCGCTGTCGAAGGCGCTGGGACTGCTCAACGCGGGAGACCGCTTCAATGTGGTGGAATTCCGCGATTCGTATTCGATGTGTTTCCCCGGCTGGGCACCGGCCAGCGCGGAAAACATCGCAAAGGCGAACAATTACGTCTCGGCGTTGCGTTCGTGGGGAAGCACCGATTTGCTCGCATCGCTGCAAACGCTGTTCCGCTTCGAACGCAATCCGCTGCGTCCGCTGATCGTCTTTGTGGTCACAGACGGTATTCCGACCAAGGGTGAAATCCAAAGCGCGAAGATCATCGGTGAATTTTCGAAGTTGAACGCAGGCATGCTGTCGGTTTACATGCTGGGGGTATCCCGCAAGGCCAATGCGTATCTCATTGACATGCTTACCGCTTGCAACCGCGGCGAGGCGACGATTTTGCAGGGCGGGATAATGGGAATTCCCGATGCCTTCGCCTCCGCCTACAACGGCATCCGCAATCCGGTGCTGTCCGATGTGTCGTTTTCGTTCGGCGCGGATTCTCAAGTCGAGGTGTATCCCCGGGATGTTGCAAATCTCTATCGCGATCGGCCACTTACGATCCTCGGCTCTTGTCCTGCGTCTACGCGCGAACTGGTTTTCCAGCTGCGCGGACTGGCGGGCGAGAAGGCGTATGACTCTATCATAAGACTCGATATCGGCAAGGCCCGCCGCGGCAATTCGAAACTTCGCGAAAAGTGGGCGAGCGCAAAGATGTATTGGCTGGTGTCGGAATTTGCGCGCCAGCCGCGCCGCGACACCATGCGGCAGATGAACGATGTCCACGATCGGTACGGGGTGATGATCCCATACGAAAGGGAAATGCGATGAAGCTGGCGGTTGCGGTATTTGCGGCGATGGCTCCTTTCGCCGTTTGCGCCGAGGGCAATCCGGATGGGTTCGTCGCCGTCGGTGCTAATCCGGAATTCCATTTCGCCGAACGGCTGGAGGGTGAACCGAGAGGAAGCAGTGCTGTGTCCAACGACTACTTCATCGCCGTCTATCCGGTAACCAACGCGCAATACGCAGAATATCTCCGGGACAACGCCGAGATTGCGCCGCCCACGTACTGGAAAGGCGGCGTCTATCCGGCGGGCAAAGCGATGCATCCGGTGGTGGGAGTGAGCCTTGACGGAGCGGAAAAATACGGCAAATGGCTTTCGTCGCGCAATCCGGGCTGGCGTTTCCGGTTGCCGACGGAGGCGGAATGGGAGCTAGCGGCGACCGGAGGGCGCCGTCTGCGCTATCCGTGGGGAAATGTGCTGAACATGAAATACGGAAAGAAGCGGGGGAGGATTGTCGCCCCCATGACCTTCAATGCGCAGACCGCTCTTTCCGTACTGAGCGATCCGGCGGTGACCAATGTCAAAGTCGTCGCGGTCGCTTCGCAATATTGCGGAAAGAGCATTCCGGTTTCAGAGCTGCTGTCCATCGATCTGGATTGTGTGGTTTCCGGCTGGGACGATCGCGCACGGCGCAGCGGTTTTATTTATACCGATCTGTACCGCAATCTGTTAAGGAGTGGAGGGCTGACCTCTCCGGTTGATGCGCACCGGAAAAATGTCAGCGTCTTCGGCTGCAGGGATATGGCCGGAAATTGCTGGGAGTGGACCTCTTCACTGATCGTCGCCAAAAGCGGAGTGCGTCCCGGAACAAAAGCATACGCCGTTCGCGGCGGCGCATGGGATTCAACCGCGGCCGAGTGCTCGTCGATATATCGCGGAGAGGCACGGCAGGCTAGGGGCGGCGGTTGTGCAAATGTTGGTTTCAGGCTGGTGGCGGAACGTGTCGCAAAGGAGGAAAAATGAGTGCGGAAATTCTTGACGGTAAAAAACTCGCTTCCGAGATGAGAGCAGAGATCAAAGAGAAGGTGGCGGCCTTTAAAAGCCAGACCGGGGTCAAGCCCGGACTGGGGGTTTTGCTGGTCGGCGAAAATCCGGCGTCGGTATCGTATGTCACGGCGAAGGAAAGGGCTTGCGCCGAAGCGGGAATCGCTTCGTTCGAGGTGCGGTTACCGGCCAGCGCCACGCAGGAAGAAATTATCGCCGTGGTTGAAAAAATGAATTCCGATCCTGCGGTTCACGGTATTCTCGTTCAGCTGCCGCTCCCTCGGGGGATTTCCGAAGACGCGGTGATCGAAGCGATTTCGCCCGAGAAGGATGTCGATGGCTTTACCCCGGAGAACGTTGGGCGCATGATGATTGGACGCGATTGCTTTCTGCCCTGCACCCCGCACGGAATAATCAAGCTGCTACTGCGAGCCGGCATTGAGACCTCGGGCAAACATGCGGTGGTGATTGGACGGAGCAACATTGTCGGCAAGCCGGTCGCCCATCTGCTTATGCGCAAAGGCGAGGGCGGCAACGCCACGGTGACGGTTTGTCACACCGGAACAGAAAATCTTGCCCGCCATGTCCGCGATGCGGATATTCTCGTAGTCGCGGCCGGACGCGCCGGAACTGTCAGCGCCGACATGGTGAAACCCGGTGCGGCCGTGATCGATGTCGGGGTCAACCGCGTGCCCGATCCGACAGCGGAAAAAGGCTACCGCCTGTGCGGAGATGTCGATTTCGAATCGGTGAAGGAAGTCGCTTCGGCGATAACGCCGGTGCCCGGAGGTGTCGGTCCGATGACGATTACGATGTTGCTTTTCAACACTTTGGAAGCTGCAAAGGCAGCGGTGGCAAAAGGAGTGTGATATGAACGATATGCCAGAGAAGAATATTCCCGGAGGAATGAATCCCGGCGGTGGGTTGGTGGTTTCCGGCGCGAGCAGTCCGGAGCAGTTCCCCGTACTCAAGGCGTTTCAGGATTTTATCGAAGCCGAACGGGCGCAGGCGCGCAAGCGGGTTTTTCAGCTGTCGCTGACCTTCGCTACCGTGCTGATTGTCATCGTCGCCGCCTTTTTCGCCATCGGTATTTCCATGTTCAACAACATGTCCGAGATGCAGACCCGGCTGCTGGACGCCGCGCTTCGCAGGGAGGCGGCCGCCGCAAGACAGCCGACCGCGCAGCCGGTGGTGGTGCAGGCTCCGGTTCCGGTGGCCGCGCAGCCGGCGCCAATCCCGGCCGAGGTCAGCAAAAAGCTCGACGAGCTTGGCATGTTGGCAGACCGGATGGAAAAGGAGAAGGAGGCGCGTCTTGAAGCGATGGCGCGCAAGATGGAGGAGATGAGCCGTCAGAACGAAGAGCTGCGCAGGACGCTGGAGAAGAAAGAGCAGAGTGCGATTCCCGGTAGCGGAACGCAATACACCTCAAGAGGCGTGGGAATATTGAAGCCTGCCTCCTTCTATCGCAAGCCGGCTGCGCCCGCCGCCGCGGTCAATGTCGAGACCGCACCGGGAAAAAGCGTTGAAGCCGAAGTAAGACCGCCCGCTCCCGTGAAGAAGGTCGAGCAGCCGCAGCCCGTTGCGAAAAAAGAAAAGGCCCCGATTGAAAGTTCCAAGGTCAATCCCCCGGCACCGCCCAAGGGGATGTATTCAACCAGAATAAAGGTAGGAACACAAAAAGGAGAGGAAATTCCCTGGTCGGTGATGATTCCGGAATGATAGAGGAGGTGCTGAAATGATATTGGATACTTTGAAGAATGCAGAACGCTATAAAGTGCTGAACCCGCTTTTCCCCATCGCATTTGATTTTCTCAGGATGGCGGATTGGAGCAAAACGGCGGACGGTCGAATCGAGCTGGCCGGCGGCAACCGCCTTTTCGCGATAGTGCAATCGTATAAGTCGCGCGTGTTCGAGGCCGGCAGATATGAGGATCACCGCAAGTACATCGACATCCAGTACATAATATCCGGCGAAGAGCGGATCGACTATCTTCCCGACGCGAACGGGCTGTCGGTGACCGAGCCGTATAACGGCGATAAAGACATCGCATTCTACGGATGTGCGCCGGGAACATCTGCGATTTTGCGGGCCGGCAGCTTTATGGTGTTTTTCCCGGGCGAGGTGCACAAGCCTTCATTGGCGTTGAATCAGCCTTCGGCGGTGCGCAAGGCGGTGGTGAAGGTTTTGGCGTAGAGAGCGGACGTATGATTGCCTTTGTGATCGCGATGGACAACGAGGCGGGAGCGGTAATCTCCCACATGACCGAAGTGTCGGAAAGGCTGCTTTGGGGGCGCCGCGTGGTCAACGGCAAATTCAATGGAAACGATGTCGTTGTCGTGGTCTCCGGGGTGGGTAAATCAAATGCGGCGGCATCGGCGCAATTGGCCTTGGGCATCGACGGGGTGACGGCGCTGGTCAATGTCGGTGTCGCCGGCGGGCTGGACGGCTCGATGTCGGTCGGTGACGTCTACGAAGTGAATTCTGCGGTTCAGTACGATTTCGATCTGGCGGAAATAAATTCGGTGGAAGTAGGCACGTTGAACGAGTACAAATCGCGCTATCTGCCAGTGTGCGAAGCCGGCTTGTTTGCGAAAAAAACGCTGGGCACCGGAGACCGTTTCAATGACAGCAAAGCGGATTTTGCTTTTTTGACCGGAGATGTCAAGGCCTCGCTTCGCGACATGGAAGGAGCGGCGATAGTGCATGTCGCTCTACGCGCTTCAATCCCAGTGTATGTGTTCAAGTCGGTTTCGGATGTGGCCGGATCGGGATCGACCATCGAGCAGTACTTGTCGAATCTCAAGACGGCATTGCATTCTTTGAGCGCGGCGATGCCCGACATCGTTGATGCGGTCGGTAAAAAAATATGATTTTTGCATTTCGCGGACATCGAAAGTTTGACTGCGTCGCCCGAATTTTTCGGATGCTGCTGGCAATTTTCTTTCTTGCTGCGGCAAGCTCCTGTTCGCGCAGTGAAGATCCTTGCGAAATCGCTGACGGCGAGGTGAATGCGAAAAGAGTTCGTGCGCCGGCGCGCATGGCAAAGAGACCCAGGTCCGCGGGAGGGACCGGTGAAAACGCATCAGGACTTCGGAGCGAAGACGACGATAACTTGCGGCAAGGCGATGGTGCTCATGATCCAGAAAAGACGAATCGGGCGAAGATTGCGCACGAGAGGCAGCTGGTCAGGGATTTCGAAAAAATACAGGATTTGTATACCGATGAAAACAGTCCGGTGGAGATAAGTCGGCAGGATTGCGAAAAATTCCGAGGAGCGCTCGGCAGGCTTGCCGGCGCCGACCGCGAGGTGGCGCTCAGACAGACGTTGGCTCTGCTGGACAGCGGCAGATATGCGCTGGTGACACCGATGCTTCTGGACGCATTGGGCGAGAAAAACGATCTTGACGTACTGTACCATGATTTGCTCAACCGCCCCGATGAAATAAAATACCCCTTGTTGAAGGAGTTGGCCAAGATGAAAGACCATCCGCTGTCCGCCGACGCTAAGGATGTGCTGGAGGCGACCGGCAAGGCGAGTTTCTAGATTGGGTTCGACAGCCTTTGCTTTTTCGGTTTGATTTGTCCGAATTTGTTTGCGGGATATTTAAAGGCATATTGCAGCCTCGCCTTTTTTTTGAATACGTCGAGGTGAAGAAAGCGTCTTTGACGCTTGATGGTTTTATGATAGAATCTCCGTTGGCAATTCATGGGGGGTTGTCGTGTTTTTTTACGAGTCGATATGAGATTATCGCAGTTCAAAGGAGTGCGATTATGAAATGTGTAGGATTAGTGTGCGGTGCGCTGTTGGCGGCGGGATGCTCCACGGAAAAGATGTCGGTTGCAAGTGCGCCGGCGACAGGAGCGGAATACGACATTGTCATTGTCGGCGGGACCAGCGCGGGCATCTCTGCTGCGTTGCAGGCCAAACGGATGGGGCGCAGCGCGGTGGTCATCGAGGAGACTGAACGCATCGGAGGTTTGACAACCGGCGGTCTCGGGCAGACCGATATAGGGCAGAAACGGGCATTCGGCGGTATCGCGCGCGAGTTCTACCGCGCGGTCAAAGCGCATTATCTCCAGCCTGAATCGTGGAAGTGGCAGAAGCCTGATGAATATCGCCCGAACGGACAGTCGTCGTACAAGCGCAATGAAGATGCAATGTGGACATTCGAACCGAGCGCCGCATTGAAGATACTGGAGCGTTGGGAGCGTGAGAACGGATTGCGCATCGTCCGCAACGAGCGACTTGATCGATCCGGGGAGGGCGTGACCAAAAAGAACGGACGGATTACCGCGGTACGGACGGAAAGCGGAAAAATATACCGCGGGAAAATGTTCATCGATGCAACATACGAAGGAGATTTGATGGCGGCTGCCGGTGTAAGTTACGCTGTCGGGCGCGAAGCGAATTCCGAGTACGATGAAACCATCAGCGGAATCCAGCGGGCAAAAAGTTTGAATCATCAGATGCGTTCGAAAATTTCGGCATATCGGATTCCGGGCGATCCCTCAAGCGGTGTGCTGAATGGGGTCGAAAATCCCGACACCGCTTTGCCTGACGGATCTGGCGATAAGCGGGTGCAGGCCTATTGTTTCCGCATGTGTCTGACCGACAAGGAGGAAAATCGCATTCCCTTCAAAAAGCCAGAAGGCTACAGAGAGGAGGATTTCGAACTGCTGTTCAGAAATCTCGAGCGGGCAGAGGAGGAGCTTGGCCCGAAGCGTGTGATTTATGCAATGCCGTGGATTAATTCGCCGATGCCAAACCGCAAGACCGATACCAATAACCGCACCGGATTTTCCACTGATTACATCGGTGCTAATTACGATTGGCCCGAGGCTTCATACGCTAGACGCGATGAAATAAGAAAAGCGCATTTGATCTATCAGCAGGGTTTGATGTGGTCGCTGGCTTATCATCCGCGCGTTCCGAAGTCCATTCGCGACGAAGTTTCAAAATGGGGGATGTGCAAGGATGAATTTGAAAATGGCGGCGGCTGGCAGCACCAGCTGTATGTTCGCGAAGCTCGCCGCCTGAAGGGCGAGTATGTTATGACCGAACACAACTGCCGCCGCAAGATCAAAGCCTCGCGCTCGGTGGGAATGGGCGCTTACGGAATGGACTCGCATAACTGCCGACGCTATGTGGACAAGAACGGATTTGTGCGTAACGAGGGCAATATAGAAGATTATCGCGGAATGAACAAGCCGTATCCGATTGACTTCGGCGCGATAGTGCCGAAACGTGCCGAATGCAAGAATCTGCTGGTGCCGATTTGCGTCTCATCGTCGCACATGGCGTTCGGCTCGATTCGCATGGAGCCGGTGTTCTTTGCATTGGGACAGAGCGCCGCTACCGCTGCCGTACAGGCGATTGAGTCGGATTGTGCAATCCAAGATATCGATTATGCCAAGTTGCGCAAACGTCTTCTTGCCGATGGACAGGTGCTGGAGATTGACTGATATTCCGTTGCAGCGGCGCAATGAACGGCGCTTTTCCCGGTTTGGACGGGTTGAAAAGACGTCCGCGACGGAAAAAGCGCCGATTTTTTTTCTTTCGGGACGTCAAAAACGATGCGCACGGCAGGTCGTGCAAGAGGAAAAACGAAGTAAAAAAACGCGTTTTTGCGAAAAAATCGTATGGTTTTTCGCATAAATGAAAAAATTTAGAAAAAAACTCTTGCCGC